>NZ_JACDFE010000059.1 GCF_013815995.1 Sporichthya sp.
GCGCCGGCGCCCGCTCGGCTCGGAGCCGGCTCCCCCGGTGGCGCAGGTCGGCAGGCCGGTGCGGATCGCCTTCCTCGGCCTGAGTGAGCCGGCGATCCCCTACGAGACCCGCGGCTCCCGTGCCCGGCGCTCGCTGCTGGCCGCCGGGGCGCTGGGGATCGCCGCTGTCACGCTCGCCTCCGCGCATGCCCAGAACGCCTCCGGCAGCCCCCGGCCGGACGAGGGTGGGGGCGAGTTTGCGCAGGTCCTGCGCGGTGAACCCCCTCAGCCGAACGTCGAGCAGGTGTTCGGGGGCGCCCCGACCGCGGCGCCGTGGACCGAAGGCTCGGACGAGTTCGACGTCTTCTACGGCCACATCCACAGCCGCTGATCGCGGATTCCGTCCGCTGATCCACCCAACCGGGCAGCGGCCGCTGACGAAGGCTGGGTACCGGTTTACCCTGTGGGCTGCTCCTGGACCGCCCGGCGGGAGCGGCTAGGAGAGCGCCACGTGATGGATATCAGCGGCTGGGAGTTCCTGACTCTCGGCATCATCGCCGTGATCATCTTCGGCCCGGATCGACTGCCCAAGGCCGCCGCCGACGCCGGCCGGTTCATGAAGCAGGTTCGCAACTACGTCAACGGTGCCAAGGACGAGCTGACCCGCGAACTCGGCCCGGAGTTCGCCGACGTCAAGGTCTCCGACCTCACCCCGCGCGGCATCATGAAGAAGGCCCTCGGCCCCGACGACCCGTTCGAGGAGCTCAAGAACACCGTCGACATCCGCAAGGACGTCGAGCAGTTCCGCGACCTGCGCAGCCCGATGTTCAACCCGACTCTGCGCGAGACCCGCGACAACAACGGCGGTCTGCCCGGCGTCTCGGAGCTGGCCGAGCGTGAGCAGGAGCGCAAGAAGGCCGAAGCCCGGCCCGCCGAGCCGCTGATGCTCAAGCGTCCCGCCGCCGCCCGCGCCCTGGGCGAGAACGAAATCCCGCCGGTCGACTTCGACGCGACCTGACCGCTCGCCAGACCGGCTCGTTAGACGGGGGACAGCCCCAGCGAGCGGCCGACCAGGCCTCGGGACCGCGACCCGAGCCGGGTCGCGATGCCCGCAAGCACCTGGGAGGCCGGCGCGTCCGGGTCGGAGATGACCAGCGGCTTGCCCTCGTCGCCGCCCTCGCGCAGCCGCGGGTCCAGCGGGATCTCGCCCAACAGCGGGATCGGAGCGCCGAGCAGACGACCGAGTCCGTCGGCGACCCGTTGGCCGCCTCCGCGACCGAAAATCTCCAGCCGGTGCTCCCGGCCCTCTGGGGTGCAGTGCGGGCACGGCAGGTAGGACATGTTCTCCACCACGCCGACGATGTGCTGGTGGGTCTGGGTGGCAATGGAACCGGCCCGTTCGGCGACCTCGGCGGCCGCCTGCTGAGGGGTCGTCACCACGAGGATCTCGGCGGTCGGCACCAGCTGCGCCACGGAGATCGCGACGTCGCCGGTGCCGGGGGGCAGGTCCATCAGGAGTACGTCGAGGTCGCCCCAGTAGACGTCCGCGAGGAACTGCTGGAGCGCCCGGTGCAGCATCGGCCCGCGCCACACGACGGGGGTGTTGCCCTCGATGAACATGCCGATCGAGATCACCTTCACGCCGTGCGCGGACGGCGGCATGATCATGTTCTCGACCTGGGTCGGGCGGCCGTCGGCGCCGAGCATGCGCGGGACCGAGTGGCCGTAGATGTCGGCGTCGAGCACACCGACCGAGAGCCCGCCCGCGGCCATGGCCGCGGCCAGGTTCACCGTCACCGAGGACTTGCCGACGCCACCCTTGCCGGAGGCGATCGCGAAGACCCGCGTCAGCGATCCGGGCTGGGCGAACGGGATCTCCTTGGCGGGCGTCCCGCCGCGCAATTGGGTCTGCAGGCCCGCGCGCTGTTCGGCGTTCATCACGCCGAGCGTCAGCTTGACGTCGGTCACGCCGGGGACCCGGTTGACCGCGCCAGTGACGTCTCGGGTGATGGTCTCGCGCAGCGGGCACCCGGAGACGGTGAGCAGCACAGTGACGGAGACCACACCGTTCGGGGCGACCTCGACCGAGTCCACCATCCCGAGATCGGTGATCGGTTTGTGGATCTCGGGGTCGTTGACGGTGGCCAGAGCGGCTTTGACGGCCTCGACCGACGGTGCAGTTGCCATGCCCGCATCGTATGCGGCGGCGGGGCGACCGGAGGTCGGGCCGTCCTCTCACCTGCTCGCTACTGCGGCCGGGAGCGGCGCTCCCGTTCGTCCAGTTCGTCCAGCATCCGGCCCAGTTCCGAGCGCAGGAAGTCGCGGGTGGCGACCTCGCCGAGCGCGGAGCGCATGGCCGCGATCTCCCGCGTGAGAAACTCGGTGTCGGCCATGTTCAGCTCGGTCCGGGTGCGGTCCTGCTCGTAGGTGACCCGGTCCCGGTCGGCCTGCCGGTTCTGCGCGAGCAGGATCAGCGGGGCCGCGTAGGAGGCCTGCAGCGAGAGCATCAGGGTGAGGAAGATGAACGGGAAGTCGTCGAACTGCCAGTCCTCGGGCGAGAACGTGTTGAACACCACCCAGGCCAGGACGAAGACGCTCATGTAGCCGATGAACGCCCAGGTGCCGAGGAAGCGGGCGAACTTCTCGGCGAGCGCGGCGAGGGTCTCCGCGTCCCACTGCGGGCGCTTGGGCAGCCGGCCCGGCTGGCGCGGCTGGTCGAGGCGGTCCCGGGGCTCAGGCGCCATAACGCGGCCTCGGTCGGTAGACCGGGATCTCGCCGGTGGCGTCCGGGCCGTAACCGCGGTCGTCCCGGTCGTCGGGGTCGTCGTCATCCTCCGGCGACTCGGCCTCGCGCCAGTCCTCGGGGAGCAGGTGGTCCAGGACGTCGTCGACGCTGATCACGCCGACCAGGCGGCGGGCGGCGTCCACGACCGGGGCCGCGACCAGGTTGTAGGTGGCCAGGTAGCTGGCGACGTCGGCCAGCGTGGTCTCCGGCCGCAGGGTCTTGAGTTCCTTGTCCAGCACCGTCGAGACCAGGGCCGAGGGTGGAGTCCGCAGCAGGCGCTGGAAGTGCACGGCGCCGAGGAACTTCCCGGTCGGGGTGTCCAGCGGGGGGCGGCAGATGTAGATCAGCGCGGCCATCGCCGGCGTCAGGTCGGGGTTGCGGATCGCGGCCAGGGCCTCGGCCACGGTGGCGTTCGGCGGCAGGATCACCGCTTCGGTGGTCATCAGACCGCCGGCGCTGTGGTCGGCGTAGTTGAGCAGGCGGCGCACCGGGGCGGCCTCGTTCGGCTCCATCAGCTCGAGCAGCTTCTGGGCCTCGTGGCTGGGCAGGTCGCCGAGCAGGTCGGCGGCGTCGTCGGGCTGCATCGCCTCGAGGACGTCGGCCGCCTTCTCGTCGTCGAGTTGCCCCACGATCTCGACCTGGTCCTCCTCGGACAGCTCCTCCAGGACGTCGGCGAGGCGGTCGACGTCGAGCGCGGAGGCCACCTCGTGGCGGCGCTTGGGGGAGAGGTCGTGCATGACGTTGGCCAGGTCGGCCGGGCGCAGCTTCTCGAAGGTGGCGAGCAGGTTGGCGGCACCCTGCGCGGCGTCCTCGCGAGCGGCAAGGCCCTCGACGTTGTCCCAGGCGACCGTCATGGTCTCCCCGCGTCGGCGCAGCTTGCCCCCGCCCTTGCGGACGTGGACCTTCGAGACCACCCAGTCCCGGTTGCGGGCGACGAACTCCATGCCGATGTCGATGACCGTGACCTCTTCGCCGGTGGCGATGAGGCGGACCTTGCGGTCCAGGAACTCGGAGATCACCAGCGTCTCGTCGCCGCGCTGTTCGAAGCGGCGCAGGTTGACCACCCCGGTGGTGATCACCTGGCCACGGTCCATCGAGGTGATCCGGCTCATCGGGACGAAGATCTGCCGGCGCGGGGCGACCTCGACGAGCACCCCGATCACCCGGGTGGTCTCGCCGGAGGGACGCAGCGTTGCGACCACGTCCCGGACCCGGCCGACCTGGTCACCGCTGGGGTCGAAGACCGCCAACCCGGCGAGCCGGGAGACGAATACACGCGTGGTGGCACCGGACATGCGTGCCTCCCGCGGTCAGCGCGCGGACGTGCGCGAATGAATCTTCGTTGCGGTCAGGCTATCGGCACAACGAATAATCACCCGGATGGACGGCCGCCTTGCTCGTGCGGACCTCGCGGTGTTGGGCGTCGCGATGCTGGCGGTCTCCACCTCCGGCCCGATGATCGCGGCGCTGACCGCCCCGGCGCTGGCGATCGCGTTCTGGCGCAATGCGATGGGGGCGGCCGCGATCGGCGCCACCGCGCTGGCCCGGCCCTCGGTGCGCGCGGAGTTCGCGGCGCTGACGGGTCGTGAGATCAAGCTGATCGTCGCGGCCGGGCTGCTGCTGTCCGCCCACTTCATGTGCTGGACGCCTTCGCTGAGTTACACCACTGTCGCCTCGGCGACCGCGCTGGTGTGTGTGCAGCCGGTGTGGGCCGCGCTGGGCTCGCGGTTGCTGGGCCGCCCGGTGTCGCGGCTGACCTGGATGGGCATCGGGCTCTCGCTGGCCGGCGTGCTGCTGCTCACCAGCGCCGACCTCTCCGTGTCCGGGCGGGCGGTGTGGGGCGATCTGCTGGCCATCGTCGGCGGCATGCTCGCGGCGGCGTACACGACGATCGGGGAGGAGGTGCGCCGCAGCGTCTCCACCACCGTCTACACCTCGTTCTGTTACGGCACCTGCGCCCTGGCGACGCTGGTGGTGTGCCTGGCGGCCGGCATCCGGATGTTCGGCTACGACGGTGAGACCTGGCTGCGTCTGGTGGCCCTCACGGTGTGCGCGCAGTTGCTCGGGCACACCTTGTTCAACCGCGTCGTCGGCCGGGTCGGCGCGACCGTGGTCTCCACCGCGATCCTGCTCGAAGTCCCGATGGCGGCGCTGATCGCGGCGATCTTCCTCGACCAGGCCCCGCCGGGCACCGCCGTTCCCGCCGGGGTGCTGCTGCTTGCCGGCGTCTACGTGGTGGTGCGGGCCGAGGGCCGGGCCCGGGAGGAGCAGCAGGCCAACCTGCCGGTGGACTAGGCCGGTGGATCAGGCCGGTGGATCAGGCCGGTGGATCAGGTCATCGATTAGGGAGGCCCGGAGAACGGCCGTTAGGCTGCCGCCGCCCCCAGAACCCCGCCCGAACAAGGGCCCCCCGAACGAAAAGGTGCCGCGCCCCATGGCCGAGACCCCGAAGCTTCGCGCCCGTCGCTCCTGCCTCGCCGTGCCGGGCAGCAGCCCGAAGATGCTGGGCAAGGCCCAGGGTCTGCCCGCGGACATGGTCTTCCTCGACCTGGAGGACTCGGTCGCGCCGCTGGCCAAGCCCGAGGCGCGCAAGAACATCGTCGCCGCGCTGAACGAGGGCGACTGGGGTAACAAGGTCAAGACCGTCCGGGTCAACGACCTGACCACCTCGTGGACCTACCGGGACGTCATCGAGGTCGTCGAGGGCACCGGTCCCAACCTCGACTGCATCATGCTGCCGAAGGTGCAGACCGCCGAGCAGATCATCTGGCTGGACCTGCTGCTCACCCAGATCGAGAAGACGATGGGCTTCGAGGTCGGGCGGATCGGCATCGAAGCGCAGATCGAGAACGCGCTCGGCCTGTGCAACGTCGACGCGATCGCGGCGGCGTCGTCCCGCGTCGAGACGATCATCTTCGGCCCGGCCGACTTCATGGCCTCGATCAACATGAAGTCCCTCGTCGTGGGGGAGCAGCCGCCCGGCTACGACGTCGGCGACGCGTACCACTACATCCTGATGCGGATCCTGATGGCGGCCCGCGCGCACGACAAGCAGGCCATCGACGGCCCGTACCTGCAGATCAAGGACGTCGACGGGTACCGCCGGGTGGCCGGTCGCTCCGCCGCCCTCGGCTTCGACGGCAAGTGGGTGCTGCACCCCGGCCAGGTCGACGCGGCCAACGAGGTCTACTCGCCCTCGCAGGAGGACTACGACCACGCCGAGCTCATCCTCGACGCGTACGACTACTACACCTCCGAAGCCGGCGGTAAGCGCGGCGCGGTCATGCTCGGCGACGAGATGATCGACGAGGCGTCCCGCAAGATGGCGCTCGTCATCGCCGGCAAGGGCCGGGCCGGCGGCTTCTCCCGGACCTCGAAGTTCGAGCCGCCCGCCGAGTGAGTACCGCGTTTCCGTGAGCACTGCCGCCGACCTCGAAACCCATCTGCGCCGCCAGGGCGCGGCGTGCGGTGACATCGGGTCGCCGATGTACGAGGCGCTGCTGTCCTTCGCGGCCGACGACTACGCCGCGGGCGGGCCGGTGGCCGAGGTGTGCCGGGGGTGGACACTCGAGCCCGGGCCTGCGGTGCTGGCGCTGCGGCTGGCCGGCACCGTCCACCGCTTCGCCCTGAGCGGGCAGGCCCCGGACCTCGCGCGCTTCTATCCGAGCGTGGCCGGGGAGGACGTCGAGCCGTTCGATCCCGGCGCCGCCTGGACGGCGTTCCGCGACGTGCTGGTCGCCCGGCCGGAGGAGGTGCGGGCGGGTCTCGCCTCACCGCCGCAGACCAACGAGATCGGCCGCTCGGCGGTGCTGATCGGTGGTCTGCTGCATCTGCGCGCCCGCTTCGACCTTCCGGTGCGCCTGGTGGAGATCGGCGCCAGCGCCGGTCTGAACCTGCGGCCGGACCAGGTGCGGATCGACCTCGCGCACGGGGACAGCGTCGGACCTGGCTGGTCACCGGTGACGCTCTACGACCCCTGGCACGGCTCGCTTCCGCCGCTCGACCTGCCGATCGAGATCGTCGAGCGCCGCGGTACGGACCTGGATCCGGTCGACGTCGCCGCCGCGGCCGGTCGGCTGCGCCTGCTCTCCTACGTCTGGCCGGACCAGGCGGTCCGCATCAACCGGCTGCACGGCGCGTTCGACCTCGCCGCGGCGCTCCCGATCCCGGTCGTGCAGGAGGACGCGGTGCGCACGGTGAGCGCGCTCAAACCGGCGCCCGGGACAGCGACCGTGATCTGGCACTCCGTCATGGCGCAGTACCTGTCGAATGCTGGGCGGGCCGAGTTGGACGCGGCCTTCGACGACCTCGGTGCCCTCGCGACCCCGGACGCACCGGTGGCGCGCCTGGCCTTCGAGGCGAACCGGTTCCCTTCGCCGGCGGGCGTGCTGTTCGGGCTCACCCTGCAGACCTGGCCCGGTGGTGCGGTCACCCCGCTCGCGTCTGCGCACCCCCACGGCGACACCGTGACGTGGCTGCGGAACTGACGGTGGCTCAGTCCGACCGGCCGTAGGGCGTCATGGCGTCGAGGCGGGCGGCAACGTCCGGGGTAAGCGGGACGGTCTCCAGGCTGCCGGTCGCCTTCGACACCAGGTAGGCCTGCTCGGGGAGGGGGTCGCCGGCGACCGGCTCCGCCTCCTCGTCGGGCTCGACCGGGTGGGCCTCGGCGAGAACCCGCCAGTGCGTGGGGCTCTCGAAACCGTGCTCGGCGATGTGCAGCCGGCCGTTGGCCGCGGTCCAGTGATCGAGTAGGTGTTCGCGCACGACGCGGCGCGCGTCGGCGAAGCTGAAGGTCGGGCTCATGTCTCTGACGGTAGACCTGCGTGCGCGGTGTCGGACGTCATCCGCCGGCTCCGCCGGCCTGCGTCAGTCCGGCACCCGCGACCGTGTCCCGGTCGCGACCGTGGTGGCCGTGCCAGTCGAGGACGAGCATGGTCGCGTCGTCCTGCAGGGCCGATCCGGCCAGCTCGAGCACCTTGTCGGCGAGTCGTCGCGTGGTCTCGCGGGGGTGCAGATGGCCGCTGTTGCGGATTTCGGTTTCCAGATCGATGCCCGCTGCGTCGCGCTCGAGCATGCCGTCGGTCACGAACACGAGGCGGTCACCCGGCTCCAACTTCAGGTCGGCCACCGGGTAGGTCGCCTCGGCGAACAGGCCCAGGGGCAGGCCCGGCGGCAGCGCGACGGAGGCCACCTCGTCACCCCGCAGGAGATAGGGCATTTGGTGCCCGGCGTTGACGAGAGCGAGCGCACCGGTCTCCAGGTCCATCCGTCCCAGCAGGCCGGTGGCGAAGATGGGCTCGTGCTCCCGGCCTTGGTCCAGCAGCGCGCGATTGGCTGCGAGTGCCTGCTCGGGCAACGTCGCGCCCTGACGGCGGGTGTTGCGCAGGCTCCCGACGCACAGGGTCGCGATCAACGCGCTGGCTACCCCGTGGCCCATCGCGTCGGTCAGCGAGAGGTGCAGCGCCTCGCGGTCGAGGCTGTAGTCGAAGGTGTCACCGCCGATGGTGGCCGCGGGTTCGAGCCACGCCGAGAGCGTGAAGGATCCGGCCTCGCAGGTGAACGACGCGGGCAGGAGCCGGCGCTGGATCTCGGCGGGCAGGCTGAACCGGGTGCTGCGCTGACCCCACTCGAACAGGTCGGTGTGCCGGCGGTTGGCGATCACCACGAAGCCGAGCAGGTGTGCGGTGCGGCTGATCTCCGCCAGCACGGCTGGGCCGGGCTCGTCCGGTAGCGACATCTCGAGCAGCCCGAGCGCCTCGCCGCGCTCGGTGACGGGCGCCAGCACGGTCCATTGCCCGGTCGGGCTGCCGGGCAGCGCCTCATCCGGGGCGAGCACTCGCACGGTCTGGGTGCGGAGCGTCTCCTCGCCGGGCCCCCCGTCAAAGGGCAGTACCTCGGTGGCGACGTCGCCGGCGGCATCCGGGACGTCGTGCACGAGGCGCACCAGGGCGCGTCCGGAAAGGTCTGCGATGAGCAAGGAGACCCGCGAGGCACCCAGCAGCGCACCCAGGCCCCGGGTAACGGCCTCGACGGGTGAGGCGTTCTCGGCCGAGTCCAGGATGCGGGCGAACGCCGCGCCGAGCCCTCGTGGTGCGGCAGCGGGCTCCACGGCACTCCCCCTTACGACCTGCGGTGCCTCCCCGGCGGTCCGGCCCCTCACCCTCCCACTTCGGCGCAAGCCTCACCAGCGGTGAGCCGGATCGGGCCGGCCGCACGGTCCGCCCAAGCGATGGGGGAGAACGCCCGTCCGGCAGGATGGCCGCCGACAAGCCAGCACTACGGCGGGAGGACGCGGCGCATGCAGTTCGGTCGGATCTACGAGGAGTTCGAGGTCGGCGCGGTCTACAAGCACTGGCCAGGTAAGACCGTCACCGAGTACGACGACCACCTGTTCTGCCTGCTGACGATGAACCACCACCCGCTGCACCTGGACATCAACTTCGCGGAGAACACCACCGACTTCGGCAAGAACGTCGTGGTGGGCAACTACATCTACTCGCTGCTGCTCGGCATGTCCGTCGAGGACGTCTCCGGCAAGGCGATCGCCAACCTGGAGATCTCCTCGCTCCGCCACGTCGCCCCGACCTTCCACGGCGACACGATCTACGGCGAGACCACGGTGCTCGGCAAGAACATGACCTCCAAGCCGGACCGCGGCGTGGTCGAGGTCGAGACCATCGGTTACAAGCAGGACGGCACGATCGTCTGCATCTTCCGCCGCAAGGTCATGGTGCCCACCCAGGAGTACATGACCGCCCGCGGCGGCGACCAGCCCGGCCGCCCGACGCCGATCCCGCGCGACAAGCCCTGACGCGGCCTCAGCCGGTCATCGACACCAGGACCTCTTCCTCGCCGCTCGTCAGAGACACCGACTTGACCACCCCGACGCCCGGCGCGAAGAACTTGTGCTCCACCGCGTCGGGATCCAGGTCGGTGAAGTCCCGGGTCACCAGGACCTCGTCGTACCTGCCGAACGGGACCGTGGCCTGCTCGCCGAGGCGCAGGACCTCCGCCTCGTCCTTGCCGTTCAGCCGCGCGGTGTCCCGGACGACCACGCAGGTCACGTCGTCCACCACCTTCGTCTCCGCCAGGACGACCACGTCGGACCGCTCGAGGCCATCGGCGGCGAACGCCAGGACGGTGAGCCCGATCAGATGACGTGCCATCACATTGCCTCTTCGCTGTGCCGGCGGATCCGGCCTTGGCGGGACGAGCGTGCCGGGACAGCGCTGAAGCTCGACTAGAACCGTGCTGAGCCTGCGCTGAACGCGCGCGAGGGGTGCCCCGCCTCCAGATCACGGGACACCCCTGCGCGGGACGGGACTCAGTCCGCGTCGTCGGCGCCCTCGGCGTCGGCCTTGGTGCCGACCACGTGGAAGGCCTGATCGAGCTGCACGTCGACCTGGCTGCCGTCGTCCTTGGTCACCTCCACCTCGTAATAGCTGTCCTCGTCGCCCTCCTCGGTCTCGGTGACCCGGCCGCCGCCCGTCTCGGCCAGCGCCGCGGCGCTCGCCTGACTCAGAGCATCGCCCGAGATCGGGTTGTTGTCGTTGTCGCCGGAGGTCGCGTAGGCGACGCCGGCGCCGGTACCGAGCGTCAGCACGCCGACCGTCGCGGCGGCGACCCAGATCCGCTTGCGTGTCATGGTTCCTCCCTCATCCGCCGGAGGCTCCGGCCCTGGACGGGACGATCATGAGCTGGGGCGACTGAAACGCGGCTGAACCAAGCTGAACGCGAACGGCCCGCCTCAGCTGTCCAGCAGCGGCAGCCGCAGCTCGACGCGGGCGCCGCCGAGCGCCGATCGAGTGATCGAGACCGTCCCGCCGTGCGCCGCGACCAGCTGAGCCACGATCGCCAGCCCGAGCCCGGCCCCGCCGTCGTCGCGGGCGCGGGCTTCGTCCAGCCGCACGAACCGGTCGAAGACCCGCACGCGTTCCGCCTCCGGGATGCCGGGACCGTCGTCCTCGACCACGCCCACCACCTGCCCGTTCACGGAGGTGAGCGAGAACGCGACGGTCCCGGCTGCGTGCCGGGCGGCGTTGTCGCCGAGGTTGCGCAGCACCCGGCCAAGCGCCCCGGCCTCGCCGCGGACCCGGCCGGCCGACACGGACGCGGTGTCGACGCGGAGCGACGTGGACTGGCGCAGCCGGGCGGCCTCGGCGAACACCAGGTCGTCCAGGTCGACGGGGCGCTGCGCGGCCGGGGCACGCTCGTCGGAGCTGGCCAGCAACAGCAGGTCCTCGACCAGCCGCTGAATCCGCAGGTCCTCGGCCAGGACGGTCTCGGCCAGTTCCGGCACCGTGGTGCGGTCCGGGTGGGCCAGCGCGACCTCGGAGTGCTGGCGGATGGTAGCCACCGGCGAGCGCAGCTCGTGCGAGGCGTCGGAGACGAAGCGGCGCAGCCGGTCCTGGCTCTGCTCGAGGCGGTCCAGCATCCGGTTCATCGTGTTCGCGAGGTGGGCGATCTCGTCGTCGCCGCCGGGCGCCGGGACCCGACGGTGCAACTGCGCGGCGGAGACCTCGTCCACCTCCCGCCGGATCGCGTCCACGGGTCGCAGCGCGCGCCCGACGATGAACCAGGTGGTGGCTCCGACCAACAGGACGAGCACCGGCAGGCCAAGGGTGAGGGAGCCGACCACGACCCGGGTGGACTCGGTCACCACGTCGCTGGAGCGAGCCACCAGGACCGTGTAACGGCCGTCGGAGCTCGCCGCAGCCACGGCCATGAACCGGTCGTCGCCGGTGGGCTTACCGAGGTTGGCGGACTCACCCGGGTCCAGCCGGGCCAGCGCGGGCCGGTTGGCCAGCACCGGGCTGGCCAACAGCACGGTGCCGTCCCCGGCCAGCACCTGCACCAGTTGCTCCTCGTTGTCCCCGGTGGGCAGCGACCCGGGCGGTGCGCCCGCGTCCAGCTGGCGGGTGAGCTCGCGCGCGTACAGCCCGGCGGAGTCGCGGATGTCCTCGGTCAACGAGCGTCGGGTCGCGACCACCAGGGCGGCCGAGGCCAGCCCGAGCCCGGCGCCGACGATGAGCACCGCGGCGACTGTCGTGCGGACCCGCACCGAGCCCAGGCGCCTACCCGCCATGGGCTTCCAGCCGGTACCCGGACCCGCGCACGGTCGTCACGCTGTCCCGCCCGAACGGACGGTCCAGTTTGTTGCGCAGGTGCCGGATGTAGACCTCGACGATGTTCTCCTCACCCTCGAAGTCGACGTCCCAGACGTGGTCGAGGATCTCCCGCTTGGACACCACGGTGCCCCGGCGGCGCAGCAGGAATTCCAGCAGCGCCATCTCGCGCGCGGTGAGCTCGACCTCGACCTCACCGCGCCAGGCCTGTCGGGTCGAGGGGTCGAGCCGCAGGTCGCCGGCGGCGAGCACGGCCGGTCGCTCAGGTGCGCCCCGCCGCAACAGGGCGCGCAGCCGGGCGACAAGCACGGCGTGCGAGAACGGCTTGGTCAGGTAGTCGTCGGCGCCGGTGTCGAGTGCTTCGACCTCGTCCCACTCGCCGTCCTTGGCGGTGAGCATCAGGATCGGCGTCCAGTTCTGCTCGGCCCGCAGCGCCTCGCAGACCTTGTAGCCGTTCACACCCGGCAACATGATGTCGAGCACGATCGCGTCGTACGAGTTCTCCCGCGCCATCCACAGGCCGTCGATGCCGGTGAGCGCGACGTCCACCGCGAAGCCGTCCGCGGTCAGCCCGGCGCGCAACCCGGCCACCAGCCGTTTCTCGTCCTCGACCACGAGGATGCGCATCCTTCACCTCACCACGGCCGCGGCGCCGGCGTCGACTCCATCATCGCCCGCTCCGGCTGAATCCCGCCTGAATCCTCCCTGGCCCCTGATGGTCCCTCAGCCGATGCTGGTCAGCTTCGGTACCACGCCAGGTCGTGCACTGTGCGGCCGGCCGCACGGGCTCGCCGGCCGTACTTCGTCTCCGGCACCGGCGGGCCGGGTTCCAGCGCAGTGAGCGCGTCGATGGCGGCGGCCGCGGAGCGCACCGAGCCGGCGTAGGTGTCGTCGTCGATCACCAGGTGCAGCAGGCCGCCGGGAGCGAGCAGGTCCGCGATCCGGGCCAGCACCGCCGGCCGGAACAGTCGGCGGTTGGCGTGCCGGCGCTTCGGCCACGGGTCGGGGTGGAAGCCCTGCACCAGGGTCAGCGAGCCGGGGGCCAGCAGCGGCAGCAGGGCGGTGACGTCGGCGGGCAACACCCGGACCACGTCGAGGTCGGCCGCGACCAGGCGGTCCATCGCGCGCAGCTGCCCGGGGGAATGCACGTCCACCCCGAGGACCCGCGCCTGCGGGTGGGCCTGTCCGAGGGCGACCAGCGATTCGCCGTAGCCGAACCCGATGTCCAGCACGGTCGGTTGCCAGGTCGCCGCAGCGGTGGGGTCGGCGAACGCGAGCGCAGCAGCACGTTCGGCGAGGCGGGCCCGGTGCGGTTCGGGCATCCGTCCCCGGTTGCGCCAGCTCCGCGGCTGGAACTCCCCCGGCGGGGTGGGCCCCGGGGTCGACACGCTCGGGCTCATGCCGGCAGCACACCCCAGCTCGACAGGGTGTCGATCAGGCCGTCGACAGTGTCCAACTGCACCAGCTCGGCCCGGCTCACCCAGCGCGCGTCGCTGGCGTCGTCGCCGGCCGCGAGCTCGCCGCCCACCGGGGCGCAGGCGTAGTCGCGGATGTCGTAGACGACGCCGTTCGGTCCCGGGATCGCCACTGTCCCGACCCGGATGCCGACCGCGACGACGAGCCCGGTCTCCTCCAGCACCTCGCGCCGGATCGCCTCCTCATCGGTCTCCTCGGCTTCCACCCGGCCCCCCGGCACCGACCAGCGCCCGACCGCCGGCGGGTTGGCGCGGCGCACCAGGAGCAGGCGATGGTCGTCGTCATGGACCACCGCCCCCACGCAGGGCACCCGCAGCTTCATCGGCACGCCGGTCAGCGTAGAGCTCGGTTTCCACGGCTGACCCACAGCGCCTTGGTTGACGACTCTCAGTGCGGGGGAGGAACGTCATGGACATGGGACCCCGTCGAGGGAGCCGAGCAATGAGTGGTCAGAGGTGATCGGCCACCCGTCCTGCGCGCGGTGCGGCCGCGAGGTGCGCGCCCCCGGGATCTGGTCCAACGCGTGGCGGTGCGAGGTGCACGGCGAGGTGGAGCCGGTGGCCCCGGTCGGGCTGCCGACCCACGAGCGGCTCGGGCGTGATCTGAAGACCGGGCCGGCCTCGGACGTGCCGTTCTGGCTGCCCTGGCCGCTGCCCACCGGGTGGCTGGCCACGGGCATCACCCACGCCGGCGACGACCGGCACGGGGTGCGGGCCAGCTTCGTGGCGTGCACCGGGCCGAACCCGTTGGGTGGCCCGGCGGACCTGGTGATCGTGGCCGAGGAGCCCGGCGTCGGGCTGGGGGCGCGCTGGGCCGGGCTGGACGGTCGGGACCCGGGGACCGAACTGGCCACCCAGACGGGCTCGCACGCGAAGATCCATGCGGCCGGTCATCCGACGGCGCTGTGGTGCGTGCACGGCGCGGACGACCGCGCGGTCTACGTCGGAGAGGCGCTCGGCCGTTGGCTCTGGCTGATCCTGTGGCCGTCCTCGGCCGGGGTCCTCATCGCCGACCACATCACGCTGATGGACCTGCGCGATGCGCCCTGCGATCTGGACATCCCGCTCGGGCCGCTGATGGGCAGCCTGCCCGCCTGACGGTGCGTCAGGCTGCAACGACCTCGTCGGTGCTGGGTGCCAGGCTGGGCACCATCTCCGGCTCGATCGCCGGGGTAGCCACGGCCGGCGGGGCGGACAGGTCGAGTTCGAACCAGACCTGCTTCTCGCCACCGAACTCCGACCAGCCCCAGCGGGCGGCCAGAGCGTCGACGATCATCATTCCGCGGCCGTTGGTGCTGTCCGGAGCGGCGCGGCGCAAACGCGGCGGCTCACCGCCACGGGCGTCGTGGATCTCGACCCGAAGGTTGGGTCCGGTGTGGCGGGCGACCATCCGCATCGGCTGTGCGCCGTAGCGCAGGGCGTTGGTGACCAGCTCGCTGACCAGCAGGGCGGCTACGCCGCCGTCCTCCGGCAGGCCCCACCGACGCATGCTCGCGCCGATCAGGTTCCGCGCCCGCTCGACCTCACCCGGGTCGTTGCGCAGCGCCGTACGAAGCTCCACCGCTGGGTTGTCCTCTCACGCCGTTTGACTGCGCAATGGTGCAGGTGCAGGTGCAGCCGGGCGTGGCGCAGGTGCTTGTACGAATCCGCACCCGTTCGGCGCAGACCGGTCCGTGTGAAAACGGACGCTTACGGGAGCGTCTCGAAGAAACCGATCATGAGCGCGGCGAACGCCTCCGGATGCTGCACCGCGGGGGAGTGCGCGGCCCCGCGGATCACCTCGTGGCGGCCGCCCAGCCGGGCGGCCATGTCGGCCTGCTCGGTGATCGGCCAGATGTAGTCGTCCTCGCCGTAGGCGACCAGGACCGGGAGGCCGGTTGCCTTCAGGGCAGACGTGCGGTCCTCGGCGTCGACGATCTGCGTCCCCATCGCGGTGAGCCCTGCCTTGGCCGAGGCCATGAAGCGGCGGCCCATGAAGTCCACGACGTCGGTGCCGACGCCGGTGTACTCCTCGTTGGCGTCGGCCATCCCGGAGACGAAGGCCCAGATCTCCGGCAGCTCCATCTCGGCCAGCAGCTCCAGCAGCATCCGGCACTTGGTCGCCTCCGGGTCCGGGATCGATCCCGGGCCGGAGCAGAGCAGGGTCACCGAACGGAGCGCGGCGGGATTGCCGATGGCGGCGGCGCGCACGCTGAGTCCGCCGAAGGAGTGTCCGAGCAGGTGCACCGGGCCATCGCCGGCGGCTTCGGCGATCGCGATCAGGTCGGCGCCGAGTTCGTCGAGCGTGTAGGCCGAGACGTCGTCGGGACCGGGTGTCTCGAATTGCCCGCGCTGGTCGAGGGCCAGCACCCGGTGCCCCGCGGCCGCGAGCGGTTCGAGGACGGTGATGAAGTCCTCCTTGGAGCCGGTGAAGCCCGGCACCAGCAGGACGGTGGCACCGGACGCGCCGTCCGGCGGAACCGCGTCGTGGACGGCGAACGGGCCGCGCGCGGTCTCCAACCGGTAAGCCGTCGCGCAGGCGGGCAGGCGCAGGTGCGGTGGAGTGCTCACGGCGCGCACGTTAGTCGGGTCACACGTACGCGAGGTCAACGGCGTGTTGGGTGTGATCCACGCCGGATCCCTCGTCGTGAGGTGTCAGCCGTTACGTGGCACGGGCACAATGGCTCAGATGAGCCGAACCCTTGCCGTCGCAAACCAGAAGGGCGGCGTCGCCAAGACCACCACGGTGGTCTCGCTCGGGGCCGCGCTCAACGAATACGGCCGTCGCGTCGTGGTCGTGGACCTGGATCCGCAGGCCTGTCTGACGTTCTCCCTCGGCCTGGATCCGGACTCGCTGCAGTTGTCCGTACACGACGTCCTGCTCGGCCGCGTCGAGGCGAAGACCGCGCTGCACCCGGTGGCCGACGGCTTCGACCTGCTGCCCGCGACCATCGACCTGGCCGGCTCCGAGGCCCTGTTGATGACCCGCACCGGCCGGGAGTTCGCGCTGCGCACCGCACTGGCGGAGGTGACCACCGAGTACGACGTGATCCTGCTCGACGCCCCGCCCGCGCTCGGCGTGCTCACCCTGAACGCGCTGACCGCCGCGGACTACGTGCTGATCCCGTTGCAGTGCGAGACGCTCTCCCACCGCGGCGTCGGCCAGTTGCTCGACACCGTCGCGGACGTGCAGCGGATCACCAACCGGGACCTGAAGGTTCTCGGCGTGCTCCCCACCCTTTTCGACGGCCGCACCACGCACGCCAAGGCCGTTCTCAACGATGTGGCCGAGCGATACGGTGTGGCGATCCTCGAACCGCCGATTCCGCGTTCGATCCGCTTCGCGGAGGCCCCGGCGGCCGGCAAGTCCGTGCTCTCGACGGCGAAGTCGAGTTCCGGCGCACAGGCCTACCGCGAGCTCGCGGACCGGCTGATCAAGGACGGCGTGCTCTGATGCGTCACCAAGGGAAAGGGTGATCGGGATGTCCGACTTCGACCGACTCCGGCCGCGATCCGGCCCGACCCCCAAGTCCAACGGCTCCGTGCCCGGCCCCCGTCCGGATCGTGAGGGCAAGCGCGCGCTGTTCAGCGTCGATGCTCCGCCGCCGACCCCGTCGGCCGCCCGCGGTGCCCTGCAGCTGACCTGCTCCGGCTGCGGCTCGGTCTCGGCTCTGAGCCCCCGTCAGGTGATCGTCGCGGCGCTGCCGAGCCTGCACCTGCCGATCCTGCGTCGGAAGTTCCCGTCCTGGATGCGCTGCCCGGCTTGCTGTTCGCATCAGTGGGTCCGGGTCGAACTGCGCCGCTGAGCCCGGGACTTCTAGCTCCAACGCAAAGCGGCGGCGGCCCCACTCGGGGGGACGCCGCCGCTTTGCGTGCGGTTGGGTCAGCTCGCGGCGCTTTCTCCGTCGGAACCTGCACCGCTGCGGGTGCGGCGGCGGCGGTTGCGACTGCGCGCGGGAGCGTCGCCGCCCTCGCCGGTGCCGGCTGACGCAGCGTCAGGTGCCTTGGTCTTGGTCTCGGTCGTGCCGGTCTCGGCCCCGGCCACCGTCTGGCCGCTGCGGGTCCGGGCCCGGCCGCGGTCGCGCTTCGGGCGCGGGGCGCGGGGACCGGGGTCCTCTTCCTCGACGATGCGAGCCCGTGGGGTGACGGGGCCGCGGCTGCCGCCGGCGCCGCCGGACTTGCCGCCGCCGGACTTGCTGCGGCTGCGGCCGGTCTCGCCGAGGTCCTCGACCGCCTCGGCGTCCAGGCCGGCTCGCGTGCGCTGGGCCTTGGGCAGCATGCCCTTGACGCCCTCGGGGATGTTCAGTTCCGAGAAGAGGTGCGGCGAGGTGGAGTAGGTCTCGACGGGCTCGCCGAGCTTCAGGTTCAGCGCCTTGTCGATGAGGAACCACCGCGTCAGGTCGGCCCAGTCGACGAAGGTGACCGCGACGCCGGTGCGCCCGGCCCGGCCGGTGCGGCCGATCCGGTGCACGTAGGTCTTCTCGTCGTCCGGGCACTCGTAGTTGATGACGTGCGTGACGTCGTCGACGTCGATCCCGCGGGCCGCGACATCGGTGGCGACGAGAACGTCGACCTTGCCGCTGCGGAAGGCCCGCAGGGCCTGCTCGCGGGCACCCTGACCGAGGTCACCGTGCACGGCCGCGGAGGCGAAGCCACGGTCGGCGAGGTCGTCGGAGACGGACTGCGCGAGGCGCTTGGTCGGGCAGAAGATCATCGCGAGCTTGCGGCCCTCGGCCTGCAGGATGCGCGAGAGGGTCTCGACCTTGTCCATCTTGTGGCAGCGGTAGGCGTGCTGCTCGGTGAGCGGCACCGTCATCTCGTCGTCGCCGGACTCGGCGCGGATGTTCGTTGGGCTGCGCAGGTAGCGCCGCGCCATCGCCATGACCGGGCCGGGCATCGTGGCCGAGAAGAGCATGCTCTGCCGGCTCGCGGGGGTGTCGGTGATCAGGCGCTCGACGTCGGGCAGGAAGCCCAGGTCAAGCATCTCGTCGGCCTCGTCGAGGACGAGGGACTTCACGTGCGAGAGGTCCAGCAGGCGTTGCTTGCGCAGGTCGAGCAGCCGCCCCGGGGTGCCGACCACGACCTCGACGCCGGACTGCAACGCAGCCACCTGCGGCTCGTAGGCGCGCCCGCCATAGATCGCGAGAACGCGCACGCCGCGGCGCTTGCCGGCCAGGTCCAGGTCCTTGGCGACCTGCACGCACAGCTCGCGGGTCGGGACGATGATCAGGGCCTGCGGCTTGCCGAACTCGACGAGCTCGGCCCACTCGTCATCGAGCGGGGCCACCAGGCGCTGCAGCAGCGGGATGCCGAAGGCGAGGGTCTTGCCGGTGCCGGTGCGCGCCTGGCCGATGACGTCGGTGCCGGTCAGGGCGATCGGGAGGGTCATTTCCTGGATCGGGAAGGCGTTGATGATTCCGGCCTCGGCCAGTGCATCCGCGATCGCGGGGAGGACGCCGAGTTCGTGAAAAGTCGTCAGGGCTGTTCGCCTACTTCGTTCTCAGCCATCGCGGAGCGACGGCGGCGGGGTGACCGCCGGGATACGAAGCGGTCGAGCGCGCGACGACGCCGCGCGCATGCGTACGGGGGAGCGGCGCACAGGCTGCGGAAGCAGCCAGCGCCAGAACACCTGTTCCCAGCATACCGGCTGGTTAGGCTCCCCTCGTGAACGCGGACCCTGGCTTCGACGCCGTCGTCGATCTGCTCGGGATGATGGCCTGCGGGGAACTGCTCGCCTTCGAGCGCCTGGCGCACGACGCCGCGCTCGCGCCGAGCATCGAGGACAAGGCCGAGCTCGCGCGCATGGCGGTGGCCGAGTTCAACCACTTCACGCTGCTGCGGGAGCACCTGGTCAAGCTCGGGGCCGACCCGACCGCGGCCATGGCGCCCTTCGTCGACCCGCTCGCCGAGTTCCACCAGCGGACTGCGGCCTCGAACTGGCTCGAGGGCCTGGTCAAGGCCTACGTGGGCGACGGCCTGGCCGCCGACTTCTACCGCGAGATCGGCGAGATCCTGGACCCGGCGACGTCCGACCTGGTCCAGGAAGTGCTGGCCGACACCGGGCACTCCCGGTTCGCCGTCGAGCACGTGCGGGCCGCCATCGAGGCGGATCCGCGGGTGGCCGGTCCGCTGGCGCTGTGGGGTCGGCGCCTGATGGGCGAGGCGCTCACCCAGGCTCAGCGCGTGGCGGGGGAGCGGGATGCGCTGGTCTCGCTGCTCGTCGGCGGCGTCGACCGTCCCGGCATCGACTTCAACGAGCTCGGCGCGATGCTGGGCCGGCTCACCTCGGCCCACAGCGACCGGATGGCGGCGCTGGGCCTCGACGCCTGACGG
>NZ_JACDFE010000264.1 GCF_013815995.1 Sporichthya sp.
GGCCCGTCTGCGGCGACCGCGCCGGGCCGGGTCAGGAGCGGGGAGGTCAGCACGTCGGTAGGCACGCGCTCCACTGTATGCACCGCGCGACTCAGAGGTCGCGGGACCAGATCTGCTCGGTGCGGGCGGCGTCGAACGGGAACGGGCCGAGCTCGGACTCCAGCGTGAAGCCGTGCCGTTCGTAGAGGCCGCGGGAAGCGGCCAGGCCGCTGCACGTCCACAGCATCATGCGCTGGTACCCGCAGGCGGTGGCGAACTCCAGGCAGGCCCGGATCAAGGCGAGCCCGACGCCGCGGCCGCGAGCGCTCGGCTCGGCCAGGAAGAAGCGCAGCTGCGCGGTCTCGTCGTCCTTCCGGGCGCACGCGATCGAGCCGACCGGCACCCCGTCCAGCTCGGCGATCCAGACGGCCTCGGCGTGCGGGTCCAGGTTCTCGGCGAGCTCGGCGACCCGGTGAGCGACGTAGGCCTCGTAGTCGGTGCCCCAGCCGCACTCCGCGCCGTAGAGCGCGCCGTGCCGGGCGATGATCCAGCCCCAGTCACCCGGCGCCGGGGCGCGCAGCAGGAGGCTCATCTGAGTGGGCGTCAGGCCTGCGCGCGCTTCGCGCAGCCGCGGCAGCGGCCGTAGATCGCGAAGTGCTCCAGGTCGACCTCGAAGCCCTCCGCCGTGCGCACCGCCTCGGTCAACGGGCCGGCCACGTCGACCCCGACCTGGGAGACCGTCCCGCAGTCCCGGCAGACCAGGTGCAGATGGTGATGATGCCCGGCCGGGTGGTACGACGGTGCGCCGTGACCGAGGTGCGCGTGCCGGACCAGTCCGAGTTCCTCGAGCAGCTCCAGCGTCCGGTAGACCGTGGAGATGTTGATCCCGCTGGCGGTCTCCTGCACGCGGGCGCAGACCTGCTCCGGCGTCGCGTGCGCGAGCTCGTTGACGGCGGCCAGGACGAGCTCGCGCTGCGGGGTCAGGCGGTAGCCCTTCTCCCGCAGCATGACCCGCCAGTCCTCGCTCATACGGGGCTCACTCCGCCGGTGCCCGCTTGAGCGCGGCCGAGATGTGCGCCTGGAGGGGCTCCCCCATCGCTTCCATCTCGTAGACCCACATCAGTTCACCGTTGACCAGCCCGTAGAGCCGGTGCCCACGGCGGTAGTCCTTGGCCGACTCGACCTTGAGCAGGCCCGTCGTCGCTACCTCGATCCGCGGCCCGCGGATCTCCCCGAGCATCGCCTCCAGGAAGCCCGTCGGGTGACTCAGCAGGACCTCCAGCGGGATGGCGTCGGAGTCCTCGGCCTTGTCCATCGGGCGCGGCCGCCAGAAACCGGTCTCCATGTTCAGCGGCCCGAGCACGGTGCCCGCCTGGTCGATCTCCCAGCTGCGGCTCAGGTAGTGCACGAAGGGCTTACTGTTCTGCGAGAACTCGACCCGCTGCTTGAACAGCCTGCGCTCGATGGTCGGGTACTCGACGACCCCTTCGCCCTCCCAGGCGCCGAGCAGGAAAGCCAGGCCCATGTTGGCCTCGTGCAGATTGGGGGGAATCTCGAACACCCGCGGGAGTCTACGGCGGGGGTCCGCTCGCTACCTTGGCCGTCATGGCTCGCACCCTGGTCGTCAAGGTCACCGCCGGCGCCGACGCCCCCGAGCGCTGCGCGCAGGCGTTCACCGTCGCCTCCGTCGCCGCCGCCTCCGGCATCGAGGTCTCGCTCTGGCTCACCGGCGAGAGCGCCTGGTTCGCCCTCCCCGGCAAGGCCGCGGAGTTCGAGCTCCCGCACTCCGAGCCGCTGGAGAGCCTGCTGGCGACTGTCCTGGAGTTCGGCCGCGTCACCCTGTGCACCCAGTGCGCCGCCCGCCGCGCCATCGAACCCGGCGACGTCCTCGACGGCATCCGCATCGCCGGCGCCGCCGTCTTCGTCCACGAATCCTGCGCCGACGGCGCCCAGGCCCTCGTCTACTGAAGGCTCAACCCCGCCGAAAGTGCACTCCTGCAGGTCGTTCGGTCGAATCGGCCTGTAGTTCTGCACGTTCGTGGGACGACACGCCGGTCATCCACAGCTGGCGTGGTGGTCGATCGTCGTCCACAGCCCGGGCGGACGAGGGCCTCCGCCGCGCTTGTCGGGGACACAGTGGCGGCTATGAAGCGAGACGACGATCTTGACGCCGAGTTCCAGGCCTTCACTAGGGCGCAAGCACTGGGCTCGGGCGTGACGCGGAGCCAGCTGGATGGAGGCCGGGGGTTCCGCAGAGTCGCCCGGGGCCTTCACGTCCCGGCCGACCAACCCGACGGGCTCTGGGAGCGCTGCCGCGCTCTGCGGCTCGTCCTGCCGGACGACGCGGTCTTCAGCCACTACACAGCGGCAGAGCTGCTTCGGGTTCCGGTCCCCGATGAGCCACTGGTTCACATCTGCACTGCGCAGCCCATCGAGCCACGCGTCGGCGGTGTGGTGGGGCACCGGATCCAAACCATCCGCGAGACGGACGTGCGACATCACTACGGGCTCCCGATCACCACTCCGGCGAGGACGTTCTTGGACCTGGCCGGCAGGCTGGATTTCCTGTCGCTCGTCATCGCGGGTGATCCGCTGGCCAAACTCGACCCGCACGGCGTCTCGGGCCTCGCCGAGGCGGTCGATCGAGGCAAGGGACGTCGCGGTGTGCGGCTCGCGAGGGCGGCGCTTCCCCTGCTGGATCCGGCCAGCAAGTCAGCCTCGGAGACGCGTCTTCGCTTCCTCGTCGTCGTCAACGGCCGTCTGCCCAAGCCGGTCTGCAACGCGCCCGTGTATGACGCCGCAGGTGATTGGTTGGCCGAGGTCGACATCCAGTGGCCGGAGATCCTGTTCGGCCTCGAGTACGAGGGCGCCCACCATCGCGAACAGCGTCAGTGGGAACGCGACATCAAGCGGGACGAGAACGTGCGCGACGTCGATTGGCTCGTCATGAAGGTCACCGCGACGGACCTCTACCAGCGTCCGGCCGCCACACTCGAACGAATCAAGGACGGATACGCGCGCCAACTCAAGCGCCATCGCGGCCGGTAGCTGCGGTCGCGGCGGTCGCGGCGGTCGGCGTGTCGTCACACGAAAGCGCACATCTGCAGGTCAGAAAGCGGGATTTCGCCTGCAGATGTGCGCTTTCGGCGGGAACTGGGCGGCGGGAACTGGGCGGCGGGAACTGGGCGGCGGGAACTGGGCGGCGGGAACTGGGCGAGGCCCGGCGCCGGGCTACGCCGGGAGGACGATCTCCAGCTCGGCGATGGAGCCGAGGGCGGCGGCGACCTGGCGGTCGGCCTGGGCGCCGGGGGCGAGGGTGCGCAGGGTCCAGGTTCCGGGGCCGGCGAAGAAGCGGAACTGGCCGGTCGCGGAGGTCGGGACCTCGGCAGTGAACTCACCGGTCTTGTCCAGCAACCGCACGTAGGCGTTCGGCACCGGATGCCCGTCCCGGGTCACGATGCCCTGGATGATCGCCTCCTTGCCGAGGTCGACATTCGCGGGGAGGGCCGGGCCGCCGGCGACAGCGCCGCACATCAGGCGACACCACCCTCGGGACCGCCGGGGTTGTCGCCGAGGCTGATCGGGACGCCGACCAGCGCGCCGTACTCGGTCCAGGAGCCGTCGTAGTTGCGGACGCTGGTCTGGCCAAGGATCTCGTGCAGCACGAACCAGGTGTGCGCCGAGCGCTCGCCGATGCGGCAGTAGGCGATGGTGTCCTGACCGAAGTCGACGCCCGCCTCGCCGTAGAGCGCGCGCAACTCGTCGTCGGACTTGAAGGTGCCGTCGTCGTTCGCGGCCTTGGACCACGGGATGTTCACCGCGGTCGGGATGTGGCCCGGACGCTGGGACTGCTCCTGCGGCAGGTGCGCCGGGGCGAGGATGCGGCCGGCGTACTCGTCGGGCGAGCGGACGTCGATCAGGTTCACCGAACCGATCGCGTCCTCGACCTCCTGGCGGAAGGCGCGGATCGAGCGGTCCTGCTCCTGGGCGACATAGGACGTCGCCGGCCGCGAGGGAACCTCGGTGACCAGTTCGCGGGAGTCCAGCTCCCACCGCTTGCGCCCGCCGTCGAGCAGCTTCACGTCGCCGTGGCCGTAGAGCTTGAAGTACCAGTAGGCGTAGGAGGCGAACCAGTTGTTGTTGCCGCCGTAGAAGACGACGGTGTGCTCGTTGCCGATGCCTCGCGAGGACAGCAGCGCCTCGAACTCGGGCTTGTTCACGAAGTCGCGGCGGACCCGGTCCTGGAGGTCGTCCTTCCAGTCGATCCGGACGGCGCCCGCGATGTGGCCCTTGTCGTAGGCCTGAGTGTCCTCGTCGACCTCGACGAGCACGACGTTCGGGTCGCTGCGGTGCGCCTCGACCCAGTTGGCGTCGACGAGGGAATCACTGCGGCTCATGGGAATGTCCTTCCAGATAAGCAAACCAAGGGGGCGCGTCCGACCAGGGACAGCGCAGGGGGCGCGGCAGAAAGCAGCGCGCCGGAGAAAGGCGTGAAGGTGTCGGCGATCAGACGCAGCGACACAAGCAGGTGGCCACGCGGCACAGGTCGACCGCGCGCCGTTTGGTCAGAACTGCTGGCTGGGACACGTGCCCAATGCTACGTAGCGGGTTGCGGACGTGCGTAGACGGTCTCATCTGGTGAGACGGACCAGAGTCCCCAGGCGGCGGTGATGTCCGCACTGGAGAGCATCAGGTTCTCGCCGTCGAAGCTGAACTCGATGCCCGCCTCGGTCGGGTTGATCTTGATCGTCATGCCCTGGGGAATCTCGCGCAACGGATAGCGGATGTCCGGGATCAGGCCGGAGACCGGCGCCGCGGTGCCGTCGACGGAGACCTGCTCCGGCCGGATCAGCAATTCGTTCCCGACGATCCGGGGCTTGCCCGACGCCGATGCCGTCCGGGTCTGCCCGGCGAAGCGCACCTTGCCGCTGATCTTCACCAGGTTCTTGCCGCCGTAGGAGACGGCGTAGCCACCCGCCGCCGCGGTGGCGGCGGCGTAGCTGATCCGCCCGGTCCCGCTGAGCGAGTCCACCTGCGCTCCGGCCCCCTCGCGCTTCACACCCGTCAGCACGGCGCTGACCCGCTCGGCGCGGATCTGACCGGCGTCGGCGTCGCGGATGTCGACGGTGACGTCGTCGAACTTCTGGCTGATCAGCTGGGGCAGGAACGGGAAGCCGCTCATGTCGACCGATGGCTTGTCCGGCGTGGCCAGGCTCTTCTGGATCTGCTCCTTGACCAGCCCCTCGACCACCATCTGCCCGCCGCGGTCGACGACGAGCAGCAGCACCACGACGACGACCGCCGCGATCGCCCAGAATCTGCCCCGTCGCACCCCGCTATCCCACCAGCAACCGGCCGAGCACGTATGCAGCGGGCGCGGCCAGCACCAACGGCATCGCCGAAGCCATCACCAGCGCGGCCTCTCCGGAGCGCCGGGCCTGCCGGGACGCCTGGCGCCGGGCCTGCCGGTTCGCGGCC
>NZ_JACDFE010000265.1 GCF_013815995.1 Sporichthya sp.
GGCCGGGGGCGCGGGCTCGGCCGGGGGCGCCGGGTCGTCCGCCGGGGAGCTCACCCCGATCGCGTGCGTCGCGACCGCCGGGTTCACCCCCAGAGTTGGCAGCGCACAGAACGCCAGTCCGGTTGCCAACAGCACTCGTGCATATGTCCCACGCGTCACAACAGCCTCCCCAGTAACAGCTCGGTGACCCCACCGTCGCCCCCAGGAGCCCGGAAGTCCAGCAAATCGCCCGGAACGCCCCGGTGTGTCGGTTCCTGGGGGACGTGGGGCGCTCGGGCGAAACCCGGTCGGGCCGGGCACCGACCGGCCAGTAGCCTCAGGCCCCATGGCCAAGGACGAGCGGGCAGTCACCGCACAGAGCGAAAACTTCTCCGACTGGTACAACGACGTGGTCCTGAGGGCGCAGCTCGTCGACCGTGGCCCGGTCAAGGGCACGATGGTGATCCGCCCGTACGGCTACCGGCTCTGGGAGCTGCTGCAGTCCGCGCTCGACGGCCGGATCAAGGACACCGGGCACGACAATGCCTACTTCCCGATGTTCATCCCCGAGAGTTACCTCAAGCGCGAGGCGGAGCACGTCGAGGGCTTTGCGCCCGAGCTCGCCGTGGTGACCCATGCCGGCGGCAAGGAGCTCGAAGAGCCCCTGATCGTTCGGCCCACCAGCGAAACGATCATCGGCGAGATGATGAGCAAGTGGATCGCCTCGCACCGCGATCTCCCGCTGCTGCTCAACCAGTGGGCGAACGTGGTCCGCTGGGAGCTGCGCCCCCGGATGTTCCTGCGCACGACGGAGTTCCTCTGGCAGGAGGGTCACACCGCGCACGCCGACGAGGACGACGCGATGCGCGAGACCCTGCAGATGCTCGACGTCTATGTCGAGATCGCCCGCGACTGGGCCGCGATCCCGGTGGTGCCGGGGGAGAAGACCGCCGGCGAACGGTTCGCGGGCGCGCTGCGGACGTTCACCATCGAAGGCATGATGCGCGACGGCAAGGCCCTGCAGTCCGGGACCTCGCACTACATGGGCACGAACTTCGCCAAGGCCTTCGACATCAAGTACGCCGACGCGTCCTCCGGTGGCCAGCAGTACTGCCACACCACGTCCTGGGGCATGTCCACCCGCATGATCGGCGCGATCATCATGGCCCACGGCGACGACAAGGGCCTGATGCTGCCGCCCAAGCTGGCGCCGTATCAGGTCGTCATCATCCCCGTGATGCGCAAGGGCGAGGCCACCCCCGAGGTGACGGCCGCCGTCGATGCTCTGTTCGCCGAGCTCAAGGCCGCCGGGGTGCGTGCGCACGTCGACGACCGTCCCCAGGTCTCGCAGGGCTTCAAGTTCAACGACTGGGAGATGCGCGGGGTCCCGCTGCGGATCGCGGTCGGCCCCCGCGACCTCGAAGCCGGGGTCGCCGAGGTCGGGAACCGGTTGACCGGGGAGAAGGAGTCGCTCCCGCTCGCCGGGCTGGCGGCCTCGATCCCCGCGATGCTCGACGGCATCCAGGCCGACATGCTCGCCCGCGCCACGGCGTTCCGCGACGAGAACATCCACACCGTCGACTCCTGGGACGCCTTCCTCGAGGTCACCTCCACCGGGTGGGCCCGCACGTTCCACTGCGGTCAACCCGCCTGCGAGAAGGACATCAAGGCCTCGAGCGCCGCGGTCACCCCGCGCTGCATCCCGACCGACGGCGAGGCCGAGACCGGCTCCTGCGTCAAGTGCGGGGCGGAGTCGGCCTACGGGAAGCGAATCCTTTTCGGCCGCGCCTACTGACCTACGCTGCGGATGACATCCGTTGCGACATCGCAACGGATGTCATCCGTTGAGGATCTGACGGGTCGTCGAATCGAGGAGCCATTCCTCGAAACGCTTGACCGTCCAGCCCTGGCCCCCGACCAGGCGGTGCACGTCACTTGACGTGCAGGGTGCCCTCCATGCCGAAGTGGTAGGTGCACTTGTACGGGTAGTCGCCGGCTTTGGCCGGGGCGGTGATGCTGCCGTCCTTGCCACCGTCGAGGTCCCCGCTGGCGAAGGCCTTCCCGTTGGAGTCCTTGTCCTTCAGATCGTGCCGGGCGGTGCCCGCGTTCATCACCATGATCGAGGCGCCCGGCGCGACCGTGAGGTCCGCGGGACTGAAGGTGTTGTCCTTCATCGTGATCATCGAGGCGGCGGCGGAGCCGGAGCCGGCCGGGCGGCCCGCGTCCGGGGTCGCGGCGGCACCCGAGGTATCGGTGGTCGTGGACGTGCCCGACGACGCTTCGTCGTCGCCGCCACCGCAGGCCGCGAGGCCCACCAACATGGCGACGGCCGCGACAGCGGCGAGTTGGGTCCGGAACTTCATGCTTGGCGTCCTCTCAAAGCAGGCGGGGGACCTCAGGGGCAGGTACCCGCGCCAGGTATCGACACGCATTCGGAGCGAACCTACCGGGCGGGTTGGTCCGAGCCTTCGGGCGCGCCCGCGGGCGCGGGCGCGGTCCCGCCGCGGCGCCAGAGCATCCCGACGCCGGGGATGCCCAGGACGGCGCGGCGCACCTCGTCGGTGACCCGGAGCAGCTCGGCCACGTCGGGCCCGAGCCGGTCGACCTGCTTGATCAGAGGGACCAGGCCCTCGGTGTGTTCCAGGGACCGCTCGGCCTGATTCATCAACAGGTCGGCCCGGGCGAGCAGCGCCTCGGTGGAGTCGACCATCCGCAGCAGCCGGCGGGGCAGCCGGATCAGGTCGACCACTACCTCGGCAACTTCGGTGCCGACGTTCAGCGAGGCGTCGACGACGCGCGCGGGATCCACCCGGGGGGTCATGGGCCGAGCATCGCACGCCGCGCTGGGAATCCTCACCTGGTCAGAGCTTTCCCGCGGCCTTGAGTTCCAGGTACCGGTCGGCCAGAGCGGGCGGCAGCAGGTCTGGCGGGGCGTCGAGGACGTCGACGCCGAGCCGGCCGAGCAGGGATGCGGTGTACGCCCGCTGGCCGCGGGTCCGTTCGGCGGCGGCGGCGGAGTACACCGCTTCGGCGCTCCCGCGGCCGCCGGCCAACTCCACGATCCGGGTGTCGGCCACCGAGGCCAACAGCACCCGGTGACGGGCGGTCAGGGTGGGCAGCACCGGCAGCAGGCCGTCGATGACCGGGGCGGTGTCCAGTGCGGTCAGCAGCACCACCAGGGCGCCGCGCCCGCCGCGGCGCAGCACCTCGGCGGCCAGTCCGCGCATGTCCGTCTCGACCAGGACGGGCTCGACCGGGGCCATCGCGGAGACCAGCGCCGGCAGGAGGGCGGCTCCGCTCAGGCCGGTCACGCTGGCGCGCACCTGCCGGTCGTAGGCCAGCAGGTCGATCCGGTCCCCGGCGTGCGAGGCGAGCGCCGCCAGCAGCAGGGCGGCGTCCATCGCGGCGTCGAGTCGAGGGGCGTCGCCGACCCGGCCGGCCGACAGGCGCCCGGTGTCAAGAACCAGCAGCAGTCGCCGGTCCCGCTCGGGCCGCCAGGTCCGCACGGTCACGTCGGCCCTGCGCGCGGTGGCCCGCCAGTCGATCGAGCGGACGTCGTCGCCGACCACGTACTCGCGTAGCGAGTCGAACTCGGTGCCCTGGCCGCGGACCATCACCGCGGTCCTTCCGTCCAGCGCCCGCAGCCGGTCCAGCCGCGAGGGCAGGTGCCGGCGGCTGTGGAACGGCGGGAGCACGCGGAGCACGAACGGGGCCCGGTGCGCGCCCTGCCGCGCGGCCAGCCCGAGCGGGCCGATCGAGCGCATCGTGACCCGGTCGGCCGGTCGGTCCCCACGTCGGGTCGGCAGCAGCGGTGTGCTGACTCGTCGCGTCTCGCCGGACGGGATGGAGATCTGATGCCGCGTCACGGCAGCGCCGGCGCTGGGCGGCCAGGCGTCGCGCAGGGTACCGCGAACGGTGCGCGGGCCGCGGTTGGTCACCGTGAGGGTGACCGTGGCCGGTTCGCCGAGCCGCACCGTGCTCGGCCCGGAATGCAGCACCCGCAGATCCTTCACCCGGCCGGCCAGCGCGAGGTCGATCAGGACGGCGACGAGCAGGACGCCGTCCACCGCGAGCACCGCGGCCGCGGATGCGGAGGCGAACACGACCACGGCCGCGAGGACCGCAATCAGCGCCGCCCGACCCGTCAGCGCCACGGACTTTGCCTACGAGAGCGCAGATGTACAGGTGATTTCGGCCGGAACAGCCTGCGGATGTGCGCTTTCGGAAGTAAAGCGGCGGCGCTCATCGCGGGACGGGGACGTTGGCGAGGACCTGGTCGAGCACGCCCTCGGTGGTGGCGCCTTCCAGCTCCGCCTCGGCGCGCAGGCCGATCCGGTGCCGCAGGGCGGGGCGGGCCAGGGCCTTGACGTCGTCGGGCAGGACGTAGTCGCGGCCGGAGAGCCAGGCCCACGCGCGGCTCGCGGCGAGCAGCGCGGTCGCGCCGCGGGGGGAGACCCCGAGACGCACCGCGGGGGACTCGCGGGTGGCGCGGCAGACGTCGACGATGTAGCCGACGATGTCCTCGCGGACCGCCACGGTGCGGGCCGCCGCCTGCGCGATCGCGAGGTCGCGCGCATTTGCCACCGGGCCGACCCCGGCGGCCTCGAGGTTGCGCGGGTCGAAGCCGCCGGCGTGACGCTGCAGGACCGCGATCTCGTCGACGCGCGACGGCAACGGCATCACGAGCTTGAGCAGGAACCGGTCCAGTTGCGCCTCGGGCAGCGGGTAGGTGCCCTCGTACTCGACCGGGTTCTGGGTGGCCGCGACCAGGAACGGGTCGGGCAGTGGACGCGGGGTGCCGTCGACCGAGACCTGCCGTTCCTCCATCGCCTCCAGCAGCGAGGCCTGGGTCTTCGGCGGCGTCCGGTTGATCTCGTCGGCCAGCAGCAGGTTGGTGAACACCGGGCCCGGGCGGAAGGAGAACTCCGCGCTGCGGGCGTCATAGATCAGCGAGCCGGTGATGTCGCCGGGCATCAGGTCGGGGGTGAACTGGACCCGGGTCGTCTTCAGATCCAGCGCCCGGCAGAAGGTGCGCACCAGCAGCGTCTTCGCGATGCCGGGCACGCCCTCCAACAGCACGTGGCCGCGACAGATCAGCGCGATCACCAGGCCGGTGACCGCGGCGTCCTGGCCGACCACCGCCTTGCCGACCTCGGCCCGCAGCGCGACCAGCGCGGCGTGCGCGCGGGCGACCTCATCAGGGGTGGCGCCCATGGTCAGGCTGGAGTTCTCAGTCACGGTGCCCACTTTCGTGCGTGTGCGAGCCTTCCCGCAGTTGCGCGGCCAGGGTGTCCAGGTCGTCGGCGAGGGTGACCAGCGCGGCGTCGTCGCCGGGGGCCTCGCCATAGAGCAGGTGGCCGATCTCGTGGGGCGGCCGGCCGGTGTGCCGGGCCACCGCCTCGGTCAGCGCGCGCGGGTCGGAACCGACCGCAGCGAGGCCGAACCGGGGCGCGACCCCGCGGAC
>NZ_JACDFE010000060.1:0-15064 GCF_013815995.1 Sporichthya sp.
CGCGAGTCCCGCCCGATGACCCCGGCGATCTGGGCCGCCCTGATGGCCCGCGACATCGGCTGCGTCTTCCCCGGCTGCACGAGACCGGCGGCGTGGTGTCACGGGCACCACATCCGGCACTGGATCGACGGTGGCGAAACGGAGTTGGAGAACGGCGCTTTGCTCTGCCATTTCCACCACGACGTCGTTCATCACAAGGGCTGGACCATCGAACTGGGCCCGGATGGGCACCCCGAACTCATCCCGCCCCCGTGGATCGACCCGCTCCAACAGCCCCAACGCAACACCCACTGGAAACTGCTCCGCGACGGCCTCCGCACCAGCGAACCCGACCGCGGGCCCTGAGCCGCCCGGAACTTAGCTCAGCAACTCTTCCGCCAGGTTCCGCTGCGAGCCGGAAACGTCGTCCCCGAGGACCTGCAGGCACACGTGGTCCGCGCCGGCGTCGAGGTGCGCGCGCAGTCCGTCAGCGACGGTCTTGGTGTCGCCGTGCAGGACCAGGGCGTCGACGAGGGCGTCGGAGCCGCCGTCGGCGAGGTCGGCCTCGGTGAACCCGTGGCGGAGCAGGTTGCGCCGGTAGTTGATCAGGCGCAGGTAGAACTGAACCGTCGGCCGCCCGATGGCGCGGGCGGCCTCGGGGTCGGTGTTGAGCACGACCTTGTGCTCGGGCGCGAGCAGGGCGCTGCCGAGGATCGGCCGGGCCGAGGCGGTGTGCGCCGGGGTGGTCAGGTACGGGTGCGCGCCCAGCGTGCGGTCGGCCGCGAGCTTCAGCACCTTGGGGCCGAGCGCGGCCAGCACCGTCCGCTCAGCCGGCACACCCTCGGTGTCGAGGTCTTCGAGGTACTCGACCATCGTGGTGTAAGGGTCCTTGTATTCACCGACGGCTTCGGGGTGGCCGATGCCGACGCCGAGCAGGAAGCGGCCCGGGTGGTGGGCCTCGATGCGGTGGTAAGCCTCCGCGATCGGGCCGGGCTCGTCGGCCCACATGTTGACGATGCCGGAGGCGACGACGATCCGCTCGGTCGCGTCCAGCAGCTCTTCGAGCTCCGTCAGCGGAGCGCGCGGGGAGCCGCCGACCCAGATCGTGCCGTACCCGAGCTTCTCGGTCTCCGCCGCGAGTTCCGGGGTGGCCGTTGCCGTGGTCCACCAGACGCCGAACTTGCCGAGCTGCACGCGCGATCACCCTTTTTCGAATCGAACCCGAGGTCAAGAGCGACGACGCGCTCCCGGCCCTGACTATTCCCCGTTGGGCTAGCCCTGAACAGCTTTGGCCACGGCGACGCAGCGGGTAAGCCACTCCTGGGCGTCTGCGCCACCGGCGCCGCCGTCCTCCACCGCCCAGACCGCACTGTGCATGACGCGCACGATCACCCAGGCCCGGGCCCGGCCCTCGTCGAACCCGGCGACGTCGACGAGCGTGTCGAAGCGCCGCCGGGTCGCGGCCCGGACCTGGCCCGCGACCTCGTCCCAGCGGTTGGTGAGCATCGGCGCGAGCTCGTAGTGAGGATCCCCGGACAGCGGCTTCGGGTCGATCACCAGCCACGTCTCGCGTTCGGAGGCGAGGACGTTCTCGTAGTGCAGGTCGGTGTGGATGAGGGTGCCGGTGCATCCCGGGTCGGACGCGAGGTCGGTGCCGAGTGCGATCGCCTGCTCGACCAGACGCGGCGGCAGGGCGGCGGGGGCGTGGCGCAACTGCTCGGTCCACCGCTGCAGCGCCGCCGCCAGCGACGGGAGCTGCGGCGGCGCCGGCACGTGGATCCGCCCGTAGAGCCCGCCGACGATCTCGCACGCCTCCAGGTCCCAACGCTCCGTCAGATTCTCCGGACCGGCTCGCTCGAGCAGCAGCGCGAAGCGGCGCGGGTCGGCGCGTAGCAGCTCGACCGCGCCGTTGCCTCCCCAATAGCGCAACGCCAGGTGCTCCTGGGCCGCCTCGTCGTGCGGGTAGCCGACTTTGAGCACGTTGGGTCGACCATCGGCGGAGCGCACCGGCACGACCAACGAGAGCCGGCCGGCGATCGGCGGCCCGTCCGCCGTCAGCGACCACTCGTCCAGCAACTCAGCGGTGCGGGCGGGCAACACCGCGAGCCAGTCGTTCCAGGGACCGGCCCGACCGTCCGGCCGCAGCGCTTCGGGGATCTCGAGCACGAAGGTGGGGTCAGTGCTTCTTCTTCGCGAGGTGCTGGTCGGCGACCTTCGCGGGCGCCTGCGCGAGCCAGCCGTCCTCGATGGTCTCCCGCAACACCTTCACACTGACCTTCGTCAGTTGCACCAGCACCGCGGCGAACCCGTCGAAGTGGGGGATGGTGAACAGCGCCTCCGGGTGGGCGGCGAGGACCGCTTCCTTCTCGCCGAGGTCGGCGACGGCGACGGCGAGGATCGGCCCGTCGGGTGGGGTCTCGTCACCGAAGCGCTTGAGGTCGGCCTTGCTGAACGCTCTTTCCCAGGCGAAGGCCTTCTTGCCCACGGACCAGGACCGGTTGCCGTAGCGCTCGCCCTCGGTGACCTCGGGCAGGCGGGCGATGATCTTCTCCACGTCGCGGATGGTCGCCATGCCAAGAACGTATCCCGGGGCCGGAATGCGTGGACCGCTCGCTGCGGTTGGCCCCGGTATGGAGCAGCAGCGAGGGCTAGTGCGCGTCGAGGTCAGCCCCAAGCGAGTTCGAGCCTTCCTGGCCGGAGAGGTGGTCGCGGACTCCCGCGCCACCCGCCTGGTCTGGGAGAAGCCGCAGTACCCGACCTTCTACTTCCCACTCGCCGACGTCCGAGCCGAGCTGGTGCCGGCCGGGGTCACCGAGCGTTCGCCGAGCCGCGGCGACGGGCAGCGGTTCGATGTGAAGGTCGCCCGGGCCACCGCGCCGGCCGCGGCCCTGCGCTATCCGGACTCCCCGCTGGAAAATCTGCGCGACCTGGTACGCCTGGACTGGGCGGCGATGGACGAGTGGATGGAGGAGGACGAGCCGGTCATCGTCCACCCCCGCGACCCCTACACCCGCGTCGACGTGCTCGCCTCGTCCCGCCACGTCCGGATCGAGATCGACGGCGTTACCGTCGCGGACTCGCACCAGCCGCGGATCCTGTTCGAGACCAACCTGCCGCCGCGCTACTACCTCCCGCTCACCGATCTGCAGCTGGACCTGCTGACGTCGTCGGCCACCCAGACGCAGTGCCCGTACAAGGGGACCGCAACCTACTGGGACCTGACGGTGGGGGAGCGCACGTACGCCGACGCCGTGTGGACCTACCGCTCACCTCTGCCGGAGAGCCAGAAGATCATCGGGCTGGCCTGCTTCTACAACGAGAAGGTCGACCTCTACCTCGACGGCGAGCTCCAGGAGCGTCCGCGTACGCACTTCAGCTGAGGAGCGCGTCGATCTGCCCGACGGCTGAGGACATGCCTTCCTCCATGCCCATCTGCAGGCACCAGTCCATGTTCTCGGTGGACGCAAACGTCGTCACCAACGTCATGACGGTGCCGCCGCCGGAACGCGCGGCCAGCTGAACCCGCATAGCCATCACCGGCATCGAACGGTCCGGTTCGAGGGCGTCGGTCGCGAAGCCGTTCTCCCACTCCAGGCGGTTGGGGGCATCCACCGCGAGCACCTGCCAGTACCCGCAGGCCTTGTCGCCCTCCGGCCCGGTCATGAAGTAGCGCACCGCGCCGCCGACGGAGAGGTCGTGGTCGACCACGGTGGCCGGGTAGGTCGGCGGACCCCACCACTGCTCCAACTGACGCGGGTCCTCGTAGAGCTGCCAGACCCGGGAAACGGGGGCGTCGAACTCCGCGGTGAGGGTCATCGTGCGGTTCTCGGCATCCTTGATCACGTTGGTCACGGTCACGGTCGGTTCCCTTCATGAGTGTCGGCGGCGAGCAGGTCGTCCATCCGGGCGATCCGTTCGCGCCATACCAGTTCGAGTCGGTCCAGGACGTCGTGTGCGGCGCGCAGTGCGGCGGGGTTGCCCGCCACCAGGTGCTCGCGACCGCGGCGTTCCTTGGTCACCAGGCCTGCCCTCTCCAGGACTGCGACGTGCTTCTGCACGGCCGCGAAGCTCATCGGGTAGTCGCGGGCCAGCGTCGAGACCGAGAAGGAGCCGTCCATCGTCCGCCGCACGATGTCCCGCCGGGTGGCGTCGGCGAGGGCGTGGAACAGCAGATCTACCTCGGCCTGATCTACAACCATACGGTTGTATATACGCGAAGACCTGGGCGGACGCAAGGGGGAGGGCCGAGATAACGTGAGCCCTCGTGTACCCGGGAGCCCACGCACAGACCCAGCCGGACAAGCCCGCCCTGATCATGGCAGGCACCGGTAGGACCGTGACCTACGCCGAACTCGACGAGCGCTCGAACCGCCTCGCACAGTGGTGGTACGCCGTCGGCCTGCGCACCGGCGACGGCGTCGCGATGCTGCTCACCAACACCGCCGAGGTGCTGGAGATCTACTGGGCGGCGATCCGCTCCGGCCTCTACGTCACGGCGATCAACTACAACCTCAGCGCGGACGAGGCGAGCTACATCGTCAACGACGCCAACGTGCGGTCGCTGATCGTGCACGCCGACCTGGCCGAGCTCGCGACCCAGGTCGCGGCCAACTGCCCGGATCTCGGCCGCAAGCTCGCTATCGGCCCGGTCGACGGCTACGCGGACTACGAGGCGACGCTGGCCGGCAGCGACCCCGCGCCACTGGCCCACGAACCGCGCGGCGCCGACATGCTCTACAGCAGCGGCACCACCGGCCGACCCAAGGGCATCCGTCTCCCGATCCCGGGCACGCGGATCGCCGAGGATCCGGGGACCGTCACCAACCTGATCAAGGCGGTGTGGGGGTTCGGCAGCGACACCGTCTACCTCTCACCCGCACCGATGTACCACGCGGCGCCGCTGCGCTTCTGCGTCTCGGTCACCTCACTCGGCGGCACCGTGGTGATGATGGAGAAGTTCGACCCGGCCAAGTCGCTGGCGCTGATCGAAGCGCACCGGGTGACGCACAGTCAGTGGGTACCGACGCACTTCGTCCGGATGCTCAAGATGACCGAGGCCGAACGCGCCGGCCACGACGTGTCCAGCATGCGCATCGCGATCCACGCCGCGGCGCCGTGCCCGGTCGAGGTCAAGGCGCAGATGATCGACTGGTGGGGCCCCATCGTCCACGAGTACTACGCCTCCACCGAGACCAACGGCATGACCGTGATCGGCCCGGACGACTGGCTCAAGCACCCCGGGACCGTCGGCCGGCCGGTGCTAGGCATCGTGCGGATCTGCGCCGAGGACGGGTCGGTCTGCGAGACCGGCGAGGCGGGCGACGTCTACTTCGAGCGCGACTTCATCCCGTTCGAGTACCACCACGACCCGGAGAGGACGACGTCCTCGCAGCACCCGGGGCACCCGACCTGGACCACGGTCGGGGACATGGGCTACCTCGACCCCGAAGGCTACCTGTTTCTGACGGACCGTAAGGCCTTCATGATCATCAGCGGCGGGGTGAACATCTACCCGCAGGAGATCGAGGACGCCCTCGCGCTGCACCCGGCGGTGTTCGACGTCGCGGTGATCGGCATCCCCGACCCGGAGATGGGGGAGCGGGTCAAGGCTTTCGTGCAGCCGGCCGTGGGCACGGAACCCGGCCCCGAGTTGGAGGCCGAGCTGGTGGGCTTCCTACGCGAGCGGATCGCCGGGTTCAAGATCCCGCGGGTGTGGGAGTTCCGCACCGAGCTGCCGCGCACCCCGACCGGAAAACTGCAAAAGGGCCTGCTGAAGGAGAAGACCGCGTGAGTCGACAGTCACCTGGGCGGGGGGTCCTGGGCGTCGGAATCGTCGGCCTGAGCGCGGAGCGCGGTTGGGCCGGTACGGCCCACGTGCCCGCGATCAACGCCATCCCCGGCCTGGAGCTGCGCGCGGCCAGTGCCAGCAGCGCAGCCAGCAGCAAGCTCGCTGCCGAGAAGCACGGTGTACCGGTCGCCTGCGCCGACGCCGCCGAGCTCGCCGCGCACCCGGACGTCGATCTGGTCGTGATCACGGTCAAGGTGCCGTACCACGCCGAGCTGGTCGGGCACGCGCTCGCGCACGGCAAGAAGGTGCTCTGCGAGTGGCCGCTCGGCAACGGCACCGCGGAGGCCGAGGCCCTCACCGCCGAGGCGGCCGCCAAGAACGTCGGCGCCTGGGTCGGACTGCAGGCCCGCGCCACCCCCGCGATCCGGCACGCCGCCGACCTGATCGCCGCCGGCGAGATCGGCGAGGTGCTCTCCACGACGCTGGTCGCAGTCGGGGGCGAATGGGGTGCCACCGTGCGCCCCGGCAGCGAGTACCTGATCGACTCGGCCAACGGGGCGACGCTGCTGACCGTGCCCTTCGGGCACGCGGTCGACGCCCTGGCCTGGACGCTCGGTGAGTTCGCCGAGATCTCCGCGACCGTGGCCACCCGGCAGTCCACCGTGCACCACACCGTCACCGGCGAAGCCATGACAATGACGGCCCCGGACCAGGTCGCCGTCACCGGAACGCTGACCGGCGGCGCCGTGGTCAACGTCCATTTCCGCGGCGGGAACACCCGCGATCAGAAGCTGCGCTGGGTGATCAGTGGGTCCAAGGGGGAGCTGGTCTTCGTCGGCCAGCACGGGCACCTGCAGTTCGGCATAGTGGAACTGCTGGGGGCCAAGGGCGAGGACAAGGTACTCACCCCGGTCGAGGTTCCCGGCGGCTACGAACTCGTGCCGCAGGGCCGTGGTGGCCCGTCCTACACCGTCGCCCAGGCCTACGCCGGCCTGCTCCGTGACCTCGAGGACGGCGGGCATCGGACCCCCACCTTCGCAGACGCGCTAGTCCGGCACCGGATGCTGGACGCCGTTGAAGATGCGGCCAAAACGGGCATCCGCCAGCTGCACGTTCCCTGAGTTCGGACGAACCTGGGCCTTCGCTGAGCGCCCGGCTGAGCGCGACACGCCGGGTTTCGTTCGGCCCAACGGCTGATCCCAATCCTGGCATCGAAGGACATCCCGGATTTACGGAACCACGCCTTGGCCCGGCTTCGTCCAAGGTGAGTTGCCCGCACGGGGCATCTACCGCGGGGGGCCGTGGGGCTGGGGGTTCTGGGCGTTATGCGTATGCGGCGTGTTCGGGTTACGGGGGCGGCGGTGACGGCTGCCCTGATGCTGACCACGGGAATCACGGGCGAGGCCGCGCACGGCGCGTCCGCCGGCTCGGGTAGCGCCGCGGTCGCGCAGGGCCCGGCGACGAAGATCGGTGGGTCCTCGACGAAGCAAGGCGTGCTCAAGCGGTCGTACCAGTACTACTCCCAGTACGGGAACGCCACCACGCTCGACGTCTACATGCCGAAGTCGGCGGTCGGAAAGCGCGGCCTCAAGCTGCCGACGGTCGTGCTGGTGCACGGTGGCGCCTGGACCATGGGCTCGCGCGCCGACCGCGCACCGCAGGCCAATCAGCTCGCCCGCAAGGGATTCATCGCGGTCGCGGTGAACTACCGGCTGGCGACCGAGGCCGCCTGGCCGGCACAGCGTCTCGACGTCAGCCGCGCGGTGACCTTCCTGCGCAAGAACGCCGAGTACTTCAACATCGACAAGTCCAAGATGGGGCTGTTCGGTTCCTCGGCCGGTGGCCAGATCGCCGCCGCCGTCGCCACCCACGGCAACGGCAAGCAGCGCTTCAAGGGCCTGGTCGTGCTCTCTGGCCTGCTCAATCCAGCGACGATCGCGCAGGAGAATCCGGAGTACTCCGATTCGGTGGTCCCCGACAAGCTCATCGGGTGCGACCTGGAGGACTGCCCGGAGCGCTACCTCGCGGCCATCCCGGCTCGGGCGCTGAATCGATCTGACATGCCGTCACTTCTGTTCCACTCCCAGGACGAAGATCCCTTCGGCCCGGCGCAGTCCGCGGAGTTCGTCAGCCGGTCCCGTTCGGTCGGCGTGCCCTCGAAGCTGAAGATGCTCAAGGGCGACGAGCACGGCATCGAGTACTGGGACCGCGTCAACGACATCGTCATCGCCTGGTTCGAGAATCACCTGAAGTAGCGGTATCCCTCGTCAGTCGGACGAGGGAGGTAACCCACCACCCTGGGTAGGTTCGGGCGGGACAGTTCCCGTATGCAGCCCGGACAGGAGTGGACATGGGCCGGCTGGACAACAAGGTCGCCTTCATCACCGGTGCCGCCCGCGGGCAGGGCCGCGCGCACGCGATCCGGATGGCGGAGGAAGGCGCCGACATCATCGGCGTCGACATCTGCGATCAGATCGGCAGCGTGCGGTCGCTGGCCAACGAGCTCGCGCCGCACTTCATCCGGGTCAACAGCGTGCACCCGTCCTCGACGCTGACCCCGATGATCGACAACGCCGCGATCCACGCCGCCTTCGCGCCGGGGGTGCAGAACGCCAAGCTCGAAGACTTCGGCGAGACCTTCACCGCGATGAACCTGCTCCCGATCCCGTGGGTGCAGGCCGTCGACATCTCGAACGCGGTGCTGTGGCTGGCCTCCGACGAGGCGCGCTACGTCACCGGCGTGACGCTCCCGGTGGACGCCGGGTTCATGGTCAAGGTCTGACGCACCGCGGTCACCGTCACCTGACCCTCGCACGAAATGCAGTGGGTGCCAGAGTGAGCGCGTGGACTACTCGCTGACCTGGGAAGAAGCCGCCGCCGTCGTGGTCTCGGCGGCCGGCATGTACCTCGCCCTGCTGCTGCTCCTGCGGCTGGCCGGCCGTCGGATCGTCGCTGCGCTGGGCGCGCACGACGTGGCGGCGGGGATCGGGCTCGGTGCGATCTTCGGTCGCACCGTGCTCGGGTACACGCCCTCGCTGCCGGCCGGCCTGATCGGCATCGCAACGCTGCTGGGCCTGCATTGCGGCACGCGACTGCTGGTCGGCAACCCCAGGCTGGACCGTGTGCTCGGCTCCGGGCCGGTGCTCGTCATGAAGGACGGCCAGGTGCTCCCGGACGCTCTGCGGCAGTCGAAGCTCTCCGAGGACGACCTGCGCGCCGCACTGCGCCGGGCCTCGATCGGCAGCTACGCCGACGTCGGCGTGGCCGTGGTCGAACGCACCGGCACGATCAGCGTGCTGCGCACCGGGCAGGCCACTGCCGACGTGCTCACCGGCGTCGACGGCTGGCGGTAAGGCCGCTCACTGGTAGCTGATCATCACCGGCACCGGCTCGCGGTCGAGGGTCTCCCGCGGGGTCATCAGCCGGGTGTCCTTCTTGTAGAAGTTCTTCCAGCCCATCCAGATCTCGTCCGGCACCGTGTTGGTGACGATCCGCCAGGTCCCGTCCTTCTGGCTCGGCTCACCCTGGCCGTCCATGTGGATCAGCAGCGCGAGCTCATCCCGTGAGGTGTCGATCGCGGAGCGGTTGGTGATCATCGTCAGGCTGAACTGGTGCAGCACCAGCAGCTTCTGCGGCAGCCGGTACTCCGCCGTCAGGTCGGCCAGCCAGTCGATCACGCGGTTGATCTCGCTGGAGTCCACACTGCCGATCTGACGCAGGTGAACCTGGCCGGCCTTGAGCCGCCACTCGGGGTCCAGGGCCAGCCCGACGTGCGGGTTCTTCAGCAGCTCGGCGTACCGCTTGGCCTGGGTGAGGAAGTCGGTGCGGCCGGGCTGGAGATCGAGGATCACGTAGACGCCGGCCTTGTCGGCCTGCTCGATCCACGGCTTGACCGATTCGATGGTGGACTCGGCGGAGTAGTCGCCGTCGCGGCCGGCGGCGCCCTGCGCGACCGTGGTGATGACCTCGAAGGTCGGGATCACCGGCACGTCGGAGATGTCGTCGTAGAGCTCGGCGACGTTCTCCGCCCGCTCGATGCTGGCGTCGATGCCCTGGGCGCCGAGGATTCCGAGCTCCGGGGCGCCCGGGTAGCCGTAGAGGGCGACCAGCCGGCGGCCGGGGAAGAACAGCTGCCCGCCCCCGGGCAGTTCGACGCCGGTGCCGACGACGGACATCCGGTAGGCGAGGCGATCGGCCGAGCCGAAGTCGCCGACGCCGAGCACCTTGGTCGGCTTGGCCTTGAACAGCGCCTGCACCGCGCACTCGCCGGCGCGCGGGTCGCCGTTCTGCACACCGACCACGGCCGCGCCGGCGTTGGCGGCGGTGGTCCGGGCGGCCAGCGCCCCGGCCCGCAGGTCCTCCTCGGCCGGCACCAGCACCGATAGCCCGGACAGGCGGTCGGGCGCCGAGGTCTCGGGCAGCTCGGAGGCGTTCTCGACGACCTTCACCTCGGGTAGCGCCGCTCGCAGCATCCGGGCGACGTCCGGGCTCGTCGCCAGGACCGCCTTCGGGTCGAGTCGCTTGATCTCGGCGGCCACGCTCGGGTCCAGGACGGTGCTCACGGGATCCGGCGCCGTGGACGGGGTGGCCTCCGGAGACGCGGTGCCGGTGGTGGACGGGGTCGCGGAAGCGCTGGCGGTCGCGCTGGGCGTCGCGCTGGGCGTCGCGCTGGGCGTCGCGCTGGCGGTCGGCTCGTCGCTCGGCTCGTCGGCCGGTGCGGCGGATTCGTCGAGGCAGGCGTCGCCGTCGGCCGTCGCCACCGAGAAGGCCGCCGGGGTCAGCGACGGTGACGCGGTCGCGATGGGCTGGGAGTCCTCGGAGTCGGTTTCCTCCGAGTCGGAATCGGGGTCGGACTCCTCGTCATCGGACTCCGCCGTGGCCGACGGGGAAGCGGTGGAGCTCGCTTCCGTCGAAGGTGTCGAGGACGGGGTCACCTCAGGCGGGGGAGCCGCGCAGTCCGCGGTGTCGGCCTCGAAGGTCACGGGGGAGGTGTCCGCAGCTGCGGTGGGCGAGGCGGTCGCGTCGACGCTGGGTGCGTCCGCTGCCTCGTCGGTCACCAGAAGCGGGGCGCCGGCGGCCGTGGCGGCCTCGATCGCGGGCTGCAGGGCCGAGGCGTCCCCCGCCGCGACCACGACCACGGGAGCGGAGTTGTAGAGCGCCTGGCTGACCGCGACGGAGAGCTGCGCCGGAGTCTCGGCGTCGAACACGGTGGTGCAGCCGTCCGGCAGCTTCACCGACGCCGCCGGGCCGTCGCCCTTGGAGATCGGGGCGCCGCTGGCGCCGGCTCCGGGCTTGTCGTCGTCATCGTCACCCGAGCAGCCCGCCGCCATCGCCACCACGGCCAGCAGCGCGGTCGCCGCGCTCAGCCGGACTCGTCCAGGACCGTGCCCGAACCGTACAGACATACGAACGCCCCCGCTCCCACTCACCGCCGCGTCGCGGTGCGTGCCAAGATCAACAGGGTAGAGGAGGCGCGGGCGCCCGACAGGTCAGAAGCGAATCACGCCGCGCAGGTTCTTGCCGGCGAGCATGTCCTCGTAGCCCTGGTTGACCTCGTCGAGGGTGTACTCGCGGGTGACCAGCTCGTCGAGCTTGAGCTGCCCGGCCCGGTACATCTCGAGCAGGCGCGGGATGTCGTGGCGCGGGTTGGAGGAGCCGAACAGCGAGCCGAGGATCTGCTTCTCGTACAGCGTCAGCTCGAACAGGTTCGCCTTGATCTCCATCTGCTCCGGGTGCCCGATCGCGGTGACCACGACCTTGCCGCGCTTGCCGACCAGGGTCAGCGCCGGCGCGATGTAGTCGCCCTCGGCGACGTCGGTGGTGATCACGCAGATGTCGGCGAGCTTGCCGCGGGTCAGCTCGGCGACGAGCTCCCATGCCTCGTTGGCGTCCTTGACGGCGTGGGTGGCGCCGAACTCCATCGCCTTCTCGCGCTTGAACTCGACCGGGTCGATCGCGACGATGTTCTGCGCCCCACCGATCCGCGCGCCCTGCACGGCGTTGATGCCGATGCCGCCGACGCCCATCACCACGACGGTGTCGCCCGGCTTGACCGCGCCGGTGCGCACGACGCTGCCGAACCCGGTCGGCACGCCGCATCCGATCAGGGCGGCCTTGTCCAACGGGAGGTCGTCGTCGATCTTCACCACGGACTGGTCGGGAACGACCGTGTACTCGGAGAACGTGCCGAGCAGGCACATCTGCCCGATGTCCTCGCCGCGCGCGTGGAAGCGGTAGGTGCCATCCAGTTGCGGGCCGAGGATCAGCGCGGCGCCGCTGTCGCACAGGTTCGTCATCCCGCGCGAGCAGTACGAGCACTTGCCGCAGGAGGGCAGGAAACTCATCACCACGTGATCCCCGACCGCGACGTCGGTCACGCCCTCACCGATCTCGGTCACGACCCCGGCACCCTCGTGCCCGCCGAGGATCGGCAGCGGCACCGGGATGTCGCCGGTGACCAGGTGCTCGTCGGAGTGGCACAGCCCGCTCGCGACCATCTTGACCAGGACCTCGTGGGCGTTCGGCGGATCGAGGTCGATCTCCTCGACCTCCCACTTCTGGCCCAGACCCCACAACACCGCGGCCTTGGTCTTCATCGCGTTCCTCCAGCTCGGGACAGTTACTCCGACGGCACCGCCGCGCCCGAGCCTCGCTCACCCGCGTCGGGGGAGTACAGGGCGCTCGACACAGTCTCCGACGCGCCCGCTGTGCCCGCGAACCAGGGTCCCTCGCGCTGGGATTAGCGCCGCCGCAGGGCCCGCGCCCCGTCCAGGGTGCGGGTGCCCAGCATCGGCTTCTGGTCCCAGTCGCAGTCCGGCGCCAGGTAGGTGGAGAACCCGTCGATCACGCCGGCTCCACCGCCTTGATGGTGACGACGCCGGTGGTCCCGTTGACGGTGATGTGCGCGCCGTCCGGGATGTCGCGGGTGCCGGTCAGGGTGTTGATCACGCAGGGCACGCCGAGCTCGCGGGCGACGATGGCGCCGTGGCTCATCTGGCCGCCGGTGTCGATCACGAGCGCCTCGGCCACCAGGAACAGCGGCGTCCAGCTCGGGTCGGTGGTCTTGCAGACCAGGATGTCGCCGGGCTCGAGGTCGACAGCCGCCGGGTCCAACGCGACCCGGGCCCGGCCGCTGACGTCCTCGTCGCCGAAGACGCCGATGCCGGTGAGCTGTTCGACCGCGAGGGCAGTGGTCTCCGCGGATTTCGGCGTCGCCACTGGCGCCGTCGGGTTGCCGGTCCAGGCCTGCGGCACGTCGAGGGTCTTGAAGCGCTCGTGGTCGGCCTTGCGTTCGGCCACCACTGCATGCTGCGCCGTGTTCACCCCGGCGACGAGTTCGTCGTAGGTGAGGAAGAAGACGTCGTCGCGCGCGTCGAGCAGGCCGCGGGCGACCAGGTCATCGCCCATCACGCGGGCGGCGCAGCGGGCGCCGTCGATCGCGTGCAGGAAGCCGGCCTTGCCGACCTCGCGCATCGGGATCAGTGCCTTACCCAGCTTGAGGATCAGCTTCGCCTTGCCGCGCCTGCCTCGGCCCAGGGCGGCGAGCAGGTCCTTCTCGGCCGCCTCCCGGCGGGCGAGCTGGGCGGCCTCCTTCTCTTTCGGGTGCGCCACCTTCGCGACGCGGTACTGCTCGGCCATGCGCTTGACCGGGGCCGGATCCTCGCGCCAGATCGTGCTGGCCAGGTTGCCCTCGTCGGGGCCGTGGTACCCGTGGCGGGCCAGGAACTCCTCGAGGGAGAGCTTTTCCTGCGCGACCTCCCACAGGTCGCCCATCAGCTCCGTCTCCTCCATCGAGCCGTAGCCGGTCATCAGGTCGGCGGCCCGGTCGCGACTGCCCCACGCCTGCTCGGCCAGACCCTCGATCTGCTCGGCAATGCCCTGTCCGATCAGCGACATGGACGCATGCCGGGACCCGACGCGGATGAACTCGTCGGCCGCGCGCTTGAGCTGCACGACCGCGGCGGCGTAGTCCGCCGGCGGAGCGGTGATGACGGACTGGCGCCACCACACGCGCTGGTCGGCCAGGATCGGGCGCAGCGTCTTGGCCGCCCAGCGGGTGCACATCGGAAGCTTGACGGCGACGATCGGGTAGCGCCGCTTGCCCGAGGACTTCGCCTTGTCGGCCCCCTCGGGCCGGCGCTCGCCGAACATCTGCTCCACGACCGCGTCGCCGGAGGTGCCGGGCATCGACTCGCCGATCCGCCACAGCGTCTGCACGTTGCCGGCCGGCAGGCCGAAGAAGGCGGCGGAGAACATCTCGTCCACGGCGTCCGGCGGCTCGATCTCACTGCGGGAGAACACGCCCATCCGGACGAAGGCCTGGCGCACCGAGGTCTCCATGACGTGGTCCCAGAACGTCCAGCCCAGCGGGGTCTGCACGCCTTGGATCGCCTCGGCGAAGTTGGCCCGGGACCACCGGGTGGTGTCGGCCGAGGTGGCGTGAACCGGGCTGTTCGACTCGCTCATGAACGGGTGCTCCATCCGTTGTTCAGTGCAGCGCGCACGGCGAGCCCGACCTCTCGGGTACCGGCGCGTGGGTTGGTGGACAGCTCGAAGTCGCAGTAGCCGGTGCGGCCGTCGTCGAGCGTGACCTCGCACACCGAGTCGACCCAGACCACGCTGTGGTTGCCGGTGACGACGCCGTCGACGACGACGCACCTCGCGTGCAGTGACGATCCGTCAGCCAGATGCCAGGTGACCTCGCCGCCGCGGTGGGTGAGGGCGTCGATCTCCATGTGCGCGACGATGTCGACGGTCGTGGCCAGGATCAGTTCGCCGTCGCGGACGACGTAGCCGATCGCCACCGTGCTGTTGTCGGCCGCGTGCCAGGCCATCGAGCCGAAGGACAGCTCCGGCCCGATCGTGCCGGAGACCCAGCGGTGCGAGAGCAGTTGGTCCCAGCGGCGCGGGCCCCAGGAATGGTCGCGGTGGCACATGCCGTCGATCTCGTAGCTCCGGCCCTGCAGGACCGCGGTGCCGCGGATCCGGCCGGAAGTCTCGTAGTGGCGTTTGGCGAAGTCCTCGACCATCGATCCGCCGGAGGGGAAGAAGTCGGTGAGGTCGTAGAAGTTCTCCATCACCAGGTCGAGCTCAAGGCCGTCCTCCTTGACCCGGATGCGGGGCAGGCCGTCCTCGATGTCCCAGGTGCTGCCGGCGCCGCGGAAGCCGCCTGGGGTCTCGGGTGCGAGCAACGGCACCCGCTCGACCCGGCGGAAGCGGGCCGCCCGGTCGAAGACGAAGCAGCACAGGGCGGCCTCCCCGGCCTCGGCGGTGCTTTTCGGGGGGTCGTCGGGGGGC
>NZ_JACDFE010000060.1:15074-19501 GCF_013815995.1 Sporichthya sp.
CCCCCCCCCCCCCCCCCCCCCCCCCCCCCCCCCCCCCCCCCCCCCCCCCCCCCCCCCCCCCCCCCCCCCCCCCCCCCCCCCCCCCCCCACTGTGGGGCTCGTGTCCGATCCGGTGGACGCCGCCGACCCCGACCGCGGGGTCGTACCAGTGCACGAAGACGCTCTCCTGCCACCACGGGTCGTCGCCCGTGGCGTGGTTGCCCTCGTCCTCAGGCGTGTACTGCAACCCGCCGCCCATCGGCTGCCCCCTCCGCTTCGCCGGTGTCGGCGTTGATGGCCTGCAGCGTGGTGATCCACATGACGAAGACCCAGATGAAGAAGTCGACCGCGACTATCCAGAACCCGACCACGCCGTTCCAGGCGAACGGGCCGTCCTTGAAGAACGGCGTGAGGACGCCGAGCATCAGGCCGAGCGCGCAGTAGAGGTTCACGTAGCCGACCCAGCGCGAGTAGACGGTGCCGTCGCCGGACAGCACCACCGCCGCGATGGCGAAGTTCTGGAAGACCGCCGGAGCCACCGCGCCCAACAGGAAGAACCAGGCCATCGCATTCAGGGTCGTGGCAATGTCGGGGTCGGTGCCGTCGTAATAGGAGATCGCGAGCCAGATGGCCGCCGGGATCTGGATGCCCAGCACGCCGATGGCGCCGCTGAGCAACTGAGCCCACGTCATGACCGGGCGGGCGGAGCCCTCAATCCGACGCAGCTGGGCGGCGATCGCGCAGGTCGGGAACACGAAGGCGGCGCCGCCGAAGAAGAACATCGCCGCGGCGACGCGGACGTTGTCCTGATCGTGGAAGTTCTTGGCCATCTCCTCGAACGAGCCGTCGGGGGAGAACGGCGGGATCCACCCGGCGACGGCGAAGCCCCCGCCGACCAGGACCACGAACAGGCCGGTCAGGTGGATGCAGAGCTTCTGCGCGAACGCGTTCATGCCGCCGGGCCCCTCTTTCCTCTGCGGGACGTCGTCCCGTACGGGCGCATGTCAGCCTGCACGCCGGCTGACATGCGCCCCTGCGGGCTGACACCCCGGGGCGTTTCTAGAATGGACTTTCAGTATTGAACATACACTACAAAATGTCCAGACCCACTGTCCGAGGGTCAGGGCGTGATGGCGGCGGCCAAGACCTCCTCGGCGGCGGCGCGGGAGCCGCGGAGGCGCAGTCGCGGGTCGTCGACGACGGTGCGGCCCCAGAGCACCAGCAGCAGGGCCTCGGCGGGCCCGGCCAGCTCGGCGTCGGCCGCTGTCCCGGTCCCGGTCCCGGTGCCGTCCCCGGCCAGCGTGCATGCGGCGCCCTCGTCCGGGGCCAGGCGCAGGCTGCGCTGCAGCGGTGGGATCCGGGCGAGCCGCACCTGGCGCGGGAAGAACATGTCGACGACCTCGGCCACGCCGTCGGCAGCGAGGGCGGCGTCGATGCCGCCGGGCGTGCCCTGCGAGGACTCCGCGTCCCACCGGTGCACCGCGGTCTCGTGGGCTTGGCGGCGCATCCAGAAGGCGGCGGTGTCGACCTCCTCAAAGGTCCAGCAGGGTGTCGTGGCGTCGATCTGCGTCAGCGATTCGTGCAGCGCCGCGACACCCTCGGCGAACCAGTCGACGATCGCGTCCCGTCCGGCCGGGATCGGACGGGTCTCGAGGTGGCTGGGGCCGGTCAGCATCGCGCCGCGCGCCCAGCGGTGGACGCTGCCGAGATGCGCGGCGAGATCGGCCAGCGTCCAGCCCGGGCAGTTCGGAACCTGGGCATCGAGGTCGCCGGAGGCGAGAACCCGGCTGAAAGCATCCGCCTCGGCGCGGAGGAACTGCACGTGCTGCTCGGGCGTCATCGGGCCTCCGTTCGTCGGGGGCAAATCTAGAAGGCATGCTGGCCCCATGTCCGCTCCGCATTCCTCGCGCCCCGCCCCCACCACACGCTGCCTCGGCACGGACTTCACCTCCCCGGTCGACGACCGGTACTTCGAGGACTACGTCGAGGGCGGCACCTACGAGTACGGCCACCTCTCTGCGACCGAGGACGAGATCGTGGAGTACGCCCGCCAGTTCGACCCGCAGGCCATCCACATCGACCGCGACTACGCCCGCAGCGGCCCGTTCGGCGGCATCATCGCCAGCGGCTGGCACACCGCGAGTCTCATGATGCGGATGTTCGCCGACCACTACCTGACGCACAACGCGAGCCTGGCCTCACCGGGCATCGACGAGGTGCGCTGGCCGGCTCCGCTGCGACCCGGCGACCAGCTGAAGTTGCGGGTCACGACGGCCGAGGCCCGGCCGTCGAAGTCCAAGCCGGACCGCGGTCTGATCTTCACCGACGCCGCGCTGATCAATGCCGACGACCTGCCGGTGATGACGCTGCGGGCGATGAACATGATCGCCCGGCGCAACCCGGGCTGAGCCCGGCGCTTCGTCGTGTGGATCGCGGCGGCGTCGGACATCAGTTGGCCTGACGCCCACCCTGATCGGCCCAGTACGGCTCGCGCAGCTTGAACTTCTGGATCTTGCCGGTGGCGGTGCGCGGGATCTCGGTGCGCAGCTCCACCGAGGTCGGCGCCTTGTAGCCGGCCAGACGTTCCTTGCAGTGCGCGATCAGTTCGGCCTCGGTGACCTCTGCACCCGGGGCGAGGACCACGAGCGCCTTGATGGTCTCGCCCCACTTCTCCGACGGGACGCCGATGATCGCGACCTCGGCGACGGCGGGGTGGGAGAACAGGGTGTCCTCGACCTCGATCGAGTTCACGTTCTCCCCGCCGGTGATGATGATGTCCTTCTTGCGGTCGCCGATGGTCAGGTAGCCGGTCTCGTCGAGGGTTCCGCCGTCGCCGGTGTGGAACCAGCCGTCCTCCAGGGCGGCGGCGGTGGCGTCCGGGTTACGCCAGTAGCCGTCCATGACGACGTTGGAACGCGCCAGCACCTCGCCGTCGTCGGAGATGCTCAGTCGCACCCCGAGCGCGGGCTTGCCGGCGCGGGACATCTTGCGCGACTTCTCCTCCGCGGGCAGGTCGTCATCCACCGGGTCGGGAACGTTGACCGTGAGCAGCGGAGCCGTCTCGGTCAGGCCGTAGATCTGGGTGAACGTCCAGCCGAGCTCGCTGCCGATCCGCTCGATGGTGCGCGAGGGCGGGGGAGCGCCGGCGACGACGATGCGGACCCGGTCGCGGCCGGGCACCGTCTCGAACTCCGCGGCAGCGTCGAGGGTCGCGGCCCAGACCGCGGGGGCGCCGCACATGATGCTGACCCCGTGCCCCTCGACCCGGCGCAGGATCTCCGCGCCGTCGATCTTGCGGATCACCACGTTCGTCGCGCCGAGCCCGACCGTTGCGTAGGGCATTCCCCAGCCGTTGCAGTGGAACATCGGCAGCGTGTGCATCAGGGTGTCGCGTTCCCACAGCCGCAGGTGCATCGCGAAGGTGACCGCGTTGAGCCAGATGTTGCGGTGGGTCAGTTGCACACCCTTCGGGCTGGCCGTCGTGCCGGAGGTGTAGTTGATCGTCGCGGTGGCGTCCTCGTCCGGATCGGCCCACGGGCGGGGCTCGGCGCCGAAGCGCATCAGGGCCTCGGTCTCCTCGCCGAGGACAAACCGGTGCCGGGCGCCCTTGACGTCCTTGAGGTCCGCGTCGAGTTCGGGGTCGATGAAGACGACGTCGGCCTCGCTGTGGTCGACGATGAACTGCACCTCGTGCGGGCGGAGCCGGAAATTGATCGGCACGCAGACCCGCCCGGTGCCGGGCACGGCGTGCAGCAGCTCCATCAGCCGCGCCGAGTTGTGGCTGACCACGGCGACCCGCGCGCCGGGGGCGACGTCGAGGGCGTCCAGGCCGGCCTGCCAGGCCCGCACCCGCTCGCCGAACTGGCGGTAGGTGGTGGTCGGCACCGGCGCGGCCGGCTGGTCCGGTTCGTCGATGATCGCGGTCGAGTCCCCGAACGCGGTGACCCCGCGGTCGAGGAAGTCGGACACGGTCAGGGGAACGCGCATGCGGTGCCTCCACTGGGCGCCTCGGTCGGAACTCCGCCACGAAGTTAGCCTGACCCCGCTCGGCCCGTCCCGAAGGCCGTCCCTGGAGGCCGCACATGCCACTCGATTCGCAGATCGCCGCCGTCCTCGCCCAGGCCAGGGCCATGGGCGGCAAGCCGGTCTACCAGCAGACCGTCGCCCAGGCCCGCGCCCAGCTGGCGATGATGTGCGCGATGGGTGGGCGCAGCACCGCGACCCTGGCCGACGTCGCCAACCGCACCATCCCCGGGCCGGGCGGTGAGATCCCGGTCCGGCTCTACACCCCGACCGGCGACGGCCCCTTTCCTCTGCTGGTGTTCTTCCACGGCGGCGGGTTCGTGCTCGGCGACCTGCAGACCCACGACGGGGTCTGCCGCGAGCTCGCGGCCGGCGCCTCGTGCGTGGTCGTCGCCGTCGACTACCGGCGCGCGCCGGAGGCGAAG
>NZ_JACDFE010000266.1 GCF_013815995.1 Sporichthya sp.
GGCTGACACTTCGCGGCCATCCCGCGGGAAATTGCAGTTGGCGCGCGCAAATAGAATCGCCATATGGCTTCCCCCCGTCACATCCTCACCGCGGTCGCGTGGCCTTACGCCAGCGGTCCGCGCCACATCGGACACGTCGCCGGGTTCGGCGTCCCCTCGGACGTCTTCAGCCGCTACCAGCGGATGGCCGGCAACAACGTCCTGATGGTGAGCGGGACCGACGAGCACGGGACGCCGATCCTGGTCGCGGCGGACAAGGAGGGCCTGACCCCCAAGGGCCTGGCCGACCGCTACAACAAGGTCATCACCGAGGACCTGCGCGGACTCGGGCTCACCTACGACCTGTTCACCCGGACCTCGACGCGCAACCACTACTCGATCGCGCAGGAGATCTTCCTCGGGCTGCACCGCAACGGGTACGTGGTGCCCAAGACGATGATGGGCGCGGTCTCGCCGTCCACCGGCCGGACGCTGCCCGACCGCTACATCGAGGGCACCTGCCCGATCTGCAACTACGACGGCGCGCGCGGCGACCAGTGCGACAACTGCGGTAACCAGCTCGACCCCTCCGACCTGATCAACCCGGTCAGCAAGATCAACGGCGAGACACCGCGCTTCGTCGAGGAGGAGCACTACTTCCTCGACCTGCCTGCGTTCAGTGAGGCGCTCGGGAGCTGGCTGCAGTCCAAGGGCGGCGACTGGCGGCCCAACGTCCTCAAGTTCTCCCTGAACCTGGTCGACGACCTGCGCCCGCGCGCGATCACCCGCGACATCGACTGGGGCGTGCCGGTCCCGCTGGAGGGTTGGCGCGACCGCAACGACAAGCGCCTCTACGTTTGGTTCGACGCGGTCATCGGCTACCTGTCGGCCTCGGTGGAGTGGGCCCGGCGCTCCGGCGACCCGGACGCGTGGAAGGCCTGGTGGCACAACCCCGACGCCGAGTCCTACTACTTCATGGGCAAGGACAACGTCGTCTTCCACTCCGTCATCTGGCCGGCGCTGCTGCTCGGCTACGGCGGCAAGGGCAACCGGGGTGGGGCGCCGGGCGAGCTCGGCGAGCTGAACCTTCCGAGCGAGGTCGTCTCGAGCGAGTACCTGACGATGGAGGGCAAGAAGTTCTCCTCCTCGCGCTCGGTCGTCATCTTCGTCAAGGACTTCCTGGCCCGCTACGACGCGGACGCGTTGCGTTATTACCTGGCGACAGCCGGCCCGGAGACCTCGGACACGAACTTCACCTGGGACGAGTTCCTCCGCCGCAACAACGACGAGCTGGTCGCCGGCTGGGGCAACCTGGTCAACCGCTCCGTCTCGATGGCGGCGAAGAACTTCGGCGAGATCCCGGCGCAGGGTGAGCTGCTCGACGTCGACCGCGAGGTGCTGGCCGCGTCCAAGGCCGCGTTCGCGCCGGTCGGTGAGCTGCTGAACCGGGCCAAGCAGAAGGCGGCCATCACCGAGGCGATGACGGTGGTCGCGGCGGCGAACAAGTACCTGTCCGACACGGCGCCGTGGAAGCTCAAGGGCGAGGACGACCGGGCGCGCCAGGCGACGATCCTGCACACCGCGCTGCAGCTGGTCGATGACTGCAAGGCGCTGCTCACCCCGTTCCTGCCGCACTCCTCGCAGACGGTGCACGAGCTGCTCGGCAACGTCGGCGAATGGTCGGGCGGGCCCCGCATCGATCAGGTCTCCGAGGACGGCAACGACGACTACTCGGTGCTGCAGGGGGACTACAAGACCGCCGCGGTGTGGGCGTCGCGTCCGATCGCGGCCGCCACCAAGCTCGCCACCCCGACGCCGATCTTCACCAAGCTCGACCCCTCCATCGTGGAGGAAGAATTGGCGCGCTTGGAGTCCCCATGACGAGCACCAAGCTCGACCGCAGTGACATCGTCGAAGAGGAGCTCGCGGGCCTGGAGTCGGAGGCCTGATGGCGGTGCGGGAGCGCCGGGACGGGGCTGGGTCGGACAAGAAGTCGGACAAGAAGGACGACAAGCACGCAGCGCCCCCGGCCCCGGAGCCGCTCGAGGTCGCGGTCCCGGACTCGCACACCCACCTGGACCTGCAGGACTCCGAGGTCGCGGACGCCATCAAGGAAGCGACCGCGGTCGGGGTTCCGACGCTGATCCAGATCGGCATCGACGTCCCCTCCTCGGCGTGGGCCGCCGATACCGCAGCCGCGCACCAGGCCATCTGGGCCACGGTGGCGCTGCACCCCAACGAAGCGCCGCGGATCGACGACCTGGAAAAGGCGCTCGCCGAGATCGACGCCCTGGCCGCCCGGCCCGAGGTGCGCGGCATCGGCGAGACCGGCCTGGACCACTTCCGCACCGAGGGTCCGGACGCCTGGGCCCGGCAGGAGGAGTCCTTCCGCCGGCACATCGACATCGCGAAGCGGCACGGCAAGACGTTGGTCATCCACGACCGTGACGCGCATGCTGACGTGCTTTCAGTTCTCGAATCCGAAGGGCCACCCGAGCGCGTCGTCTTCCACTGCTATTCCGGCGACGAAGAGATGGCGCGGATCTGCGCGGAGCACGGGTACGTGATGTCGTTCGCGGGCAATGTCACGTACAAGGCGAATCAGCACCTGCGCGATGCGCTCGCGATTGCGCCGCGCGAGCTGTTGATGGTCGAGACCGACGCCCCGTTCCTCACTCCGCTGCCGTTCCGGGGCCGTCCGAATGCTCCCTATTTGATCCCGCTCACCGTTCGCGCGATGGCCGACGTCCGCGGCGAGGATCCGAACGCGCTGGGTGCCGCCCTGGCGGCCACGACGGAGCGGATGTTCGGCCCCTTCTGAGACCCTCTCGGAGGCCCCGCCCCGGGCGTGTCGGGGTCCGGTGTTCGCGTGATGTATCTCGCAGGCATTTCCCCAGGTGGAATGCATTCGAAACGGTGCGAATCGGCTTCGGATTAGGGCCTCCTCGCGGGGCAAGTAGCGGCAAAGTCCTGGGGAATTGTGTTCAGTCAGGGTCGGCTCGGGGCGAGGTCAACTCGTAACGTCGTCCCCATGGCCACTCCCGATCAGCGCGGTTTCGCCGCGCCGAACCGCCGTGAGCGCCCTCACAGCGGTTTGTCAGGTGTGGTGATTGGTGCATATCGTCCCGCCCTGAATGGCCGGGATCGGAAATCTGGCCCGGGACCGCACAGGCCCGCCCACCTCGGGAACGGCGCAACCACGCCGGCAACCGGAGGGGCCGAGTGCACCCGGGGTCACCGTGCTCGGGTAGCTCAAGGTCTGGAGCACCGTGCGTACTGCTGAATCGACGTCTGCCCACCCGCAGACTCCGTCGACCCCACCCACCCGGGTGCGGCGGCGCAAGCAATGGGCGATCCACGCGGCGATCGTGGCCGCGATGGTTGTGGGCGTGACGGCTTTCGTCAGCTTCGACAAGACCATCGAACTGACCGTCGACGGCAAGACGCAGAAGGTGCACACCTTCGCCGGGACCGTTGCCGGGGTTCTCGCCCGTGAGGGCATCAACGTCACCGAGCACGACTCGGTGGTCCCCCCGCTCGACCGCACGGTCGCAGAGGGTCAACGCATCGCGATCCGCTTCGGCCGGCCCATCGACCTCGACGTCGACGGCAGTTCCCGCCGGGTGTGGGTGACCGCGACCAGCGTCAACGACGCGCTCGGCGAACTCGGTCTGCGCGACGACAACATGTACGTCTCCGCGTCCCGGTCCTCCGCGATCGGACGCGAGGGACTGCAGCTGCGGGTGCTCACCCCGCGCGATGTCACCGTCGTCGCCGACGGCAAGACCCGCGAGCTGTCGACGGTCGCGACCAGCGTCCGCCAGGTGCTGCTCGAGGCGGGCATCTCTCTCGGCTCACTCGACGAGGTCGGGCCCAAGCTGGAGGCCGCACCCCAGGACGGCGCGAAAATCCGCGTCGTGCGCGTCGACGCCCGTCGGATCACGGTGAAGGTCGAGATCCCCTTCGAGGTCCGCGAGATCAAGGACCGCACGCTGTACTTCGGCGAGCGCAAGATCGTGAAGGCCGGCGTCAAGGGCGTCAAGGAGACGACGCTCGACCTGGTCAGCAAGGACGGCAAGGTCGCCAAGCGCGAGACCGTCGCCAGCAAGGTGCTCAAGGAGCCGGTCACGCAGGTCGTGCGGGTCGGTACCAAGGCCTCGCAGTACGCCCGCACCGGTGCCGAGAGCCTGAACTGGGCGGCGCTCGCCGAGTGTGAGTCCGGTGGCAACCCGCGCGCGGTGAACCCGAACGGCTACTACGGGCTCTACCAGTTCAACGTGCCGACGTGGCGCTCGGTCGGCGGCTCGGGCATGCCTCACGAGGCACCGGCTCGCGAGCAGACCTACCGCGCCCAGTTGCTCTACAAGGACCGCGGCGCCAGTCCGTGGCCTGTCTGCGGTCGACGCCTCTTCACCTAGAGCGCTCTGGTCTCCAGTCGCGTTTCCACGGCGCGGCCGCCCTCCGCAATGACGGAGTAGGCGGCCGCGCCCTCGCGTTCGGCCACCGCCTCGGTGGCTTCGGTGCCGCGGTAGAGCACGCCGGCGCCGTCGTCGGTCGCGTACCCGGTCGGCAGCGTGCCGTCGGCGATCAACTGCTGGAACAACGGGCGCCGTTGCTCCTCGGAGTCGTAGTGCACGCCGTTGGCGTAGGGCAGCAGCGCGAGTCCGTCGGTGATCGGCCGCAGGTCGGGCCCGAAGGAGTCGGTCGTCCCGCCGACGTGCCAGCAGATCGATCCGGCCGAGACGCCGGTGAGGACGACGCCGGCTTCCCAGGCCGTCCGCATCGCGGCGTCGACGCCGTGCAGGCGCCACATCGCGAGCAGTCCGGCCACGCTGCCGCCGCCGACCCAGACCACATCCGCCTCGAGGAGATGCGCGGTGATGTCGGCGACGTTCGGCATCGGGAACAGCGCGAGGTGCGAGGGCTGAAGTCCGGCCACCTGGGCGGCCTCGTAGAGGTGGTAGAGAGTCGCCTTGTCGTCGCCGCCGGCGGTGGCCAACAGGCAGATCCGCGGCGCCCGACCGGTCACGCCGGCGAGCTCGACGGCATAGTCGGTGAGCTTGTTGAACTCGAAGCGGGTGCGGCGGCCGAGGCGGATGCCTCCGCTGGTCGCGAGAATGGTCGGAGCATCGGCCGGCATGCGGCCAAACGTAGAAGACGGGCGGAACACGTGAGCGACGGGCTGCCCCAGGGCTTGTTGGGCCCCGCCCAGATCCGCGCGCTCGCCGCCGAGCACGGCGTCACTCCGACGAAGGCCCTCGGGCAGAACTTCGTCATCGACCCGAACACGGTGCGGCGGATCGTGCGCGTCGCCGAGGTGGGCGCCGAGGACGTCGTGCTCGAGGTCGGGCCCGGCCTGGGCTCGCTGACGTTGGCGTTGCTGCCCGCCGCGGCGCGGGTGGTCGCGGTCGAGATCGATCCGCGGCTGGCCGCCGCCCTGCCCGGCAC
>NZ_JACDFE010000267.1 GCF_013815995.1 Sporichthya sp.
ACCACTAGGTATCGTCGCCGCTGTGTTCTGCCTGATCCCGATCGTCGGGATGATTTCGCTGCTGCTCGCGCCGATCGGCTTCGTGTTCGGCGCGGTCGCCTGGCGTGGTGCCGCGAAGGGCCGGCGCTCCGGTAAGGGCAAGGCGATCGCGGGCGTTGTGCTTGCCGTCGTCGCCGGGCTGGGGGCGATCGCCTCCACCCTCGCGGTCGCCACCGCGGTGAACGAGGTGGGCAAGAGCACGGACCGTGCGTTCGGCAACGCCACCGAGCAGGTTCTCGCGCAGGACCTTGGCGTGGCGATCGGCAGTTACACCGTGCAGGACCTGGGCTTTGGTGCCACGGACGGTGCACTGCACGTGACGCTGACGAACAAGTCCGCCGAGCGGCAGTCCTTCGACCTCAAGATCGAGGCGCTCACCCCGTCGGGCGCGCGGATCGCGACCGACACCGCGTTCGTCTCCGACCTCGGTGCCGGCCAGTCCGACGAGGTGGCGCTGTTCGAGTTCGCCTCAAACGAGGACGCCGCTCAACTGAAGGACGCGACCTTCCACGTCATCGAGGCCTCGGCTTACTGACCTGACGGTCTCCGAACACCCGGCTCGCCTTCTTCGAGCCGGGTGATTCGGCTGTTGCGCTCGGAGTCCGTACGGCTTCCGGAGCAAGCTGATCAAGGCTAGTGCTGGAAGTCCGGGTCGATGTGGCGGTCACGGGCACGATTCATCAGCCTTCACCGTGCCGAAGTCGAACTTCCCCTCAAACTCATCGGCGGCGCCGGTGATCCGGGTACCCGCGCGCGGGCTCTGGTCGCAGACCTGCCAGCTGCGATCGAGCACCTGCATCCGCGAACCGTTCAGGTCATGGGAGATCGAGTAGAAGATGCCGAGCTCCTGCACTCTGTCCTGCGCATCCTGAAGGTTCATGCCCACGAAGTTCGGCATGGCGAACTCCACGAATTTCGCCGTGGCCGCCGGCTTCGCACTCTCGGCCGGGTCCGCTGTGGATTCGCCGGTGGGCGTGGCGGTGGATGCGGCGGTGGGCGGGGCGGTGCTGGCCGCGGCTTGGGACGCGAGCGCCTCGGCCACCGCCCGGTCGGTGCTGGCCTGATCTGTCGAGTCGCCGCCGCCGCAGGCGGACAAGGCGATCGTTGCGCCGACGATTGCCGTGGTGGCCAGCAGGTTGCGACGCATGAAGCACTCCCTGGGATCTGTTGAGCTTGTTCCCCTCCCGGGCGCCGCGCACACCGTCCAGGGCCCACGTGCCGGCCAACTACGACCGTGGAGGCGGATCAATCGACCTCGCGGTGGACCGGTCGCCCGAATTCAGTCGAGCGCGGCCTGCTGACGTCGACGACGCGGCTGCTGGAGCTCCACCGCCGCGACCACCTTCTTGCGCCCGCTCGGGCCCCTCGCTACCGAGGGCCTGGGCGCCGGCGGGAAGGTGACGGTGATCCGGCCACCCAACGCGGTCAGCAACCGCTGCAGGGTGTCGACCTTCGGGATCGTCCCCCCGGCCTCGAACCGGGCGACCTGGGGCTGGCGCATCCGCGCCGCGGTTGCAAGATCTTGCTGCGACCAGCCGCGCTTCTCGCGCTGCTTGCGTACCTGCGCGCCCAGCTCGTAGGCGAGCTTGGCCGCTTCGTAGGCCTCGGGTGCGCCGGGCTCGGCGTTGCGCCGGGCGACCATCTGGTCCCACGTCTCAGCCATCGTGTCCGCTCCCTAGCGTGTGTTGCTGGTCCTGGCAGAGCTTCATCGCGCGACGTGCCCGGTCGGCTCTCTGACCTCGCGTGATCGGGTCTTCGGGAAGACCGTCAGCAGGATGATCCGCCGTCCTGAGGCGACCAGTAGGTGATGCGAATTTGTTGGCGACCGACGCGGAACCGCAGTTCGCGCACTTCCCGTCCAGCTGGCGGGTGTGGGGCTCCTTCAAAGTGGCGCCCTTGTCCCGGAGCAGTTCGACGTAGAAACGGACGTGCTGGAACTCCTCGGTCGACAGCGAGTTGAGCCAGTCGGTGACCTCGGGCTCCCGTTCGATGCTACCCCAGGTCATAACAGGAATGGTATGGACTCTGCATCACAGGGCAGTCCTTTCCGTTCGCCCGACGGGTGGCATTTCCACGCGGTCCGCGAGCGTTTGCGGCCAGCGGAACTGGGTTCCCCGGATTCGGGTTCAGCCCTCGGTCGCGCCCAGCGTCAACGCACTCAACAGCGAACTGTCGGAGGCGGGGCATAGCTTCCCCGCCGTGCTTTCCCACCTGCACGAGACGCTGGTCGCGATGTTCCGCCACCGGCCGGCCTTCGCCGCTGAACTGCTGGCCGGGCCGCTGGGCCGACCCGTCCCGCACGAGCAGGCCCACCTGGGATCCGCCGAGGTGGTTGAACTGCGCCCGGCCGCCCACCGGGCGGACGCGCTGGTCCTGCTCGGCGACCCGACCCGGCCCGCGCTCGCGATCATCGTCGAGGTCCAACTACGCCGCGACGAGGACAAGAACTGGGTGTGGCCGGAGTACCTGACCGCCGTCCGCCGTCGTCTTCGCTGTCCCACCGTGCTGCTGGTGGTGTGCACTGACCGCGCCACCGCGCGGTGGGCCGCGGCACCGATCACCCTGGACGGTGCCGGCTCCCGGGTGATCGCCCAGGTGCTCGGGCCCGACGCGATCCCGGTCCTGACGGACCCTGCGGTTGCGGCGGCCGGCCCGGAGCTTGCGGTGCTCTCGACCCTGGTCCATGTTGATGACCAGGGCCCTTTCCAGGTCCTGGATGCCCTGGCGACGGCCCTGGACCAGGCCCCCGTCGAGCATGCGGTCGAGTACGCTCGACTGGTACTCGCCGCGCTGCCCGACCTCGCCCGGCGGTACCTGGAGGAACTGATGGCGACCGAGTCTTTCGAGTATCAGAGCGATTTCACGCGCACTCTCGAAGCCCGCGGGGAAGCCCGTGGCGAGGCCCGCGGGGAAGCCCGAGGCGAGGCCCGCGGGGAAGCCCGAGGCGAGGCCCGCGGTCGTGCGGCGATGGTCCTGCGGATCCTGACGGCCCGCGACATCCCCGTCACCGAGGAGGCCCGCGAGCGCATCACCGCGTGCACCGATCTCGCGCAACTGGAGGCCTGGGGCGACCATGCGCTCCGTGCCCGCAGCACCGACGAACTGTTCGGCTGACCGAACCAACATCGCGTCGGTCGAGCACCTCGGCCCCTTCCGTCGCCGCCGCGGTCTGACCAATCGGGCTGAGCTCGAACGCCTGGAGCACCGGTTGCGCGTGTACCTCGGGCTGTGAACCGCCCGGGCGGGCGCTCGGTCATCCGCCAGCCGGCGCGTCCGACAGCCCTTCAGCCCGCAGGGCGCGGTAGCGGTCACGCAGGCTGATCAGGTGAGCGCGGCACGACGCGGTCAGGTACCGTGGGCTGCCCAGTTCCTGGGAGCCGAAGCGGCCGTAGGGGTCCACGCCGATCGCGCGCAGCATCGGCTGGGCACGCTGGCTCGCGGAGAACGTCGGCTTCAGGCCGAAGTAGGCGTACAGATCCTTGACGTAGGTCACCTTCGGCCGGACCGGGGAGCGGTCGAAGAGCGAGTTGGCCGACCCGACGATCCAGCAGATCGCGGCGGCGGCGGTCTCGGCGCGCCCGTTGCGCCGGAAGATCGCCGGGTCCGCGGCCGCGATGTCGGCCAGCAGGCGGCGGATGACGGTCCGGTACTGGTCGTCGAGCAGGTCGGTGCAGCAGGCCTCGGTCAGCGCCAGCACCTCGCGCACCCGGTCGTGCACGTCGGTCGGGACGACGGCCCAGGCGAACGGCTCGTCTGTCAACGGAAGGTCGTCGAGGTTCTCCAGGGCCACCTCACTACCCACCGCGCGCCGGAGCTGACCAAGCATCAGATCCGCGATGACGACTCCGTCATCCTCGAAGTACACGAGGTCGAGGTTGTCGGGGTCGAAGAGCATCTCCGCCTCGGCGTCGGGATCCAGCGCACCCATCCGCGCCAGCAGGGCCGCGGGCCCTTGCAACCGGGGCGCCGCGATGGCGTCGAGGTAGTCGGGCTCGTACTCGACGATCGTGGCGAGCACCTCGTCGGTGAGCCCGGGCCGCAGCCCCCGTTCGGCGTGGCAGAACCGCACGAAGGCGCCCAGCAGCGCGGGGATCACCGCCAGCCGCTGGGCGGTGTCCGCGATCTTGCGGGGCAACCAGTCCAGCAGCAGGATCTCGACGGCGATCGAACTCCACCGCAACGGATCCCCGGGCCCGTAGCCGGTGGCGAACCACAGGACGTGGCCGAGCATCTCGCGGTGCAGCGCGTTGTCGAAGCTCGCCCCGAGCGTGGCGGCGAAGAAGCGGTCCGCGAGGGCCTGGACCTCGCGCTCGCTCCACTCCGGGCGCTCGTAGCCGCGGCCGTCCGCGGGCAGCATCGCCGTCATCCATTCCACGAGCGGGCGCGCGGCCGGCCAGGTGTCGGTCTCGAACGGCGGCACCGTCATGGCCGCGATCCCGATCGCCTCAGTGATCCGGGCCCGTGCATCGGCCGGGTCCAGGGCGGCGAAGGTGACGTCCGGATCCTCGGACAGGCGCTCCATGTGCTCGAGCACTTCGTCCAGGGCGCCGGGCAGGACGAAGGCGTCCTTCACCAGGGATCCGAGGTTGTGCTCGATGTAGACCACGGCCGTGATCTGCGCACCGCCCGGCAGGTCCACGCCGATCATGACGTTGTCGCCGTCGCCGAGCGGGTCGGTCATCACCACCACGCGCTTCGCCGGCGTCGCGTCGTCGAGGCCGGCCAGCCAGGCCGGCAGTGGATGCGACCGCTGCGCGAGTTCGCGGCGCATCCGGGTGGCCATCAGCTCCTCACCGCACAGGGCGCGCAGCGCGGTCAGCAGCGCCGTGGTCTCGATCCGCTCGATCTCGATCAGGCTGTCGACCAGGCCCGCGCGGTCGAGCTCCCGCGTGGGGCGGAACGGCCCCTGCTCGCGGGGGTCGATCAGGGTGAGCATCGAGCTGGCCAGCCCGAGCAGATCGAGCGGTTCCCCCCGCAGCGCAGTCCACACCTGCTGCATCAGGTCCGGCTCGCGCCTCGTGTTCCGCCCCGGTCCATGGGACGCCGGCTTGCGTGGACGCTTGCGCTTCTTCGGCACGCGACCACGGTAGACAGGACCCCAGACTCAACTGGCATCGGGCCAACCGCCTGAGGGGATCGGAGCCAGGACCGTCAGACTTCCAGGACCAGCCTCAAGGCGTCGGGCCTACGGGATCCGCCCGATGAACTCGACCTCGGCCGGCGCGCACAGCGCCCGGACCGCCTCGGCGCGATCGGCATGGAACGGGTCGAGCTGGACCTCCACGACCGTGGGCCGGGTGCGCCCGGCGGAGATCCGCACCCGCGCGACGTCCGGCTCGGCCAGCAGGGCGGCGGGGTCCAGCTC
>NZ_JACDFE010000061.1 GCF_013815995.1 Sporichthya sp.
ACAGGGCGGGGGCCGCGCTCATCGACGCGCCGAGCGCCAGGACGCCGGCCGCGGCGTAGGCACCGCGGTGGCCGAGGATCCGGCTGTGCCGCGGCTGACGACCGTGACGGGACATGGGGGCCTCCAACTGCCGAGCCATCAGATTGCGCACGTTTGGGGTGTTCACGCCGCTTCTTTGCCGAGATATGCGGCCTGGACATCGGGACTGTTACGGACCTCCCCCGCCGTCCCGGCCATCAGCGGTTTGCCGAAGTCCAGGACGAAGATCCAGTCGCAGATGTCGAGGACCAGGCTCATGTCGTGCTCGACCATGAGGATCCCGATGCCCCGACTGGCGACCAGCTCACGCAGCTGGCGACCGAAGTCACGGCTCTCCGCCGGGTCCAGACCTGACGAGGGCTCATCCAGCAGCAGGATCCGTGGGTTCCGGGCCATCGCCCGGGCCAGCTCGACGAGCCGGCCCTGACCGGTGGACAGCGAACCGACGACGCGATCGGCCAGCGGCTCCAGGCCGGTGGCGTGCAGCACCTCGTCGGCCGCGTGCCGGATCTCCCGGCGCCGGGCGCGGCCGGATGAGCGGAGCCCGAGCTGGGAGATCGGGTCCCAGCTGAGCCAGCGGGCCTCGACACCGAACTCCACGTTCTCCCGCACGGTCATCGTGCCGAAGAGCTCGAGCCGCTGGAACGTCCGGCCCAGGCCCTCGCGGGCGCGGCGCGACGGGCTGTGCCGGGCCAGGTCCTCACCGTCGAGCGTGACCTTGCCGGCCGCCGGTACCTGCAGTCCGCTGCAGACGTTGAACAGCGTGGTCTTACCCGCGCCGTTGGGCCCGATCAGGCCGGTGATCCGCCCGGGCGGGGCGTGCACGCTGACGCCGTCGAGCGCCGTCAGGCCACCGAACTTCACCACGACGTCATCGGCGCGCAGGCCCTCGCTCTGGCCGGCAATCTGGCCGGCAGTGTGGTTGGGGTTGTCCGCGGGGCTCATCACGCGACTCCCTCACCCAGGTAGCGCTCGAAGATCGTGCCGCTGCGGCACTGCGCCGGTTCGCCGATGAAGACGATCCGACCCTTGTTCAGGATGTAGACGTAGTCCGCGATGGCGAGGGCGCGCTGCACGTACTGCTCGACGACGAGGAGCGAGCGGCCCTCGGCTCGCAGCAGTTCGATCGCGGCGAAGATCTCGTCGATCACGACCGGGGCGAGCCCGACCGACAGCTCGTCGATCATCAGCAGCGCAGGCTCCGTCACCAACGCCCGGGCCACCGCCAGCATCTGCTGCTGACCGCCGGACATCGTGCCCGCGGTCTGCGAGAGGCGCTGCCCGAGCACCGGGAAATACCGGGTGGCGGTCTCGACGGCCTTCGCCTTGCCGCGACCCCGGGTGTGCATCGCGAGGTTCTCCGCCACCGTGAGGTTGCGGAAGATGCCGCGGCCCTCGGGGATCAGGCAGACCCCGTCGGCGACCCGGCGGTGCGGACTGCGGTGACTCTGCTCCCGGCCGTTCCAGCGAAGCTCGCCGGAGGTCGGGGTGACCAGACCGGCGATGGTCTTGAGCAGCGTCGTCTTGCCGGCGCCGTTCGACCCGAGCAGCGCGACGGCCGCGCCGGCCGGGACGGTGAGGTTGATGTCGTGCAGCACCTGGGTCCGGCCGTAGCCGGCGTGCAGATTGCGCAGCTCCAGGGTCATCGGGTCGCTCCCGTCGCCGGGACAGACGTTGGGGTGGCAGACGTGGGGGCGAGCCGCTGACGACGCCGCGTGGCGTGCGCCCCCGCGCGGGCCGGGCCATCGTCGGCCATCCGCCCCCACAGCCGGGTGTTGGGCAGATTGGTGACCAACCCGACCAGGCCGTTGGGCGCCTGCGCGAGCAGGATCGCGCCGATGCCGAAAAACATGGTCTGGTAGTTGATGACGTCGGCGTCGGTGAAGAAGGCCGGGATCGCCACCAGCATCGTGGTCGCCAGCGCGGCGCCGCCGAGGGTGGCCGAGCCGGCCGCCACCAGCACCGCGACCCAGATCAGCGACTGGAAGAACGAGTAGCTCGACGTGCCGACGGTGGTGACCTGCGAGCTGAGCAGCCCGCCGGCGATGGCGGCGAAGAACCCGCTGACGCAGAACACCACGGTGCGGGCCGCGGTGGTATTGATACCGAGGGTCTCGACCGCGACGTTGCTGTCCGCGGTGGCGCGCAGCAGCCGGCCGAGCCGGGTGGCGCGCACGAGTTCGACGGTGACGACAGAGGCCACCGCGATGGCGAGCACGAAGAAGTAGAACTCGTTCGTGCCGTCCAGCAGATTGCCGAACAGCGTCGGCCGCTCGACCGCGACCTGGCCGGAGGTGCCGAAGACCCAGGAGGTGTTGTAGAGCAGGTTCTGGAACAGGACGCCGAAGCCGAAGGTCGCCAGGGCCAGGAACAGGCCGGACAGCCGGATCGCCGGAATCGCCAGCAGGCCGGCAATCGGGACCACGACCAGGCCGGCCATCAGCAGCGCAGGCAGGAACGGCACTCCATCCGCCTGCAGGTGCCCCAGCGTGGTGGCACCGAGGGCGACGAAGACCGCATGGCACAGCGAGATCTGCCGGGACAGCCCGAGCAGCAGGCTCAGGCTGCTGAACATGATGAGCATCGCCATCGCCGTGGTGGCGGTGGTGGTGCGGGAGTCGGTGGCGAGGCTCGGGATGACCAGGCCCACGCCGACGATCACGGTGAGCACGATCGCCGGGAAGCGACGCGAGCCGGGGGCGAGGGTCTGACTCGAGGAGCGCGCCTGCACGCTCTTGGTGAGCTCCTTGAAGCTGCCCTTCTTGCTGACGATCAGCACGGTGAACAGCGCGATGAACGGAAGGCTCTGCGGGAGTCCGGACAGCCAGGTCTGGCCGGAGGCGTACTCGCTGACCCACTTGATGGACAGCTGGCCGAGGACGCCGAGCCCGATGGCGCCGGCGTAGGCGATCGGCAGGCTGACGAGGCGGCCCAGCGCCGCGGCGCCGAAGGCCTGCACGACCAGCAGGATGAGCACGAGGGCGTCAGCGCCGAGGGTCGGCGCGAGCAGCACGCCGGCCAGCGACGCGAAGGACGAGCCGAGCATCCAGGCCAACGTGGTGGTCCGCGAGGCGTTGGCCCCGGTCAGCTCGGCCAGTTGCGGGTCGTCGACCACGGCGCGCATGTCCAGGCCGGTCTGGGTGCGCTTGAAGAACAGCGCCAGACCCAGGCCGAGGCCCGCCGCGATCGTGGTGATCGCGATCTGGTCGTAACCGACGTTGACGGCACCGAGGTCGACGACCTTCTGGGGGAAGATCGGCGGGACCGGCTTGGACGTCGGGCCGTACATGATGATGACCAGGCCCTGCAGCGCCACCAGCAGACCGATCGAGACCACCACGTAAGCGGCCGACCCGGCGCCCTGCAGCCGGCGGAACAGACCGCGGTCGACAATCACCCCGACCAGCGGGCCGAGGCCGAGCACGACGAGGAACACCGCGAGTTCAGGAGCCAGGCCCCAGTCCACCGTGAGGGTGTAGTAGGCGTAGGCGCTGACCATCGCCACCGCGCCGTGGGCGAAGTTGAACACCCCGGAGGTCGTGTAGGTGACGACCAGACCCATCGCGGCGAGGGCATAGATCGACCCCGTGGTGATCCCGAGGACGATGAACGGCAGGTAGTCGGACATGACCGCTTACAGCGCCGCGGGGGTGCAGATCGCGCAGGGCAGGATCCCCTGCGGCAGCGCGGACGAGCTGACCGAGCCGGTGCGCTCGCCCGCCACCATCGCGCAGGACGGCACGTGCGCGTACCGGCCCTCGGGGATGACCAGCAGTCGCTCCGGCATCCGGGCCGCCGGTTCGCCCGCGCTCGACCCTCGGTCGTGAGCTGCCGCGTCGCGCCGGCTGCGCGCCAGGAACGGGGTCAGCAGCAGGTTCCGACGGGCCATCAGGCGCCGCCGCATCCCGACCATGCCGAGGACCGCGAGCACGCCGGCGACGGCCAGCACGGTGGCGGCGGAGGCGGTCGCGGTGAACGCGGGCCGGGCCTGCGACACATCCGCGGCCCGGTAGTACGCGAGCATCAGAGCCACGAAGGCCAGCGACATCGCGACGGCGCCGATCCGCAGGCTGCTGCGCAGTTCGCGCGGCATCGCGAGGACGCTGTCTTCGCGGACGCCTTGGCCCGAGGAGGCCTGCTTCGATCGGCTGCGCTGGGCGACCCCGGCGGTGACGGCGCTCTCGCTGGACCCACGGTGCCGGGAGGCACGCGACTCGAGGACCGGCGTGACGATGTCATCGAAGCGGTCAGGTTCCCCGGATCCATCGTCACCGGAGTCGGTGCGGAGGCTGAGGATGGCGTTCTCGATGCGGTCGAGCTTGCGCCACTCGTCGTGCATGTCGGCGGAGATGTACAGCGTCGCCCCGACACCGAGCAGGAAGACCCCGCCCAGGCCCCCGGAGATCAGGTAGGCCAGTTCCTCGGCGACGTATGGGGAGTCCGCGATGCCCTGGTAGCCCACGATCAGCAGGATCACGCCGCCCACCACGCACAGCACTGCGGCGATCCGGTCCCACTGCGATTTCAGAACGGTCAGGACGTCCATCAGACACGTCCTCCCTTCGCCCGCCAGAGCAGAGATGTGAGCGCAGCGACGCCGGCACCCACCGCGATCACCAGGTAGAAGAACTTGAGCTGGTCGTCGAGGTCGAGAGCCAGCGAGGTGGTCGTGGTCCTGGCGCCGGCCTGCGGGACGAAGTTCACCGTCGGCACGCCCGACGGGGTGATCCCGGCTGCGTCCACGGCGATCGGGAACCCGGCCGCCGTGTCGACGGCGCCGGTGGTGTCCGTTCCGGTGGCCGGCGTGACTGCACCGGCGTCGGTACCCGCGTTGTTGTCGGCCGTGACGAGGTTCAGCAGCGAACCGGAGCCGCCGAGGATGAAGCTCGAGGCATTGCCGATGAGGGTCCGGGCGACGCCTTCCGGCGAGCCGGCGAAGGGCAGCTTGCCCTTCTGCAGGATCTCCACCCCAGCGTTCGAGGTCCCACCGTTCACCTCGCGATCACCGACCAGCGCCACCGAGATACCGCCGTCGGACAGCGACTTGTTCAGCGCAGCCAGCACCGCCGCGTAGGGCGAACCCTGCGACCCGCCGGGCGCGGCGATCCCGTCCCGGGTGAGCCCGACCGGCTGGCCGGCCACGCTCACGCCGGTGACCTCGGTGGTCGAGGTCGTGGTCGGCGCCTTGTCGCCGGGCTTGAGCACGCTGACCGTGCGGACGTGCACCTCGCCGATCTTCAGGACGCCGTCGACGTCGATGCCGCGGGTGATGCTGTCCGCGATCGAGGTCATCACCCCGTCCTCACCGATCAGCACGCTGGTCTCCTGCAGGGAGCCCGAGGTCGCGATCACCCCCGCGGTCGGCCCGGCCAGCCGGGCCTTGGAGGTGGCGCTGCGAGCGGCCGACTCGGCGTCCAGCACCAGCGAACCGGTGGCGTCCTTGGCCGACGCCTTGGGCGTGAGGTTGCCGTCGGTCACGACGTAGAGCGGGTAGGTGAAGGGGAAGGCCTGACCGGTACCGACATTCGCCAGCGCCGGGGCGTTGACGATGGTGTCGCCCGGGTACGGGAACGACGCGAACGAGGACCCGCCCCCGGAGCTGTTCACCACCGACTGGGCGATGGGGCCGCCGGCGTCGTACAGGGTGTCGACGACCAGGAAGCCCGGGAAGTCGTAGCTGGTCCGCACGCCACTGGCCGAGGCGGTGCCCACCGCGGCACCTGACGAGGAGTCATCCGCCTGGGCCGGGGTGACCATCAGCGCGGCGAGACCGACGGTGGCAGCGACGCCGGCCCCCACCGTTCCGGCTCTCATTCCACGACGCATGTCAGGTACCCGGCTTCCAGTCGGGGGCGCACACGAACCCGCCCCGTTGGACGAATGCCCCATTTTCCAGCCGCACGGGCGCGATGCACCGGTTTGTCTGAGTTCGATCATCACTCTTGGCGAAAGTGATGCCTGGCAGGAGTCCGCCGAGCTTCTCGTCCTTGAGCGAATAGAGCAGATCGAGGAAATCCTTCGAGGTCACCGTCTGTTTGGCCAGGAACGTCGAGGCGTACTTCTCCAGCAACGCTCCGACCACAAAGGCGCCGGCTCCGACGTCGCCCGTGACCTTGCCGGGCTGGTACTTGGCCATCGAGTCCCGGTAGTCCTTGAGCAGTGGCGAGGTCGAGTAGGCCGGGGTCCGGCTGGCCAGGATCAGGCCGTTCACGATCGGGCCCTGGTCCAGCGTCGCCTGGATGCCCAGGTTGTAGGTGCCGGCCAGGATCGGAGTGAAGTTCTGCTGGGCGGCGTTGCGCGCGATCCGGCCGACGCTGGCGCTGTCCATCAACAGCACCATGACCTCGGCGCCGGCGTTCTTGGCCTGCAACAGCTGCGCGGTGTAGTCCGGCTGAACCAGCGAGACCTGCGCCTTGTAGACGATGTTGAGGCCCTTGTACGGCAGCAGCTTGGAGAAGGTGCTGATCTGCTGCGCGCAGGTGGAGGCCTCCTGGCAGTACAGGACGCCGAGCTTCTTCTTGTCGGTCTGCGAGGCGACGGTGTTGACGAAGCCCCACGCTTGGCCTACGTCGGCGCCGTTCATCGGGTTGAACACCATGATCGAGTGGTCGCTGGAAACCGCGCCGCCGATACTGCCGATGACCGGCACGCCCTTGGCCTTCAGGTACGGGATCGCGCCGTCGAGCTCGCCGAAGCTGTACTCGTTGAAGAACGCGACCGCCTTCTCCTGCTCGACACACTTCTGCGCGATCGCCTGCGCGTTGGCGGCGGCACCGCCGGTGTCGGCGATGATCATCCGGATCCGGTGCCCGGCCAGGCCGCCCTTGGCGTTGATGTAGGACGCCCAGGCGGCGTTCGCGACGGGGGCCGGGCCGGTGACCGCCCCGAGCACGCCGGAGGAGTTGCCGAACGAGCACATCACGATCTCGTCGCGCGGTCCGGAGGGAACCGGGACGGTGGCGCCGGTCCCCGGCACCTTGACGGTGTCGGTGGTGGTCTTGCCCGGCGCGTTGCCGGCGGCGGCCACCGGCTTGCCGGCGGTGCCCGTGCCCGTGCCCGCCACCGGGACCTGCGCGCCCGGGTCGACTGCGCCCGGCACTGCGGCCGCGGCCTGCCCCTCGGTGGCACCCGGCGCCGCGGCGACCGCGGTCGGAACGCTCAGAGCGCCCTGCGAGGCGGCGAGTTCTGATTCGGAGAGGTGACTGCCGCACCCCGCCAGGAGCGCCAGGGTGACAAACCCGATGCCGGCAGCCCGCGCTCGGGATGACATCCGTCGGGGAGACGTCCGTGGGCGACGTGTCCTTCTCATTGCTGCACTCCTCATCGGACCACCGGTGCGGGGGCACCGACGAACTGGGCGAGCAACCGGCTCGCGGGGTTGTCGAACGTCATCGTCGAGTCGGCCGGGCGCGGGCCTTCATGCCGAGCTGGTACTTGTCCGCCCAGAGTTCCTGGCAGGTGGCGTAGGTGACGCGGCCCTGCTCATCGGTCCAGCGGTACACGCTGTCGTGGAACGAGGCGTTGGGCCAGGCCGGCATCACACAGGCCGCGATCGCCTCGCCGGTGAAGCGGTGGACGGTGCCGGTCTCGTCCTCGGCCTCGACCTGCTGGCGCAGCGCGGCGAAGGTGCCCGGCTGCTGCTCCAGAATCGTGCGCCGGACCCGGACGATGTCCAGGGTCTTGTCGCCCTGCTGCAGCCAGGCGAAGTGGTGCGTGCGGGCCCCGTCGGGGATCTCGTAGAGCCCCGACCAGGTCGGATCGCTGTCCGGCGCTTCGAAGGAGATCTGATTGAAGATCAGATCGTCACCGAAGTACATCGGCGACCAGCACACGGGGGGCGCCGGCGGGAAGCCCTGGGTCTCCTTGCGGACCTGACGCCACGAGCGGTCGCGCGGGTAGTGGCAGTCGACGGTGTGCCGCTCACCGTTCAGGACGAGCTCGCCGGTGACGTGCATGAACTGCTCACTGCCGCCGGTGACCCGTCCCGGGTCACCGTGGTGGTCGTCCTCCCCCGGGACCACGTGGCCGCGGGCGAGGAGCGGAGTGACGCCGGTCTGCAGCACGTCGAAGGAGGTGCTGCCGTCGGCGCTGGCGTAACTGACCCGGGCCACCCGGCCCGGTTCGGTGAACTCGATGACCAGTCCGTTCTCGGTCCGGATGGTGTTCCCGTCGATCTCCGGCCAGGGCATGGTGATCTCGTAGTTGATGTGCGCGGCGTCCACCGGTGACGGGTTGTTCAGGCCCTGGAAGATCACCACGCCGCCCTGCGAGAGCGGGAAGGTCGGCTGGTAGCGGATGTAGGCGAAGACGCCGATCGCGGCCTCGGGCACGGCGAACCCGAAGTAGTGCGTGTGGATCGTGTGGTGGTCCCAGGCCTCTCCCGCCCCGGGCAGGGGCAGGATCAGGTCGCTCTCGGGCGGCTGGGTGGGCAGGGCCATCGGGTTACCTGCTCGCCATCTCGCGGTCGACCTCGGGCTCGATTCCGGGCTCGATTCCTGCCGAAGCCGCAGCGGCCGGCGCGGCCTTGGCCGACGGCAGCAGCAGGGTCTTGAGCTGGTCGATGATCGTGCCCTCGTTGCCGGTCTCCGGCCTGGCCACGGCGAGGGAGATGATCCAGACCGCGTAGAGCGCGAGGCCCAGCGTCGCGGCGCAGCCGATGTAGGTGACCCACATCGAGACGTCCTGCTGGTTGAGCGTGATCCACATCGGCCAGGCGACGGCGCCGTTGGCCAGGCCGTCGGCCATCGGGATCAGCGGGATGATCGCCAGCAGCTGCAGGTTCGACTTCAGGTGCGGGCGGACGTGGTAGATCAGCGCGCCGGCGACCATGGGCATCACCGGGTTCACGAAGCCCCACCAGATGGGGAAGCCCCACGGGTTCAGCGGCTGCTCGCCGTAGTAGAGGTAGGTGCCGGTGACGATGCCCGGGGTCTCCAGCGCGATGTCGACGACGCAGTCGAGGGCCCAGAGCTGGAACAGGCCCTTGCGCGTGATGCCGTTCTGGAAGAGCCGGTACGCCAGGTAGCCGAGGCCGCCGACGTACCAGGGGTACACGAAACAGATGTAGAGCGGCATCGTCCGGTCGAGGATCGTGAATGTCCCGAGGGCGTCGGCCTCCTTGAGGTACACCAACCCGAGGACGTCGACGACGGGCTCCATCGTCGCCGCGAACGCGCCGCCGATCAGGCAGTAGAGCAGGACCGGGTTCTTGTGCTTCTTGATCTCGCGGAGCGCGAAGCAGATCATCCCGAGCAGCGGCAGGAAGATGAAGATGTTGAAGATCGTCTCCGCCGTCTTCGGCATCTCGTCGTCCACCGGAGGCTGAGGAATCGTCGCCGCGGTGTCGGCGGCCAGCTGGATCAGCTGCATCAGGTAATCGCTCCTCGGACGGCGCAAAGGTGTGGCGGCTCTTCCAGTGACGGTAGCCCGCGGTGAAGCGACTTTTCAATACTGAAACTTCACTAGATTGCAAGGTCGATCGTTCGTAGTTGATCGATTGATCAGTTTTGATATGGTGCTCGTGAACGAGGAGGACCGATGCTGGATGCCGGCGACCCGAGCGCCACGCGCACTCCGTCCGCGCGCGTCCAGCGCCGGCAGCAGCGCACCCGGGCCCAGTTGACCCGGGCCGCCGCGCACCTGATCGCGGACAAGGGCGTCGACGGTCTGCGACTGCGCGAGGTCACCGATGCCGCCGACGTCGGATTCGGCTCGTTCTACAACTACTTCGAGTCCAAGGAGGACCTGGTCGAGGCGGTCGTGCTCGACCTGATGTCCGCGCTCGCGCAGACCCTGATCGCGCAGGTCGAGGCCTTCACCGATCCGGCCGAGGCGGCGAGTGCGGCGCACCGGTGGTTCGTCCGCAACGCCACCGAGGATCCCGAGACCGCGCGTCTGATCGTCAATCTGGACCAGGCCGACGTGCAGTTCCAGGAACGGATTCTGCCCTTCGGGCAGCGCCTGTTGGAGGCGGGCGTCGAGCAGGGCCGGTTCACCGCGATGCCCTCGCCGGTGACGACCCTGACCTATGTGGTGGGCGCCACCCTTGCCGTGACCCGCGCCGTCCTGGATCGTCGAACGGGACCGGAAGCGGAGTCGCAGACGGCCGAGGTGCTGCTGCACGCCCTCGGCCTGGACGCCGAACAGGCGCGGGAGATCGCGTACCGGAATCTGCCGAGCGTGATGCTCGTCGAAGCCAGCGAGCGCCCACTTGCTAACTGAATAAGCTTTCAAGATTGAAAGTTGATTCTAGAAACTTCCCCTGCCATATTGGATGCGTGACCGAGCAAGAGGTGGCCGAGGTCCGCACCCGGACCGACCGCCGTCGCGAGCGCACCCGCGGAAAGCTGACCGATGCCACCCGCGAACTGATCGCCGAGAAGGGCGTCGCCGGGCTGCGCATCCAGGAGATCACCGAGCGCGCCGATGTCGCGCTGGGCTCCTTCTACAACCACTTCGACTCCAAGGAAGCCGTCGTCGAGGCGGTCATCGCGGACAGCCTGCAGGGCATCGCGGAAACGCTCGCCGCCGATCCGGTCGAGGACGCGGCCGAACTGGTCAGCATCGCCGTCCGCCGCTTCGTCGGCCTGGCCTACTCCGACCCCGAATTCGCCAGCGTCGTCGTGCACCTCAACCACGCCGACGCCCTGTTCGGCGTCGCCGTGCACCCAGCCGCCCGGGTCGCGGTCCAACGCGGCATCGCCGAGGGCCGCTTCGACGTCCCCGACCTCGAGGTCGCGGTCACCGCGATCCTCGGTGGCTCACTCGCCGTCATGCGGGCCATCGTCGACGGCCGGCTGGGCAAGAACGCGGAGCAGAAGTACGCGGAAGGGTCGCTGCGCTCGCTCGGCGTCCCCCCGGCGGAGGCCGCCGAGGTCGTGCGCCGCCCGCTCAAGGCCTGACCAACCGTCAGGCCCGGCGCCCCGCCTACTTCTTCGTGTAGGTGATCTTCTTCATCACCGGCTTGCCGTTGACCACCACCGGGGCGTCCTGCGCGCCGGCGGACTCACCGAACTCGTAGGTGCCGAGCGTGCCGTCGTCCTTGTGCAGCATCGGCCAGTAGGCGCCACTGGCGAGCTTCTTGTCGCCCTTGACCTTCACGTTCTTCGACTCGCCCTCGGAAATCTCGACGAACCCGATGACCGCGCCGGGCTCACCCTTGACGTCCTTGTGCAGAGCGATCCAGCCGGCGGAGCCGTCGATCGTCACCTTCTTGATCGTGATCGCGGTGCCGTCGCCGGTCTGGCTGGCGACATTCAGGGTGCCGGTCGCCGCAGCGGGCTCCGGGGTGGGCGCAGGACTCGAGGCCTCGTCGTCGTCGCCGCACGCCGCGGTCAGGAGCACCAGCGCGGTCGTCGCGCCGAGCGCGCAGGCGCGGGTGAGGTTACGGGTGATGCGGTTGTGCACGGAAGTGATCATCTGTTGATCCTCGTCGGACCGGACAAACCGCGCCAGGGCCGTTGGGGTCACGAACCGGCGTCAGTAGAACCGGGTCCCATCAGACCGGGAGGCCGAGCGCGCGCGATGAGCATCTTCTGCACCTCGGAGGTGCCCTCACCGACGGTCAGGATCCGGGCGTCCTGATAGTGCCGGGTGGTGGCGGTCTCGGTGATGAAGCCGTAGCCGCCCTGCAGTTGGGTGCCGATGTAGGCGCGGCCTTCCTCCTTCCGGGACTTGAACGTAGAGCAATGGAGTCGACGTTCAATACTGAAAGTTGATTCTAAAAACTTGTGCTGGCGGGGGCTCAGCGGGCCGTAGGTGCACCACTTTGCGTCGGAACGAGCACGGCGTCGATGGCGGCCAGCGCGTCGGCGAGGTCGCGGTAGGTCACCGTGCCACCGGGAACGCGCCCGGGCGTGAGTGGGCCACTCAGCCGGCGGCGACCAGCGGCGCACCGCAGTGACACCTGTACTGGGCGTCGCCGTGGTGCTCGCAGGAGCACGGAGTGCGAATCTCGACCCGGCAGTCACAGCCCGAGTGCTCGCAGGTCAGGACGGTTCCCGCAACTTCGTGCATGGCAGTGGTCTCCTCCGTTGGTGTCCGAGCACTCCCGGTTCCGCTGCACTACCCGCCCTGCCGAGGCGCACGCCGACGGTGTGACGCAGCCCTCGGTCCTCGATGCAATGATCGCGGTCGCGGTGCGGTTGAAGCCCCGGACTGCGACCCGACGGAGGAGCCGTGAGCGCGTTCCGCGGATTCCACGATGGCGAGCTCGAGGTCCAGGACCGGGCTGGGGTCCGCGAGGACGCAGCCCGCCTGGTGGGCATGCTCGCCCCCGCCCACTTGTTCGACGGCGCGGTCCGCTTCCTGGCCGGGCAACACCTCGCCGCGCTCTCCGCACGCGACCGGGACGGCCGCCTCTGGGTGTCCGCGCTGGAGGGGCCCGAAGGCCTCCTCGAGGCGAGCGCGACGAAGCTGCTCGTGCACACCTCGCCTAGGCCCGGCGACCCGCTGCACGGTCTGCCGGCCGGGCAACCGGTCGGACTGCTCGCGATCGAGTTCGCGACCCGGCGGCGGTTCCGACTGAACGGCACCCTCACCGGAGTCGGCGACGACCTGGAGATCGAGCTGGCCTACGGGAACTGCCCGAAGTACATCCACCCGCGCAAGCTCACGGTCTCTGACGCCGCCGGTACCGTCGCGGCGCCGGGGCCCAGCACGACGCTCTCCGCCGGCCAGGTCGAGCTGATCCGCTCCGCCGACACGTTCTTCCTGGGGACGACCCACCCGGACCGCGGGAACGACGCGTCTCACCGCGGTGGCCCGGCCGGGTTCGTCGGGGTCGAGGGCAACACCGTGTGGTGGCCGGACTACGTCGGCAACGACATGTTCAACAGCTTCGGCAATCTCGCCGTTGACGACACCGCCGCGCTGCTGTTCCCCGACTTCGCCACCGGGCGGACGCTGCACCTGTCCGGGCGCGCGAGCGTCGTGTGGGACGCCCCCACCGAGACCGGTCGCGCGGTCCGGTTCACCGTCGAGCAGGTGGTCGAGGGCCCGCCGCTGCTGCAACGCACCCCTTGACCAAGGGATGTCATCCGCAGCGACTGCCGCTGCGGATGACATCCGTTGTGGCGTGTGTGGCGTTATGGCTTGCCGTCGAGCAGGACGGTCTTGGTCTCCAGGTAGGAGCGCAGACCCTCCTTGCCGCCCTCGCGGCCGATGCCCGACTGCTTGAAGCCGCCGAAGGCGATCGAGAAGTCGAGCTTCATGTTGTTGTGCCCGACCGTGCCGGAGCGCAGCTGCTTGGCGACGCCGTAGGCACGGGTGGAGTCCGGGGTGAACACCGCGGCGTTGAGGCCGTAGATGGTGTCGTTGGCGATCTCGATCGCCTCTTCCTCGCTGTCCGCGGGGATGACCGAGAGCACCGGGCCGAAGATCTCCTCCTGCGCGATGACCTGCTTGTTGTCCACGTTGGCGAACACCGTCGGCTCGATGAAGTAGCCGCGGTCGAGGTCCTTCGGCCGGCCGCCGCCGGTGACCAGACGCGCACCCTCCTCCAGGCCCTTGGCGATGTAGCCCTCGACGCGGTCGCGCTGGATCGCGGAGGTGAGCGGTCCCATCTGCGTGGCCGGGTCGAACGGGTCACCGACCTTGACGGCGGAGAACGCGGCGGCCAGGGCCTCGGCGAACTCGTCCTGCTTGGAACGCGCGACCACGATGCGGGTCAGCGAGGCGCAGACCTGGCCGGACAGGAAGGTCTCGGCACCGGCCAGCACCTGAGCGGCGTGGTTCAGGTCGGCGTCGTCGAGAATGATTGCGGCGGACTTGCCGCCGAGCTCGAGGGTGACGCGCGCGATCCGCTCACCGGCGATGGAGGCGATGCGGCGGCCGGCAGCAGTCGACCCGGTGAACGCGATCTTGTCCACCCGCGGGTCGCGGACCAGCATCTCGGAGACCTCGCGGTTCGCGGTCACCACGTTGAACACACCGGCCGGCAGCCCGCACTCGTCAGCGGCCTCAGCCAGCAGGTAGCCGGCCGCCGGGGCCTCCGGCGACATCTTGAGGATCACCGTGCAGCCGGCGATGAACGCCGGAGCCATCTTCACTGCGGCCAGGTCCAGCGGGCCGTTCCACGGCACGATCGCCGCGACGACGCCGACCGGTTCCCGGCGCAGCAGGCCGTAGCTCTCGCCCCAGATCGGGCTCGGCATCGCGGGCACGACCTCTTCGAACGGGAAGCTGTTCGCGAGGCTCGCGTAGTAGCGGAACAGGTCGGGGATCTGCGGCGCCATGGACTGCGCAATCCCGTGGAGCACGCCGGACTCACGTGGCCAGATACTCGCGTAGGCCTCGGCCTTGGACTGCAGCGCGTCGGCGAAGGCGAGTATGTGGCCGGCCCGCTCGGCGTGGCTCATCCGGGGCCAGGGGCCCTTCTCGAACGCTTGGTGCGCGGCCTCCATCGCGTGGTTCATGTCGGCGGCCTGCGCCTCGGCGACCTTGAAGATCGCCCGCTCGGTCCCCGAGTCGATGACCTCGAACGTGGCGTCGGAGCTGGGGGTGACCCACTCGCCACCGATGTAGAAGCTGTTGGCGCCCTTGAGGTGGACCTGGACGTCGTCGGTCAGGCTCATTGCGGTCCCTTCGATCGGTGTGCAGTCGGCGCCGGGGCGCGCCTGTCGATTTCTCTGCGGGCGCTCACGCGCCGGCCTGCGGCAAACCTACCTGCGTTCGATTTGAGCGTTCAGAGGTCATTCCTCCCACCTAAACACTTTAGGTTTGGGTGCGCAATCACCGACCGAGCGGTCGATGGTCATCTCCGGGAAACATTCGGTGTCGGGGGCGCGCCTAGGTTCGCGTGAGCTGCCGACGACGAGGCAGCCGTGACCGAGGAGCTGCACCGTGAGTGGAAACCGCGTCCGTCTTGACGCCATCAAGGACGTCGAGGCCTACGTTCCTCCGGCGGTCAGTTACGCGGCCACCGAGACGCCCGGGGAGATCTTCGGCGCCAACGTGTTCAGCACGAGCGTCATGCAGAAGCGTCTGCCCAAGTCCGTCTACAAGTCGGTCCTCGCCACCATCGAGCGCTCCGCTCCCCTGGACCCGCTGGTCGCCGACGCCGTCGCCTCGGCCATGAAGGACTGGGCGATGGAGAAGGGCGCGACGCACTACGCGCACGTCTTCTATCCCCTCACCCACCTGACCGCGGAGAAGCACGACAGCTTCCTGGAGCCGGTCGGTGACGGAACCGCGCTGGCCGAGTTCGCCGGCAAGACCCTGACCCAGGGTGAGCCGGACGCCTCCAGCTTCCCGAGCGGCGGCCTGCGCAACACCTTCGAGGCCCGCGGCTACACCGGCTGGGACGTCACCAGCCCGGCGTACGTGCTGGAGAACCCGAACGGCAACACCCTGTGCATCCCGACCATCTTCGTCTCGATGACCGGTGAGGCCCTCGACCACAAGACCCCGCTGCTGCGCTCCCAGCAGGCGATGGCGACCCACGCCGCCCGCATCATCAAGCTGTTCGGCCACGACCCGGGCACGGTCGTCTCCTACTGCGGCGCCGAACAGGAGTACTTCCTGATCGACCGTCACTTCTTCCTGGCCCGGCCGGACCTGATCAACGCCGGCCGGACGCTGCTGGGCGCCAGGCCCCCGAAGGGCCAGGAGTTCGACGACCACTACTTCGGCGCCATCCCCGACCGCGTGCTCGGCTTCATGATGGACACCGAGCGGGAGCTGTTCAAGCTCGGCATCCCGGCCAAGACCCGGCACAACGAGGTCGCGCCCGGCCAGTTCGAGATCGCGCCGATGTTCGAGCGCGCCAACGTCGCGGCCGACCACCAGCAGCTGCTGATGACCACCTTCAAGACCGTCGCCAAGAAGCACGGCATGGAGTGTCTGTTCCACGAGAAGCCCTTCGCCGGTGTGAACGGCTCGGGCAAGCACGTCAACTTCTCGATGGGGTCCTCGACGGTGGGCAACCTGCTGCTGCCCGGGGACACCCCGCACGACAACGCGCAGTTCCTGGTCTTCTGCTCCGCGGTCATCCGCGCGGTGCACAAGTACGGCGGGCTGCTGCGGGCCTCGGTGGCCTCGGCCAGCAACGACCACCGCCTCGGTGCGAACGAGGCGCCGCCGGCGATCATCTCGATCTTCCTGGGCGACCAGCTGGCCGACGTGTTCGACCAGATCGCCAAGGGCGCGGCCACCTCGTCGAAGGGCAAGGGCACGCTGATCCCCGGCGTCGACACGCTGCCGTCCCTGCCCACCGACCCGGGCGACCGCAACCGCACCTCGCCGTTCGCATTCACCGGCAACCGGTTCGAGTTCCGGGCCCCCGGCTCGATGCAGTCGGTGGCCGGGCCGATGACCACGATCAACACGATCATGACCGAGGCGCTGGACTACATCGCCTCCTACCTCGAGGCGGCGGTGGCCGAGGGCACCGAGTTCAACACCGCGGTGCAGTTGATCCTCACCGAGATGATCACCAACCACGGCGCCGCCGTCTTCAACGGCAACGGCTACTCCGAGGACTGGCAGATCGAGGCCGCCGCCCGCGGTCTTCCGAACCTCAAGACGACCCTCGACGCCCTGCCCGAGCTCGTCTCCGAGGCGTCGATGGAGTTGTTCGAGAAGTACCACGTGTTCAACCACCGGGAGATGCACAGCCGCTACGAGATCGGCCTGGAGCAGTACGCCCTCAGCATCGGCGTCGAGGCGCGGCTCACCCTCGAACTCGCCAGCACCTCGGTGGTCCCGGCGGCGGTGCGCTACCAGACCGAGCTCGCCCAGAACCTCGCGGCGCTGAAGAAGGTCGGCTTCGAAACCGACCTGACCGACCTCGAGGTGGTCAGCGCGAAGCTGACCGCCCTGCGGGTCGCACTGCGGGCGCTGGACGCTGCCCTCGCGACCGACCCCGGGCACACCGCGGCGGCCGAGGCCACCCACGCCGGTACGGCACTGCTCCCCGCGATGGAGGCCGTTCGCACCGCCGCCGACGCCCTCGAGGCCGTCGTCGCCGACGATCTGTGGTCCCTGCCGACCTACCAGGAGATGCTTTACATCCTGTGACCGAGGATCGGCCGGGTCAGAGCGTGAGCTCCAGAAAGCGCATGCTCTCGACCAGGCCGATCTTGGCCGCTTCTCCGTCGTCGAACATCGCGACGTCGCGGAAGCCCACGGACCGGTAGAGCGCCTGCGCGGAGGTCATGAAGTCGGCAGTCTCCAGTCGCAGGAGGTTGTAGCCGTCGGCCCGGGCGTCCGCGATCAGGCGCTCGATCAGGGCGCGGGCGATGCCCAGGCCGCGGTAGGCGGGGTCGACGATCATCCGCTTCACCTCACCGGTGGCAACGTCAACCGGTTTGAGGCCGACCATGCCGCTGACCTTCCCGTTCTGACGGTCGATCAGCAGCCGGCCCCGCGGACCCAGCATCCCCGGCAGGTCGGCGCGGACGTGCGCGCGGACCGTCGTGTGGGCCTCAGTCAACTGCTCCGCCGTGAACCGGCCGCGGGCCACCTGCTCCCCGCCGGCCCAGTCCAGGTACCAGTCGATCAGGTGCGCCGTCTGCGCCTCGGCGCCATCAACGTCGCCCTCGACCCGCTCGATCACGCGCCTGTCCTCTCGGGTTCCGCAACTGAGCGAAGGTTGACACGCATGTGGCGACTGGACGCGCCGGCGGACCCCACCTGTTTCAACCCTGTCGCGCAGTGGCGGGTCACCGGAACTGCGGGATGACCTTCTCCGCGAACAGGCGCATCGTCTCGGTCGACGGATAGTCCGAGCACCACGGGTAGAAGCCGGTGCAGCCGAGGGCCTGGTAGGCGGCGATCTTCTCGGCGACCTGCTCGGGGGTGCCGACGAGGTTGCCCGCGCGCCAGGATTCGAACTCCTCGCCCCACGTACTGCGGCTACCGCCGTCGACGAGCTCCTTCTCGGTCTCGCGGATGTGGATCTCCGGAGACCAGGTCTTCTGGATCTCGTCGTAGTCGCGGCCGACGTCGCGGCAGTGGCCGGCGAGGATCTCGGCCTTGGCCGCCCACTCGTTCGGCTTGCCGCCGAAGTTGGACGCGTCGGCGAGGCGGGCCACGATTCGCAGCGTCACCTTCTCGCCGCCACCGCCGACCAGTACCTGCGGACGCGGGGTCTGGACCGGCTTGGGGTCGCACTCGCCGCGCTCGAGTTGGTAGTAGCGCCCCTGGTAGGAGAAGGACGGCTCCTTCCACATCCCGGTGACGATCTCGATCGTCTCGCGCATCGCACGCAGCCGGTCGCCGTTGGAGGCGAACTCGTAGCCGTACCCGTTGAACTCGTTGCGGTACCACCCGGCGCCGATCCCCCAGATCAGCCGGCCGCCCGACATCACGTCGATGTTCGAGGTGATCTTGGCCAGGAGCGCGGGGTTGCGGTACGGATTGCAGCCGACCATCTGCCCGAGCATGATCTTCCGGGTCCGCTGGGAGATGGCGGCCATCGTGGTCCAGCACTCGAACATGGCTTCCTGCGCCGGCTTGGGCACGTTGTGGAAGTGGTCGTAGACCCAGAGCGAGTCGTAGCCGAGCTCCTCGGCCAGCTGCGCGATCTCCACCGCCTTGGCCCACTTGGCGACCGGGTCCTCGATGGACTTCAGCTCCAACTTCCAGCCCTGGGGGATGAACACCCCGAACTTCATCGCCCCTCCTTTCAGCACACCGCCAGCAGCAGTCATACCGACAGCCTTCCCCGAAGCCAGGCCACCGACTCGTCCATCGCCTCACGGCCGATGCCGAGCATGCCGAAGAAGTTCCAGAAGCCGTGGATCGCACCGTCGTAGCGGCTGATCGTGACGTCGACGCCGGCCTTGCGCAGCGCCTCGCCGTACCACTCGCCGTCGTCGCGGATCGGGTCGTACTCGGCGGTGATCACCAGCGCCGACGGCAGGCCGGACAGGTCCTCGGTGAGGCCGGGCGAGGCATCGGACAGGTTCGCGTGCTCCGGGTCGGAGAGGTAGGCCTCGAGGAACCACTCGAAGTCCTTGACCTCGAGGAAGTAGCCCTCGGCGTTGTCGCGCATCGAATCGGTCGGGTCGCCGGCCAGGCGGGCGGCCGGGTACACCAACATCTGCCCGACCAGGGCCGGGCCGCCGGAGTTCCGCAGCCGCTGAGCGACCACCGCCGCGAGGTTGCCGCCCGCGCTCTCCCCGCCCACGGCCACCCGGGCCGGGTCGACGTTGAGCGACGCGGCGTTCTCGACCGCCCAGCGAGTGGCAGCCTCGCAGTCGTCCGCCGCGGCCGGGTAC
>NZ_JACDFE010000268.1 GCF_013815995.1 Sporichthya sp.
ACACAGCACCACGAGCAGCACGACCGAGGAAACCGACTGCTTGTCGGAGTTCCACCGCACCAACTGGTCGAGGACGCCCAGGGCCACGCCGGCCGCGAAGGCCCGCGGGAGCGAGGACAGGCCGGCGACCACCGCGGCGGCCAGCGCCGCCAGCATCACCTGGGGGCCGGAGGAGGCGATCGAGAGGCTCAGACCTTCTGAGGGCGCGCGCAGGGTGACCGTCAGCGCCGCCAGCCCACCGGCGATCGTCCAGACCAGCAGGGAGAGCCGGTGCGCCGGGATGCCGAGCATGCGGGCGCGGTCACCGTTCTCGGCGATGCCGCGGATCGCGATGCCGGCGTCGGTGCGCAGCAGGAACCAGGTCAGCGCCAGCAGCACGAAGGGCACCACGAAGACCAGCGCGAAGTCGTTGCCCGAGATCAGCAGCGGGTCGACGTTCCACGTGTACTCGGACAGCGGGGTGCGGAACGAGCCGACCAGCGCCGGCCCGTCCAGCAGGGCGGGGGTAGCGGCCTGACCGGCCGCGAACAGCTGCGCGAGCCCGATGGTGGCAACGGTGACGACCAGTCGGGGCGAGCGGTCCAGCCGGCGCAACACGAAGCGTTCGACCAGCGCGCCGGAGAACAGCCCGACCGCGATGCCCGGGACGATCGCGATCGGCCAGGGCACGCCCTTGCCGAGGTGCAGCCCGATCGCGACCGAGGCACCGAAGCCGCCGATCCCGGCGAGGGCGAAGTTGATCACCCGGTGGCTGCGATAGGTCAGCACCAGGCCGACCGCGAGCAGGCCGGTGCCGGTGCCGATCAACGCACCGAGGATGACGACCCCGAGCGGGACCTTGTCCGGTGCGACCATCGTGGCGATCAGCAGCGCCACGACCGCACCGGCACCCGCGGCCGTCGGGCCCTGGGGCAGCCGCGCGAGCAGCCCCGGCGGGTCTGACGCAGCGTCAGCCCTGTGGGTGCTCACGACTCACGCAAGGTCGCGGGGTCACGGGCCAGCGCCTCCAGCTGCCCCTGCGCGCCGGGGCCCTTCGGCCAGCTACCGGGCTTGTAGCGCTTGCGGTCCGAGACGTAGGCCCCCGGCCGGTTGTTGTAGGCCGACGTGGCCGACCCGTCCCACCAGATCTCCCGGGCGTCCCGGTACGGGGCGAAGGTGCCCTTCGGGTACGCCCACGTGCCCGCCGGTCCGGTGCCGCCGGGGTAGGCCCGCATGCCGTTGGCGAAGGTCTGCGGCGTGAGGTTCGGACCGGCCATCTGCATGCCCGTGGCCAACTGGTAGAGGAAGTAGTAGAAGATGTCGACCCCGAAGATCGGCTCGTGGTTGGGGTCGACCGACTTCGCGGCGGCGTAGGCGTAGCTGGCCTGCTGCGGCTGCTCCTCGCCGAGCAGGGACAGGCCGAAGGCGTGCGACCACTGCTTCTCGTCGTAGAGCTGCGCCAGGACCGAGGTGTCCATGAACCCGACGCCACCGATGACCCACTCCGGGAAGTAGTTCTGCTGGGTCATCCGTGAGGTGAGCAGCAGCGGGGTCAGCGGGTCGCAGGCGAGCACGACGGTGGTGATGCCGTCCTTCTTCATCTTCGCCGCGATGTTGTTCGCCTGGTCGGAGAGCGTGGCCAGGTCGAGCGTGTAGTTGTAGCGGGTCATCGAGTTGCCCGCGGCCTTGACCAGCTTCTCGCCGGCGTCCGCGCACTGCTGGTACTCGGGGTTGTCCGGGGTGATGATGCCGATCTTGCGCGGCTTGCCCTTGATGCCGTCGCCGGCGTGGTCGGCGGGGTAGCCGAAGACCCGCTTGTTGAGGTACTCCGCGATGGTCTCGGACAGCGAGGTGCAGTCCGGGAACGGGCTCCAGGCGTAGGGCTGACGCTGCGTGAACCACTCGCGCGACATGTACAGCGCGCCGACCGAGAGCACCTGCTGGCGGGACAGCGCGTCCGCGTAGGGCTGGGTGAACGCACTGATGTCGGCGAAGAGGTTGAGCTCCTTGGCCGCGCGGATCGCGTCCGCGTTGGCGGCTTCCTGGCCGGCCCCGACGATCTCGTTGAAGACCGAGCCCTTGCCCTTCCACTGCACCAGTTCGATCTTGCGACCGTAGAACTGGAAGTTCTTCTCGAAGTAGGTGGTCAGGGCCTGGATGGTCCGGTCGAAGTCGCCCTGGGTCGCCACCGGGATCTGGTCGCCCTTGTCGCCGGCCAGATCGGAGATCGTGCTCTGGAAGTCCTTGATGTCCTCGACCGGGATGCGGAAACCGATCCGGATCTTGTCCTTGGTGACGCCGCGGTAGGTCGCGCCGCCGTTGTCCTTGCCGGCCGGCCACGCGATGCACGGCGGCGAGTAGGGGTCGCCGGGGACCTGCTGCTTGCGGTCGGCGCAGGCCCCGCCGGTGGCCGAGGCGGGCTTGCCGGTGCCCGCGCCGGGGGCGGTGACGGTGCCCGGCTGCGTCCCCGGAGTGCCGGGGACCACCTGGGCACCCGGCGTCCCGACGGTGGTGCCACCGAGGTCGGTCGGGCTGCCGTCCAGTCCGGTGGCGCCACCGGCGACGACGTTCTCCTCCCGCGCGATGGTCGGAACCAGCGTCACGATGAGTACGAAGGCGATGGCGAGCGCGAGGAGGGGTCCGTAGCCGCTGAACAAGCGACGCGGCGCGGCCCCCAGGGCGCGGGCCGGGCGGAGAAGTTTCATCGGACGGGACCTCCGGGTCGGCGGTGACCGGGAACGGACGGGCGGGCTGCGGTGAGGCTGGTCTGACGTGGCGTCAGGTCATGCGGACCCGGAGCCGGTCGGCGGCCGCGAGCAGGACCACCAGGGCGAGGATCAGCCCGGCGGCGAGCTCACCGCGATGCGCCGCACAGCCACCACCGTCGTCGTGGGTGGAACGGCAGGCCACCGAGACCGGGGCCATCTGACCCGAGGTCGGGGTGAGGGTGGTGGACGCCGGTGGGAGCGCGCCCGGCGCGAGCGGGCCCGCACCGGGCGCGACACCCAGATCCGGCGGCTGGACACCCGGGAAGATGCCCGCCGGGTTCAGCAGCGGCGTACCCGTACCGAACGGGTTGGCGTAGGTGGCGAACTCGGTGCCGGCGCGCGCGCCGCCGAGGGAGAACTCGACGGCGCCGTTGTCGCCGAGCGCGATCAGGGCCAGGTCGGCGACCAGGTAGCCGAAGCCGATGGCCTTGGCGAACCCGCAGTCCGGGGTCGCCTGGAACGGCGCCACCAGGTCCAGCAACCGGGTGCGCAGCGGCTGCACCGCGTCCAGTGCGGGGCCGAGCGCCGCCCGCAGCTCCGGGGTGCTGGACACGATCAGCCGCAGCGGGCTGACCGAGATGCCCGCCGCGGTCTTGGCCACCTCGGGCGCGACCAGGGAGAGCCCGGTTGCGGCCAGGGCGGCGTTGGCGGCGTCGAGCGCGGACTTGAGCTCGGCCGCGCCGGAGGCGGGGTAGTACTGCCCGGCGATCCGCATCGAGCCCACGGTGAACCCGGCGGCGGAGTCGGACCTGGCGCCGGTGCGGTGCTCGGCGGTCCAGTTCAGGCCTTCGAGGACGACCGCACCGTCGGCCAGGCTGAGGCGGCCCAGGCCGCTGACGGCCGAGGCCTCACGCTGGCTGCCCGGAGTGAGCTTGGCCGTCGAGCTCGCGGTGCCGCCGATCGCGGACAGGACCCCGGCCAGCTCGATGCGGGCGCCCTCGACGGCGGCGTCGGCCTTGCTGTTCGGCGACGCCGACCCGTACTGGGTGCCGAGTTCGATCGGGGTCCCGGCCCCGGCCGACGCGGTGCGCTGCTCGTCCGGACCGTCACCGGAGGAGATCGCGACACCGGTGGGCATCGAGCCCTCCGGGAACAGCGAGCCCGGGGCCACACCGCAGGCGACCGGCGCCTTGGACAGGGTCCCCAGCAGGCCCAGGTCCACACTCTCGGCCTCGGCGTTGCCCTGCTGGCCGGCGTAGCGGGTGCGGGCCTGCCCCAACCCGATGCCGACGGAGAGCCCGGAGGAGCGCAACTGCACCCGGGCGATGCTCGAGGCGGAGCTGCCCGTGCCGGGGATGAAGGTCTCCTGCGCGGCGACCGGAGCGGCCAGCGCCGCGGACAGCGGCAGCACGGCGACACCGGAGAGCGCGACGGCGCCGAACAGGACCGGAATCGAGGACGGACGCTTCATGAGTCCACCGCCGAGCGCGCGTCGGACGGGGCCGTTGGCTTCACCAGGGCGCCCATCATGATCGTCGTCAGCTCCACGGGGTACTTGCTCGTCATGTGGGCCAGCAGGTGCTCAAGTTCGGCGAGCATGTTGGCCTCGGGATTCAGAGCGTTCGCAAAACCCTGAAGGTAAAGCAGGTTACGCGAGAAGAGCACGAGCTCTTTGGGTGCTTTGAAACCAATTTGCATGAGCGAGCCGATCATCGCCTTCATCTGACGCGTGATCACGCTCAGATCGAGCGCATTGAACGAGGCGTCGGTGAACTCGGTCATCAGGAACTGGTACTTGTCCAGCTCCGCGATTGCGGCCTCCACGTCCGCGCCCTCGGGTAGGGCGCCCATCTCCACCGCGGCGAGCACCTGGCCGTGCGAATCCTGCTGCATGGACGCGATCAGCAGCCGCACCAGCAGCGCCCGCTCCCGAGCGTCGATGCGCCCGCACTCCGTAGTCGACGAGGGAGATCGAGCCTTCCTCGGTGACCAGCACGTTGCCGGAGTGCAGGTCGCCGTGGAAGACGCCGTAGATCAGCGCGTGCTCGAGCACCCCCGCTGCGGCCAGGCGCAGCAGCTTCCCGCCGTCGACAGCGTCGCCGTAGCGCTCGCGGGCCGAGGTGTAGGGGACGCCGGGAACCCGCTCCATCACCAGCACGTCGGAGGTGATCAGGCCGGGGATCGGACGGGGTACCCGGACGAAGCCGGTGCCCGCGGCCTCGCCGGCCGCCGCGACGTGGATCATGTTGCGGGCCTCGAGGCGGAAGTCCAGTTCGGTCAGGACGAGCTCGGCGGCCAGCGGCAGGATCTCGGTCGCGTTGCTCATCCGCGCGGACCTGCTGACCTTGGTCGTGCCGGCAGCGAGCACCGCCATCACGCGGAAGTCGGCGCCGAAGCGGCGCCGCAGGCCAGGGCGCTGCACCTTGACCACGACCTCGGTGCCGTCGAGCAGGACCGCGTCGTGCACCTGGGCGATGCTCGCGGCCGCACGCGGCTCGGGGTCGAAGGAGGCGAAGACCTCGGACAGCGGACGGCCGAGGCTGGCCGCCACGGCCACGGCGGCCTCGCCGGGTGCCATCGGCGGAACCTCGTCGCGGCACCACGCGAACGCCGCGACCCACTCGTCCGGCAGCAGGCCCTGCGCGGTCGCGATCGACTGACCGACCTTCACGTAGGCCGGACCGCCGGCGTGGACGAGTTGCTGCGCGC
>NZ_JACDFE010000062.1 GCF_013815995.1 Sporichthya sp.
GTGTTGTCCAGAGCCGCCTGCACCGCGGCCACCAGTTCGCTCGCGGCCGGCACCGGCAGCGGGACCGCCGAGCCGGGGGTGGCCACCGAGATCGACGTCGTCGCGCACAGGTTCAGCATGGCGCAGAGGTCCGCGGCCCCGCCGGTGGCACCGGCGCCCGGACCACCGCGGATCAACCCGCGCAGGGCCACCTCCTGCTCGCCGGCCACCGCAGCCAGTTCCGCGGCCTCGCCGCCGATTTCGGCACCGCGACGCTGCACCCAGGCCAGCGCCTGCAGGACACCGTCGTGCACCGCCCGGGCCAGGCGCTCGCGTTCCGCGGTCGCCGCCTGCGCCGCCACCACCTCGGCCCGGACCTGGGCATTGATCCGCAACAGGCCGGCCGCGTAGCCGACCACCAGCCCCGCGACCAGCAGCAGGAAGACGTTCGCCGCTGTGCCGCTGCCGATCCGGTCATCGGAGTTGGTGCTCGCGTCGACGGCGATGTCCGTGCCGGAGCCGATCACCCCGGCGACCAGCCCGCCGCGCCACTCCCACTGCACCGCGGCAGCGAGCACCGGGGCCGCCAGCCAGAAGCTCGGGACCGAGGGCACGTCACCGCCGATCTCGGAGCCCTGCGCGGTGGGCGTGAGCAGCAGGCCGCCGAGGGCGAGGCCGAACTCGGTCCCGATCGCCGCCGCCCGGCGCGCCGGCGCCGCGTAAACCCAGGGCGCGAGCAGCGTCCAGGCCGAGAGCAGGCCCAGCACCACCCAGGCCAGCCAGGCCCGGCTGTAGTCGTCGGTGTGCACCGCATTGACGGTCAGCGCGTAGCCGAGCAGCACGGCCCGGGCCGCCGGAAGCGCACGCCAGAGCACGTTGCCGTCGGCCCTGCTCTCGGCGCTGCCGTTGGCGGTCACCCGAACATCATGGCGGCGGGCCGGCTGAGTACCTGTACCTAGCCGCAGTCGAGTACGCACGCCGATGGCACGGGACCCGCGCGGCGCGACTCTCGATACATGACGATCACCGAACCCATCGCCCCGGTCTCCATCCGCCCCGGAGGGCTCAAACCCTTCTTCGTCCGCGGTCTGCTCACCTGCTTGAGCGGCACTGCGGCCATCGGCATCTACGCCGTGCTGGTCGGCTCCTTCAGCTCCACCGGGGTCCGCATCCTGACCTCGACCCTGCTGGTCGGGATCTTCTGCATGTTGTCTCTGATCGCCGTGAGCGTGCTGGACACCAGGTTCCGCTCGGTGGGCACGGCCGGCATCTCGACCGCCTGCACCGCCCTCGCCCAAGGCCTGTTCCTGATCTGGTCCGTCGGCGACGAGATGCCCGACGACACCATGTTCCTGCTCGCCCGCGGCTTCTTCCTGGCCGGCATCGTCGCGGTCGCACTGGCCCACGCCGCCCTGCTGCTGCGGATCGACCTGGCCGGTTCGGGCCCGATCACCGCCGTCCGGGCCGCGACCCTGACCACGATGACCTTCGTCGCCGTCCTGGTCGCCGCTCCCCTGGTCCACACCGAGGTCTGGGACCACGGCGCCTACTGGCGCCTGCTCGGGTCGCTGGCCATCCTCGACGTGCTCGGCACGGTCTGCCTTCCGGTGCTCGCCCGCTTCGAGGCCCGGAGCACCCGATGATCCTCAACGACATTCACTCCCGGCTGAACCCGAGCCGGCCCGCCGCCCTGGTCGAGGTGACCTCCACCGAGCAGTTGCGCCGAGCCGTCACCAGCGGGCCGGAGCCGGTCATCGTGGCCGGTGGCCGCCACGCGATGGGCGGACAGCAGTTCGTCACCGGCGGCCGGGTACTGGACAGCCGCGGCATGAACCGCGTGCTCGACTTCGACGCCGACCGCGGCCTGGTCGAGGTCGAGGCCGGCATTCAGTGGCCCGAGCTCGTCGAGGACCTGCTGGACCGCCAGCAAGGGTGCTACGAACAATGGACGATCGCCCAGAAGCAGACCGGCGCGAACCACTTCACGGTCGGCGGTTCGATCTCGGCCAACGCGCACGGCCGTGGCCTGGGGATGGCGCCGATCGCCGATGACGTCGAGTCGCTGCGCCTGGTCACCGCCGACGGTTCGCTGCTCGAGTGCAGCCGCATCACCCACTCCCAGCTGTTCTCCCTCGTGCTCGGCGGTTACGGCCTGTTCGGCGCGATCGCGACGGTCACGCTGCGTCTGACGCGGCGCCAGAAACTGGAGCGGGTGGTCTCGATCGCGACCGTCCCCGAGCTGGTCGAGGCGATCGAGACGCGCACCGCCGACGGCTACCGGTACGGGGACTTCCAGTTCGCGATCGATCCCCTCTCGCCGGACTTCCTGCACCGCGGGGTCTTCTCGTGTTACCGCCCGGTCGAGCTGGACCGGCCCATCCCGGAGAATCAGCGGGCCTTCACCGCCGAGGACTGGCAGACCATGCTCCTGCTCGCCCACGTCGACAAGGCGCGCGCCTACGAGGCCTACGCCGACCACTACCTGGCGACCTCGGGCCAGCTCTACTGGTCCGACCTGCTCCAGCTCGCGGTGTACCTCGACGAGTACCACGAGGACCTGGACGCCCGGCTGCCCGCCGGGCCGCGCGGCACTGAGATGATCAGCGAGGTCTACGTGCCGCGGCACCGGCTCACCGATTTCATGGCGGCCGCCGCCGAGTCCCTGCGGCGTGACGGCGCGGACCCGATCTACGGCACCGTGCGCTTCATCGAGCAGGACCGGCACACCTTCCTGCCCTGGGCCCGGCAGAACTACGCCTGCATCGTGCTCAACCTGCACACCGAGCACTCCCCGGCCGGCCTCGAACGGTCCGCGGCCGCCTTCCGCAACCTGATCGACGAGGCGATCGTGCGCGACGGCAGCTACTACCTGACCTACCACCGATGGGCCCGACCGGATCAGCTCGCCGCCTGCTACCCGCAATTCGGGGAGTTCCTCGCGCACAAGCGCCGGTACGACCCCACCGATCGGTTCGTCAGCGACTGGTTCCGCCACCACGTCGCGGCGGCCCGGCAGGTCGCCGCATGAGGGCGTCTACGCTTCCGATCATGGTCAACCTGACGCGGATCTACACCAAGACCGGCGACGACGGCACGACGGCGCTGGGCGACTTCAGCCGGACGTCGAAGAACGACCCCCGGCTCGCGGCCTACGCCGACGTCGACGAGGCCAACAGCACGATCGGCGTCGCGGTGGCCATGGGCGGGCTCTCCCCCGACCTCGTCGAGCTGCTGGTCCGCATCCAGAACGACCTCTTCGACGTCGGCGCCGACCTGTGCAACCCCATCGTGGAGAACCCGGCCTATCCCCCGCTGCGGATCGCGGAGGAGGACATCGAGCGCCTAGAGGCCGCCTGCGACAAGTACAACGACGCCCTGCCGACGCTGAAGAGCTTCATCCTCCCGGGCGGCACCAAGGGCGCCGCGCTCCTGCACGTCGCCCGCACCGTCAGCCGCCGCGCCGAACGCTCCGCCTGGGCCGCCTACGAGGCCCACCCCGAGACCACCAGCAAGCTCCCGGCCAAGTACCTCAACCGCCTCTCCGACCTGCTCTTCATCCTCGGCCGGGTGGCGAACCCCGACGGCGACATCCTCTGGGTCCCCGGCGCGAACCGCTAGGCACCAAGGGAAACGCGGAGCGCGGGCCGGCGCAGCCGGTGCCGCGTGAGGGGGCTAAAAGCGACCCGCGTGGCCGAAGGACACGCGAAAAGCGAGCGCAGCGAGCGGGAGCCTGTCCCCCGAACGCGGTGCCGGCGGAGCCGGCCCGCGGTCCCCCGAGGGTCGCCGCGACAGCGGCGGACTGGCGCGCGGGGCCTAGGCGACCATCGGGTCCTTAGGCGGAGCGGACTCCGCCCAGGACAGAAAGCCCGTCAGGGCGCCGTGACTCATCGCGAGCTCGAGCGAGTCCTCGCCGAGCGAGCAGACCATGACGACGGACCCGACGGGGATGGAGTGCGTCTCCATCGGCGCCGGCTCGCGGCGGTGGCGCACGACCAGGCGCCGGCGGGTCAGCAGGTGCCGCGGCTTCCAGGCCAAGCTGAAGATCGGGAACCACTCGACGCGGTCGCCGTGATAGCGACCGATGCCGTAGGACCAGCCGTCGCCGTCCGGGTGCTCACCCAGACGCAACGAGCAGGCGAAGGTGCCCACCGGGCGCTGCAGAGCCAACCGGCGCACGGTCAGGGCGAGCATCGCCAGACCGACGAGGGCGAGCAGGCCGATGACGATGTCGAGTATCAGCATCGGCCCTCCCCTCGCCGCCGGCGCGTGCGGCTCAGGCCTCCCGGCCGGCGGCCCGCAGGCGGGCCAAGGCCCGCTTGGCCGCGTCGCCCTCCGGCTCACCGTCCGACTTGGCCTTGTCCAGCGCACGCTGGGCGCGCGAGACGTCGATGTCGGTGCCGAGCTCGGCCGTCTCGGCCAGGATCGACACCACATCGTCGGCCACCGAGATGAAGCCGCCGTGAACGGCGGCCGTGACGGTCTCGCCGTCCGGGGTCCGGATGGTGACCGAGCCCGCCTCCAGCACACCGAGCACGGGGACGTGGCCCTTCAGGATGCCGAGCTCGCCCTCGAGCGTGCGCGCGATGACGATCGTCGCCGGACCGCGGTACACATTGCGGTCCGGGGCGACGACGTCGACCTGGAGGGTGTCAGCCACGGGCGAGTTCCTTCGCCTTCTTCTCGACGTCCTCGACTCCACCGCACATGAAGAACGCCTGCTCGGGCAGGTGGTCGAACTCGCCGGCCACCAGCGCCTTGAAGGAGGAGACGGTCTCGGTCAGCGGGACGAAGACGCCCGGCTGGCCGGTGAAGGCCTCGGCCACGAACATCGGGTGCGAGAGGAAGCGCTCGATGCGACGGGCCCGGTTGACCGCGACCTTGTCCTCTTCGGAGAGCTCGTCGATACCGAGGATGGCGATGATGTCCTGCAGTTCCTTGTACTTCTGCAGGAGCCGCTTGACCGACTGCGCGACCTGGTAGTGCTCCTCGCCGACGATCTGCGGGTCCAGGATGCGGGAGGTCGAGTCGAGCGGGTCGACGGCCGGGTAGATGCCCTTCTCCGTGATCGCGCGGGAGAGCACCGTGGTCGCGTCGAGGTGGGCGAACGCGTTGTGCGGCGCCGGGTCGGTGATGTCGTCGGCGGGGACGTAGATCGCCTGCATCGAGGTGATCGAGCGGCCACGCGTCGAGGTGATGCGCTCCTGCAGAACACCCATCTCGTCGGCCAGGGTCGGCTGGTAGCCGACGGCCGACGGCATGCGGCCGAGCAGGGTCGAGACCTCGGAACCGGCCTGGGTGAAGCGGAAGATGTTGTCGATGAAGAGCAGCACGTCCTGCTTCTGCACGTCGCGGAAGTACTCCGCCATCGTCAGCGCGGTCAGCGCGACGCGAAGACGCGTGCCCGGCGGCTCGTCCATCTGGCCGAAGCACAGGGCGGTCGAGTTGATGACGCCGGACTCGGACATCTCCAGGAAGAGGTCGTTGCCCTCACGGGTGCGCTCGCCGACGCCAGCGAAGCAGGAGACGCCACCGAACTCCTGGGCGACGCGGCGGATCATCTCCTGGATCAAAACGGTCTTGCCGACACCGGCACCACCGAACAGGCCGATCTTGCCGCCCTTGACGTACGGGGTCAGCAGGTCGATGACCTTGATGCCGGTCTCGAGGATCTCGGTGCGCGACTCGAGCTGGTCGAAGGGCGGCGGCTGACGGTGGATCGGCCAGCGCTCGGTGATGTTGAGGCTGGCGGTCGGCACGTCCAGCGACTCGCCGATCGTGTTCCAGACGTGGCCCTTGGTCACGTCGCCGACCGGCACCGAGATCGGCGCGCCGGTGTCGGTCACCGGGGCTCCGCGGGTCAGGCCGTCGGTCGGGTTCAGCGAGACCGCGCGGACCAGGTTGTCCCCCAGGTGCAGCGCGACTTCGAGGGTCAGCGTGGAGGTCACGCCACCCAAGGTCACGTCGACCTTGAGGGCGTTGTAGATGGCGGGCATGGAGCCCGCGGGGAACTCCACGTCGGCGACCGGGCCGATGACGCGGGCGACCCGGCCGGTGGCGGTCGTGCCAGCAGTGGATTGCTCAGGAGCGGTAGCAGTCATCTCGTCCTAGTCCCTTATTCGCTTCCGGCGGATGCATCGGCGAGCGCGTTGGCCCCACCGACGATCTCGCTGATTTCCTGGGTGATCTCGGCCTGCCGGGCCTGGTTGGCCGACCGCGTGAGGAGGTCGACCAGCTCGTTGGCGTTGTCCGTGGCGGACTTCATCGCGCGTCGGCGCGCGGCGAACTCCGAGGCTGCGGACGTGAGCAGCGCGTAGTAGAAGCGGCTCTCGACGTACCGCGGCAGCAACGCGTCGAGCACCTCTTCCTCGTCGGGCTCGTAGTCGTACTGCGGGATCGGGCCACCGCTGTCGGCGGTCGCCGAGTGCGTGGCCTCGTCGACCTCCTCGACCTCGAGGGGAAGGATCCGCCGAACCACGACCCGCTGGGTCAGCATCGAGACGAACTCGGTGTAGACGAGGTGGATCTCATCCACGCCGCCCTCGTCGGTCGGGGTCTTGAAGGCCTCGATGACGGTCTCGGCGATGGCCTTCGCGTCCTCGTAGGTCGGCCGGTCGGAGAACCCGGTCCACTCCCCGGCCATTTTCCGGTTGCGGAACTTGTACCAGGTGGTGCCCTTGCGCCCGGCGACGTAAGGCACGACCTCGCTGCCCTCGTCACGGAGCAGGCTGTTCAAGGCCTCGCCCTCGCGGAGCACGTTGGCGTTGAAGCCACCGGCGAAGCCGCGGTCGGAGGTGAGCAGCACGACGGCCGAGCGGGTGGGGCTCGCCTTTTTCTCGGTCAGCAGCGGGTGGTCGACCGTGCCGGCCTGGCTCACCAGCGCGGTGACCGCGCGGGTGATCGCCCGGGCGTACGGCTGCGCTGCCACCGTGCGCTGCTGCGCCTTGATGATGCGCGAGGAAGCGATGAGCTCCTGCGCCCGCGTGATCTTCGCGGTCGATTTCACCGACCGGATTCGCTGGCGGTAGATCCGAAGTTGGGCGCCCATTCGCTAGGCCTTCTTCACCTTGGTGATCTTCTCCTGGTCGACGTCCTCATCGTCCATGGAGGCCACTGCGGCCTCCTTGGTGAGCGACTGACCGGCGGAGGTGGTGAAGCCCTTCTTGAACTGGTCGATGGCTTCCTTGAAGACCGACAGGTCGTCGTCCGAGAGCTTGCCGGTCTCGCGGATGCTGTCCAGGGTGCCCTTGAATTTCAGGGTCAGGTACTCCAGGAACTCGTCCTCGAAGCGGCGGATGTCCACCACCGGGACCTCGTCGAGCTGGCCCGTGGTGCCGGCCCAGATCGAGGCGACCTGGCGGTCGACCGAGAACGGGCTGAACTGCGGCTGCTTGAGCAGCTCGATCATGCGCGCACCGCGCTCCAGCTGGGCGCGGGAGGCCGCGTCCAGGTCGGAGGCGAAGGCCGCGAAGGCCTCCAGGTCGCGGTACTGCGAGAGGGCCAGACGCAGGGTGCCCGCGACCGCCTTCATCGCCTTGACCTGCGCAGCGCCACCGACGCGGGAGACCGAGACACCGACGTTGATGGCCGGGCGGACACCGGCGTTGAACAGGTCGGACTCGAGGAAGACCTGGCCGTCGGTGATCGAGATGACGTTGGTCGGGATGTAGGCCGAGACGTCGTTGCCCTTGGTCTCGATGATCGGCAGGCCGGTCATCGAGCCGGCGCCCAGCTCGTCCGAAAGCTTGGCGCAACGCTCGAGGAGGCGCGAGTGGAGGTAGAAAACGTCACCCGGGAAGGCCTCACGGCCCGGCGGGCGGCGCAGCAGCAGCGAGACGGCGCGGTAGGCGTCGGCCTGCTTGGACAGGTCGTCGAAGACGATCAGGACGTGCTTGCCCTGGTACATCCAGTGCTGGCCGATGGAGGATCCGGTGTACGGGGCGATGTACTTGTAACCGGCCGGGTCCGAGGCCGGGGCCGCGACGATCGTCGTGTACTCCAAGGCGCCGGCGTCCGCGAGGACCTGCCGGATGTTCGCGATCGTCGAGCCCTTCTGGCCGATCGCGACGTAGACGCAGCGGACCTGCTTCTTCGGGTCGCCCGAGTCCCAGTTGGCCTTCTGGTTCAGGATCGTGTCGACCGCGATCGTGGTCTTGCCGGTCTGACGGTCACCGATGATCAGCTGGCGCTGGCCGCGTCCGATCGGGGTCATCGCGTCGATGGCCTTGATGCCGGTCTGCAGCGGCTCGGTGACCGGCTGGCGCTGGACGACCGAGGGGGCCTGCAGCTCGAGGATGCGGCGCTCGGTGGTCTCCAGCGCGCCGAGGCCGTCGAGCGGGTTGCCCAGGGAGTCGACGACGCGGCCGAGGTAGGCGTCGCCCACCGGGACCGAGAGGACCTCGCCGGTGCGGCGGACCTGCTGGCCCTCCGCGATGTTGGACGACTCACCGAGGATGACGACGCCGATCTCGCGGACATCGAGGTTCTGGGCCAGGCCGCGGGTGCCGTCCTCGAACTCGAGGATCTCGTTGGCCATCGTCGAGGGCAGACCCTCGACGCGGGCGATGCCGTCACCGCACTCGATCACCGTGCCGACCTCGTCGCGGGTGGGCGCGTCGGGCGAATAACCCGAAACGAAGCGCTCCAGCGCCTCCCGGATCTCGTCCGGCCGGATCGTCAGCTCCGCCATGTCCTTCGTCTCCCTAATTCCTGTTACTGCTCGGCGTTCGAGTGGCTTGTCGGTGCGCAGAAACGCTCAGCGCTCGAAGCGCCGCTTGAGCCGGTCGAGCCGACCGGCGATGGTTCCGTCCACGAGTTCGTCGCCGACCTGGACGGACATGCCGCCCAGCACCGACGGGTCGACCTCGGCCTTGACCTGAACGTCATGGCCGTAGATCCCGGCCAGCGCGCGCGCCAGCCGCTCCTTCTCCTGCGGGTCCAGCGCGACCGCCGAGCGCACGATCGCCACCAGGCGACGGCGGCGGTCACTGACCGCCTTGCCGAGCGCTGCGATGGCCCGCTCCGGCGAACGGCCGCGCGGGTGGGCGACGACCTCGGCGATCAGACGCTGGGTGGCTTCGGTGGCCTTGCCGGCCAGCAGCCCGCGGACCAGCTCGACCTTGCGTTCGGCCGGCACCGCCTGGTCGACCAGGGCGGTACGAAGCGCCGGCCCGCTCTCGACGATCCGGCCGAAACGGAACAGCTCGTCCTCGAGCTCGTCCACGATTCCGTCCGCGTCAGCGCGGGCGATCTCGGCGAGGACGGCCAGGTTCTCCAGCCCGTCAGCCATCTCGCCCGGCCGCGACCAGCGCTCGGCCACGAGCTTGGAGACAATGTCGAGGGCCTCGGCCGAGACCTTGCCGGAGAACAGCACCTGCGCGACCTCGGTCTTCGCCGAGCCGGGGCGGCTCGGGTCGGACAGCGAACGGCGCAGGATGTGCTCGGTGTCCACGACGTGCAGCACGGCGAACAGGTCGTCGGAAAGACGGGCCAGCGAACCGGCGTCCAACCCACGGGTGATCTCGTCGAAGCGGGCGACCGCAACGCCGAGGGCGGTCCTAGACGCACCCCTCACTAGAACAGTCCTCCCTGGGACGGAGCGGCCGGCGCTGCCGCTGCCGGCTCGTTGAGGCTCCCGTTGGAACTGGCGACGGAGCCGCCCTCGAGCTCGGCGAGGAACCGGTCGGTGACGCGACGCTGCACGGCGTCGTTCTGCAGGGCGGCCAGGACCTGCTGCTCAGCGAGCTCCACCGCGAGGGTGGCGATCTCGGCCTGCAGCGAGCGGACTGCGGACACCCGCTCGGCCTCGAGGGCCTCAGCGGCGCGGGCGGTGATGTCGTCGGCCCGAGCCTGCGCAGCGGCCGCGGCCTCGGCCACGATCGCCTTGTTCTGCTCCCGGGCGTCGGCCTTGAGCTTCTCGGCCTCGGCGCGTGCTTCGGTGACCGCGTTGTCGTACGAGGTCTGGGCCTCGGCCAGCTTCTGGCCGGCCAGCTCGCTGTCCGCCAGCTGCTTGGCGATCCGCTCCTGCTGGGCGCCCATCTGCTTGCGCGCCAACGGAACGATCCACCGCGCCAGCACGATCAGGATGAGCGCGAAGCCGACGAGCTCGATGATCGGGCCCTTGGCCCCGCCGGAGGCGAGGATCACGTCGTTCATGGTCGCGGCGTCTGTGACGTTCATACCTGCTCCCCCACGACCCGGTCGGCCAACTGGCCGGCGAGACCGGCTACGTCGGACTGCAACGAGGCCAGCGCACGATCGCGCTCCGCGGCCAACTGGGCTCGGGTGGCCGCGGTGATCTCGTCCGCCCGGGCCTGGGCCGCCGCAGCGGCCTCGTCCACGATCGCCTTGTGCTGCGCCCGCGCTTCCTCGCGCAGGCGGTTGGACTCCGCCCGGGCGTCGGCCATGGCGTTCTCGTAGGCCGCCTGGGCCTCGGCCAGCTTGCGCGTGGCCGCCTCGGTGTCCGCGTTCTGCCGGGCGATCTTCTCCTGCCGCTCGGCCATGGCGGCCGCGACCGGCGGGACAACGAACTTCCAGACGACGAACAGAACAACCGCGAAGAGAACGAGCTCGACCAGCATGGTCGCGTTGGGGACGAGGAAGATGTCGTCTTCTTCCTCTTCCACAACTCCTTCGCCGCTTTCCGACGTGAGGATGCCGTAGGCCAGACGCAGCACGATCGGCTACTTCCCGATGACGAAGACGAACAGGGCCATGAAGGCGAGGTTGATGAAGTACGCCGCCTCACACAGACCGACCGTCAGGAAGAAGATCGTGAACAGGCGGCTCTGCGCCTCCGGCTGACGGGCGACACCGGAGATGGTCGCCGAACCGGCAAGACCGTCACCGATGGCCGCGCCGATAGCGCCGCCGCCCAGTGCCAGGCCACCGCCGATAAGTCCGCCCGCGACCTTGATTGCCTCGGCCGAGAGCTCTGCATCGGTTGCCATGTACCTAATCCTTCGCTGTGTGGGGGGTGCTGCGGTTGCCCCGGGTCCCGGAAAGTTGGGCCCCGGAAGTCTTAGTGGGCCGCCGCGAGTTCCTTGCCGGCGTCCTCGCGGGGGTCGTGCGCGTCATGACCGTGGTCCTCGGCACCGTCGTGGTCATGGTCACCGTGCCCGGCCGAGGCCATCCCGAAGTAGAGGATGGTCAGCAGGGCGAAGATGAAGGCCTGGATGACACCGATGCCCATGTCGAAGAGCTTCCAGACCGCGTTCGGGAACGGCGCGATGTAGATCGGCATCAGGCCGATCAGGGCGATCATGATGCCGCCGGAGAAGATGTTGCCGAAGAGTCGGAGCGCGAGCGTGAACGGCTTGACGATCTCCTCGACGATGTTCAGCGGCAGCAGCGCCTTGTAGGGCTGCACGAAGTGGCTGAAGTAGGCCTTCGAGCCCTTCTTGCGGATGCCGTTGATGTGCACCCAGATGATGACGACCAGGGCCAATGAGTACGTCAGGTTCACGTCCGCGGTGGCCGGCGGCAGGTACTCGTGCGCGGGGATCAGCGCGACCCAGTTGCACAGCAGGATGAAGAAGAACAGCGTCACGGCGAGCGGGACGACGAACGGCGAGGTCTTGCCCATGGCGTTGTTCACCTCGCCCTGGACCCAGCCGACGACGGCCTCCCAGAACAGCTGGATCTTGCTGGGCACGCCGCTGGTCGCGGTCTTGGCCAGCCACAGGCCCATGCCGATCACGATCGCGCCCGCGATGCAGGTGGTCGCGATGGTGTCGATGTGGACCTCGATGCCACCGATGGAGAGCTTGTGGTGCTTGCCGACCTCGATCTCGGCGGCAACGACCACGTCGGACAAGCGGGTCATCCGGAGCGCACCTCACGGTAGAGAACACCGGCGCTGCTGCCGATGATCGTGAACTGGAAGAAGGCGAGCCCGAACAGGACCGCCAGGCCCTCAGGCCGGAACGCGTACATCAGGTAGAAGGCGATGATGCTGATCAGCGCCAGGCGCTTGACCACCGCCGCCATGAACTTCTTCTTGTTGGGGTTCTCCATGCCGACGTTCTCACTGGCGAACTTCGCGGTCGCCGAGACGACCATGGCGGTGTTCAGCCAGCCCAGCGCGAGCCCGATGCAGACGAAGATGCCGACCTTGGTCTCGCCGACGGCAATGCAGAAGATCAACCCGAGCAGTCCGACCCCAGCGCCGAAGCGGACCGAAAACTTGTAGCTGGAACTGGCCTTCATCAGCCCTACCCGCTCCATGCCACCTCGCTCTCGATCACTCGCTCGCCCGCAGGTAGTTCGAAACGTCTCGCCACGTGACGAGAACTCCGCAAGCCAGGCCGAGCACCAGGCCGAGCAGGATGAAGACCGGGGTCGTGTCGAGCTGGGAATCGACGAGCCACCCGAGGGCACACCCACCGACGGCCGCAACCGCGTTCAACATCCCGATCCCGGCCAGCGCGAGCGCTGTCTCACGGATCGAACGTTGGTCTGAAGGTTCAAAGTCGGAGGCCACGCCGCCTCCTTCAGGACACCGCATGGACGGGCGCCGGCAGGGGCTAGGCGTCCGTCCGGTCGAAAAACTACCACCCGTCCGGACGACTCCCGGACACCGGGTCTGGTGCTACTGGCGAGCCGGCTTCAGGGCGTGGGTTTCCCGGTCGGTGCGGAGACCCGCTGACCGATCGGCAGGCGGAGCAGGACGAGGCCGACGATGACCAGCAGCGCCACCAGCACCAGCGCCCAGGCCTGCGCGCTGACCAGGGAAAGTCCGACCACGCCGAAGGCGATCAGGGCCGACCAGAAGTACATGATCAACACCGCGCCGCGGTGCGAGTGCCCGATCTCGAGCAACCGGTGGTGCAGGTGTTGCTTGTCCGGAGCGAACGGCGAGCGGCCCGACATGGTGCGCCGGATCACAGCCAGGACCAGGTCCAGGAACGGGGCGGCGATGGCCGCGAACGGCAGGATCAGCGGGAGCAGGGCCGGCGAGACGTCCTCGGACTCCACCGCGCCGAAGTCGATCTGCCCGGCGAAGCTGACCGTCGAAGCGGCCAGGACGAGCCCGATCAGCATCGAGCCGGAGTCCCCCATGAAGACCCGGGCTGGGTAGAAGTTGTGCGGCAGGAAGCCCAGACAGATCCCGGCCAGCAGGGCGGAGAACAGGGAGGGCGAGATCGCGCGGTCGAAGTCCTGCTCGATCGAGAGCAGATAGGTGTACGAGAAGAACGCCAGTGCCGAGACCAACGCGATCCCGGCGAGCAGGCCGTCCAGGCCGTCGACGAAGTTCACCGCGTTGATCGTCGCCACCACGATGAGGACCGAGAGCAGGAAGCCGGAGCTGGCATCCAGCACGATCGTGGTGCCAGGGACCGGCAGATAGGTCATCTGGATGCCCATCACGACCATCACCCCGGCCGCCAGCACCTGACCGGCCAGCTTGGTGACGGCGTCCAAGCCCCACTTGTCGTCGACCACCCCGAGCGCGCAGATGATCGCGGCCCCGGCCAGCAGAGCCCACGGGTCGTGCGAGTTGGCGAACAACTCCCGGGACAGGAACGGCAGCTCCGAGGCCACCACAAGGCCGGCCGCGAGCCCGACCAGCATCGCGACCCCACCCATTCGGGGGGTCGGGACGGCATGGACGTCACGGTCGCGGACCGCAGCCATCACCCCGGCGGAGATGGCGGCCCGACGGACCACCCCGGTCGTCAGATACGTGGCGGCGGCAGCGACCAGCAACGTGAGCAGGTACTCGCGCACGCTTCTTTATTTCACAGAGTCAGGCAGTGGAGCGCCTGTGACGCCCGGCAGTGGCCGCCGGGCTCAGATGGGCGACCAGGGTGAAGAGGCCGTCGGCGATCGCTTCAGCGCACAGCCGGAACACGTGCAAGGGGGCTCCGAACGGGTCCGGGATGTCGTCCTCAGGCTGCCCGGGGCCGGGATGCGGGGTCCGGGCCATCGCCACCCGGTCCACCAGGACGCGGGCGCGGCCGGCCGGATCGCCCGTCGGGAGCGTGGCCGGGTCCACCCAGCGGGCGAAGCGGTTGAATTCGCCCAGGCTGAACGTCCGGCCCACCGCGTACGGGTCGAGCAGGCGGACCTGCTCACGGTGCTCCCGGGTCGCCCCCAGGATGAGGTCGGCGGCCAGCACCTGGTTCGGTCCGAGCTCGCGCGCGGTGAAACCGGCCGGGTCGACGCCGCGCTCGCGCAGTACCGCGGCCGCGTGTGGCTCCATCGAAGCCCCCACATGCCCCCAGGTCCCGGCGCTCTCGCACCGGAAGGCGCCGGCGTCAGCCCCGAACGTGGCCGCCAGCTGGGTGCCGAGGATCCGCTCGGCAAGCGGGGAACGGCACACGTTCCCGGTCGAGACGAAGAGGACGCTGAATCGCGCCGCCGTCACGCGTTGTCCGGGTGGTAATCCACCTCGGCCACGGACCGTAGGTCCTCGAGGCTGATGTGGCCGAGGCGAAGCACCCGCGGCCGGGCTCCGGTGACGTCCACGATCGTGGACGGCACCGAGTCCTCCGTCGGGCCCCCGTCGAGGTAGACATCCACGTCGTTGCCGAGCTGGTTGCGGGCGTCGATCGCCGAGGTTGCCGGCGGCATCCCGGTCCGGTTGGCACTGCTCACCGCCATCGGGCCGGTGGACTTGAGCAGGTCCAGCGCGACCGGGTGCAGCGGCATCCGGACCGCGACGGTCCCCGCGGCGTCGCCGAGGTCCCAGCGCAACGAGGGCTGCTGGTGGCACACGATGGTCAGTCCGCCGGGCCAGAACGCCTCGACCAGCTCCCGGGCGGCGTCGGTGATCCGCGCGGCGATCCCGTCCAGGGTCCGCATGGTGCCGATCAGTACCGGGACCGGCATGTCGCGCCCACGGCCCTTGGCGGCCAGCAGGGCGGCCACCGCGGAATCGGTGAAGGCATCGGCACCGAGGCCGTAGACGGTGTCGGTGGGAAGGACGACGAGTCGACCGGCCCCGACGGCAGCACCGGCTGCGGCCAGGCCGGCCGCGCGTGCGTCGGGATCGGCGCAGTCGTAGGACTGCGGCACGGGGGTGACCTCTCGCTGGTGATCCGGGGACATCTGTTCAAGCGCTGGGGGCACACGCTAGGCCCGGATCGGGCGGCGCGCCAAACGGTGTGGCCACTGAGATTTCCTCGAATTACCCACGAATCGCCGTGACAAAGCGGTCCCGGTCGGTGAGGTCGCGGTGTCCGCGCACCTGGGACCAGCGCCCGGTGCGGGCGAAGATCTCCACGACTGCCTCACCTTGCACATCCGCATGCTCGACGGCCACCCGGCCACCGGGGCGCAGCAGTCGCCCGGCCGTGCGCTCGACCGCGCGCACCACGTCCAGGCCGTCGTCGCCGCCGCCCCACAGCGCCGGGGCCGGGTCGTGGTCGCGGACTTCGACCGCGATCGATTCCCAAGCCACCAGCGGGATGTAGGGCGGGTTGGACACCACCAGGTCGACGGTGCCGTCGAGGTCGGGCAGGGCGTCGGCCGCGTCACCCTGGTGGAGCAGCACGCCGCTCCCGGCCAGGTTGCGCCGGGCCCACGCCACCGCGCCCGGATCGAGTTCGACGGCGTGCACGACCAGACCGGGAACCTCGGTGGCCAGGCACAGCGCAATCGCCCCGGACCCGCTGCACAGGTCGACGGCGAGCGCTCCCGCGGGCAGGGCCCGGGCCGCCTCGACCATCTGACCCACCATCACTTCGGTCTCCGGGCGGGGTACGAAGACTCCCGTACCGACCTCGAGGGTGACGTACCGGAAGTGCGCGACCCCGGTGAGGTGCTGCAGCGGCCGGCGCGCGGCCCGGGCCTCAACCAGCGCGGTGTAGGCCTCGCCGTCGATCTCCTCGTGGCGCACCAGGTCACCGCGACCGACGCCGAGCACATGCGCGGCCAGTTCCTCCGCGTCCGCGCGCGGGGAGGCGACCCCGGCGTCGGTCAATCGACCGGCAGCCGCGGCGATCGCCTGCCGAAGGGGCGTCATCAGTGGCTCGACCGCTGCGTCAGTCGTCGCCGGACAGCGCCGCGGCCTGGTCCCCCGCGATGCAGGCGTCGATGACCGCCTCCAGATCGCCGTCGAGCACCTGGTCAAGGTTGTAGGCCTTGAAGTTCACCCGGTGGTCGGAGATCCGGTTCTCCGCGTAGTTGTAGGTACGAATGCGCTCGGAGCGGTCGACGGTGCGGATCTGGCTCTTGCGCAGCTCGCCGGCCTCCTTGTTCGCCTCCTCCTGCGCGGCCACCAGCAGCCGGGCCCGCAGGATACGCAGGGCCTGCTCCTTGTTCTGGAGCTGGCTCTTCTCGTTCTGGCAGGACACGACGATGCCGGTCGGGAGGTGAGTCAGCCGGACCGCGGAGTCGGTGGTGTTGACGCTCTGCCCGCCGGGGCCGGATGAGCGGAAGACGTCGACGCGCACGTCGTTCATGTTGAGCTCGACCTCCACCTCCTCGGCCTCCGGCAGCACCAGCACGCCGGCCGCAGAGGTGTGGATACGGCCCTGGGACTCGGTCACCGGGACGCGCTGCACCCGGTGGACGCCGCCCTCGAACTTGAGCCGGTCCCACACCCCGTCGGGGTCGGACGCCCGCGCCTTGACCGCCATCGAGACGTCCTTGTAGCCCCCCAGGTCGGACTCGGTGGCATCGAGGATCTCGGTCTTCCAGCCGCGACGCTCGGCGTAGCGCAGGTACATGCGCAGCAGGTCCCCGGCGAACAGCGCGGACTCCTGCCCGCCCTCGCCGGCCTTGACCTCGAGGATGACGTCCTTACCGTCGTTGGGGTCGCGGGGCAGCAGCAGCTGGCGCAGCTTCTCCGCGAACTCCTCGTGGCGGGCGGCGAGCTCGGGGATCTCAGCCTTGAACGAATCGTCCTCGGCGGCCAGCTCCGTCGCCGCCGCGAGGTCCTCGCCGATCGCCGTCCAGGCCCGGTGGGTCGCCACGATCGGGCCGAGCTCGGCGTAGCGGCGGCCCAGCTTGCGGGCCGCTCCAGCGTCTGCGTGCACGGCCGGGTCGGCCAGCCGCTTCTCGAGGTCGGCGTACTCATCGATCAGCTCGTTGACGGTGTCGAACACGCGTCCTCCTCCGCCCTAGCGATGGGATTGTCTGCGGTGATCCGACGGGATGCATCGCAAGGCGGAGGAGGAAGCGGGTACCGTTTTTGTACCCGCGACGACGACAACGCAGCGAGGCGCCCGTCGGGTGCCGCAGACCGCCGGCGTCGGGGCAGCTAGGCCTTTTTGCCGAAGCGCTTCTCGAACCGGGCCACGCGGCCGCCGGTGTCGAGGATCTTCTGCTTGCCCGTGTAGAAGGGGTGGCACTGCGAGCAGACGTCGGCATGAATGATGCCGTTCTGCGCGGTGCTGCGGGTGACGAACGTGGCGCCGCAGGTACAGGTGACCTCGGTCTTGCCGTAGCTCGGGTGGATCTCGGGCTTCATGACGCGCTCCTGTGTCTCATTGACTCCGGGTCGCCGGGGCTGAACGCCGCGACGTGAACCGGAACCGGCCGTTCAGTCTGCCAGAACCCCGGATGGGGTCCTGACATTCCTCCCGTCATTCCTCCCCGGCAGCCTCGCTGCCAGGGGTGGTCTTCTGCACCTGCATGAGGAACTCGATGTTGGTCTTGGACTTCTTCAGCCGGTCCAGCAGCAGCTCGATGGCCTGCTGGTCGGCCAGGCCCGACATCACCCGGCGAAGCTTCCAGACGATCGCCAGCTCCTCCTTGGACATCAACAGCTCTTCCTTGCGGGTGCCGGACGCGGCCACGTCCACCGCGGGGAAGATCCGCTTGTCCGCGAGCTTGCGGTCGAGCTTGAGCTCCATGTTCCCGGTGCCCTTGAACTCCTCGAAGATGACCTCGTCCATCCGGGACCCGGTCTCGACCAGGGCGGTGGCGAGGATCGTCAGCGAGCCGCCGCCCTCGATGTTGCGGGCGGCACCGAAGAAGCGCTTCGGGGGGTAGAGCGCGGTCGAGTCGACGCCGCCGGACAGGATGCGCCCGGACGCCGGCGCCGCCAGGTTGTAGGCGCGGCCCAGCCGGGTGATCGAGTCGAGCAGGACGACCACGTCGTGACCGAGCTCGACCAGGCGCTTGGCCCGCTCGATGGCCAGCTCGGCGATCGTGGTGTGGTCCTCGGCCGGGCGGTCGAAGGTCGAGGCGATGACCTCACCCTTCACCGAGCGCTGCATGTCGGTGACCTCCTCGGGTCGCTCGTCGACGAGCACGACCATGAGGTGGGTCTCCGGGTTGTTGCGGGTGATCGCGTTCGCGATCGCCTGCAGCACCATCGTCTTGCCGGCCTTGGGCGGGGAGACGATCAGGCCGCGCTGGCCCTTGCCGATCGGGGCGACCAGGTCGATGACCCGGGTGGTGAGCGCCGTCGCGTCGTGCTCCAGGCGCAGCCGGTCCTGCGGATAGAGCGGAGTCAGCTTGCTGAACTCGGTCCGCTCCTTCGCCTTCTCCGGGTCCATGCCGTTGACGGTGTCCAGGCGAACCAGGGCATTGAACTTCTCCCGGCGCTCGCCGTCGTGCGGCTGGCGCACGGCGCCGGTGATCGCGTCGCCCTTACGCAGCCCGGACTTGCGGACCTGGGCGAGGGAGACGTAGACGTCGTTCGGGCCCGGCAGGTAGCCGCTGGTCCGGACGAACGCGTAGTTGTCGAGGATGTCGAGGATGCCCGCGACCGGGATCAGGACGTCGTCCTCGGAGATCTCGACCTCGGCCGGCTCGTAGCCGCCGGGCCCCCGGCCGCCGGGGCGAGTGGGACGGGCGCGGTCGCGGTAGCGCCCGCGGCGGCGACGGCGACCGCCGCCCTCACCGTCGTCGTCCTCGTCGTCGCGCGGACCGTTGTCCCGGTCGTCGCGCTGGTTGAAGCGCTGGTCGTCGCGCTGATCGTCGCGCTGGTTCGGGCGCTGGTTCGGGCGCTGATCGTCGCGCTGGTTCGGGCGCTGATCGTCGCGCTGGTTCGGGCGCTGATCGTCGCGCTGGTTCGGACGCGAATCGTCGCGCTGGTTCGGGCGCTGACCTCGGTTGTTGTCCCGGTTGCCCTCGCGGTTGCTGTCGCGGTTGCTGTCGCGGTTGCTGTCGCGGTTGCCCGGGCCGGAGCCGTCGGGGCGGTCGCCGCGATTGCGCTGCCGGTCGCGCTGGCGCTCGCGGCGCTCGCCGCGGTCGCGCTGCTCGTAGGGGGCCCCCTCGGCACCGTCGTCGGAACCGTCGTCGGAGCCGCCGTCGGCCGCAGCGGCCGGCGCGGTCCGGGAC
>NZ_JACDFE010000269.1 GCF_013815995.1 Sporichthya sp.
GGCCAGGGCCACCCAGGGATCGACGACGCCCTCGGCCGCGGTGTGCGCCACCGCCGCCACCACGACGATGGCCGCGATCGGCACCAGCGGCCCGATGGTGGCTTTCATCGGTCGGCCTGCTCGTCGGCCTGCGTGCCGCGCGGCTCATCGACCTGCTCGTCCAGCAGCGGCCCGGGGGCCTGGCTTGCGGTCGGGTCGTCGTGGTCGTAGCGAGTGATGTGCCCGCGCTCGGCGTCCAGCAGCGCAGCCTGCACCGGCACCTCGGCCGGCGTCCAGCCGTGCTCGACGACCGCGGCCGCGAAGGCGGCGACCATGGCCGGGTCGAAGTGCGTGCCCCGGCACCGCTCGAGTTCGGCCATCGCCTCGGCCGGGTCGCGGGCCGGCCGGTAGGAGCGGGTCGAGGTCATCGCGTCGAAGGCGTCCGCAACCGCGATCGCCCGGGCGAATTCGGGGATCTGATCACCCTTCAGCCCCATCGGGTAACCGAGGCCGTCCATCCGCTCGTGGTGATGCATGATCCCGTCGTAGGCCTCGCGCAGAAACTCGATCTCGCGCACCATCTCGACCCCGCGCACCGGGTGCAGCGCGATGATCTGCAATTCCTCCGGGGTGAGCGGGCCATCCTTCTGCAGCAACCGGGTCGGGACCCCGAGCTTGCCCATGTCGTGGAGCAGGCCGGCGAAGCGGAGCAGTTCGACCCGGTCCTCGGACATCCCGATCCGACGGGCGATCAGTTCCGCGCCGGTGGAGACCCGCTCGGAGTGGCCGCGGGTGTAGAGGTCCTTGGTCTCCACGGCGGCCACCAGGGTCCGGACGGTGCGCTCGTAGGCCTCCCGCTCGGCCGCGTACTGGCCGAAGGCCCACCGGGCCACCAACAGGGGCAGCAGGACCAGCGCGGCCGCCAGCGCGCCGACCTCGGTGCTCCACAGCACGGCCATCATCAGACCGAAGAGGCCGTAGAGCAGGTAGCCGACCAGGCCGGTCGACAGCGTGGTGCGCAGGCCGTGCCCGAACGGCACCCCCTGGGCGAGGGTGAGAACCCCGGCGACCAGGCTCGCGTTGACCGCGCTGTACACAGCGGCGGTCGCGACCACGACCAGCAGCACCAGGGGGAAGTCGTCGCTGCCGAGCTTGTCCTCGCCGCCGAGCCCGGTGTAGACCACGCCGGCGCAGGCGGCGGACACCGCGAGTTCGGCGGCGTTGAACAGCCGCTTGACCATCGGCGGCCGCGCCGGCTGGTACGCCGCGCTCGCCAAGCTGATCAGGGCTGACCCGGCCGGTCCGAGCAGAATCACGGCAGCGAGTGAGACCGGGAAGCTCGCCGAGAGCGTCACCCCACGGCCACGGCCGAGGCTGACGGTGGAGAGCGGGTCGAGAACGGCGAACAAGAGGCCGATCACGACCAGGGCCACCGGATCGGTACCGGTGAAGAAGACGGCAGACGCGGCGGCGACGGCAGCTACGCACACCGCGATGACGTACACCCGCGCACGCCAGGGAAGAGCAGACATCTCCTCCCCGTCCCGCTCAGGGTTCCGTTCCGGACTCTAGTCTCCGGGACGGTCAGGAATCAGCGGGTGCTCAGCCCCACTTCCAGTTCTCTTCGCGCATGACAACGACACCTCCCCTCCTGGCTCGGGTGGCCGGCGGACGCGCCGGATTTACTCCCACTTGGCGGTGGAACCCGCCGACAGGAACTGTTCGATGACAGAGCGGAGCTTGCCCATGGGAATTGCCCCTTCTTCGGCTGAAGAACCTCCAGATTGGCCCTTCAGTTGATCTTCAAAACGTTACGCACACTAAGTGCCCATATCCGGGAGATCGATCACCCGGACGGGTTGTGGCGCGCCACGCTGTGTAGTCACCGGAGAGCCCAGGTGCGCGCTCCTGCTCCTCCGAAGGGGTGTGGGACGATGTCGGTCGAATCGAAATCGAGGGAGCGAACCCATGGGCAAGAGAGCTCGGCGCCGCAAGGCCCGCAAAAGGTCGAAGTCGAATCACGGTCGTCGTCCCAACTCCTGAAGCGGACGCAACACCGGAAAGGCCCCTGCCGCTAGAGCGGCGGGGGCCTTCGTGACATTGCGGAGATTTCGGGCGTGTCGCCCGTCATGTCACGCGCTGGGAGTGAGTGACATTCCCCAGGGGCGGGTCACTGGCAGATGTCAGTCCTCGATGGTGATCTGTACCTGGACCTCGCGGATCCGGATCATCACCTTCAAGCGCAGATCCTCGGGCGGCGGTTCACAACCGCATCCCCGCTTGACGATGTCCTTGACCAGCTGATCCAGCCCGAATTCGCGCAGGCAGGGCCCGCACTCGTCGAGGTGCTCCTGGATCTTCGCGCAGTCCGCCTGGTCCAGCTCGCTGTCGATGAACTCGGCGACGCGGGCGATGACGTCCGCGCACGAGGTGAAGTGAGGCAGCCCGGATGTCATGACGGGTCCTCCGTGGCGGGCTCAACAGTTCCCGAACCTGGGGGGCCGGCCGGGACCAGGCCCCGGTCGCGGGCGTAGTCGGACAGCAGATCGCGGAGCTGGCGCCGGCCCCGGTGCAACCGCGACATCACGGTGCCGATCGGGGTGCCCATGATCTCGGCGATTTCCTTGTACGCGAAGCCCTCGACGTCGGCGAGGTACACCGCGATCCGGAAGTCCTCCGGCAACTCCTGCAGCGCGTCCTTCACATCGGAGTCGGGCAGGTGCTCGAGGGCCTCGACCTCGGCCGACTTCAGTCCGGTGGAGGTGTGCGATTCCGCGCGGGCGAGCTGCCAGTCCTCGACGTCCTCGGCACCGCTCTGCTTCGGCTCGCGCTGCTTCTTGCGGTAGGAGTTGATGAACGTGTTCGTGAGGATGCGGTAGAGCCACGCCTTGAGGTTCGTGCCGTCCTCGAACTGGTGGAACGAGGCGAAGGCCTTGGCGAAGGTCTCCTGCACCAGGTCCTCGGCGTCGGCCGGGTTCCGGGTCATCCGCATCGCGGCGGCGTAGAGCTGGTCCAGGAACGGCAGGGCATCGCGCTCGAAGCGCGCGACGCGCTGTTCCTGAGTCTCCGTGGTGGTCATCACCATCGAGCCTATGCCACGCCCCTTCAGCTTCGGATGGGGTGCGGGCGGCGCATTCCGCGTTGCCTTGGGTGCCGGCGGTGCGAGCAGAGCGCTCATCCGGACCTCCTCCAATCGACGTGTGCGGACTGGAGCTGTAACCACCAAAAGTCAACCGAGATTCCCGTTCCTACAACGCGGAGATCCATTCCATTACCGCGTCAGTGATCAGGGCGAGCGCTCCCGCCTGGCCGAGTTCGGCCCGGGCCGGCACCTTGAAGCCGTGGTCGGCGCCGGGGACCTCGGCGATCTCGGTCCCGGGCGGGAACTCCGGCGGGCCGCCGAAGCTGTCCCTCTCCCCCTGCACCACCAGGGTCGGAACACCCGTCCCCAGCAGCTCGTCCACCCGGCTGCGCTCCGGGCGGCCCGGCGGGTGCAGCGGGAAGGACAGCGCCAGGCACGCGACGGCCCCCACCGTGGTGGCCGTCCGGCAGGCGACGCGCGCCCCCGCCGAGCGCCCACCCACGATCAGCGACGGGGAGAGGAGTCCCGTGAATTGGGGCGCCCTTCTCAGCTCTTCCAGCACCGCGATCCACGCCACGTCCAGGGTCGGCGGCGGCCCGGCGACCTTCCTGCCGGCGAGGCGCCAGGGCTGTTCCACCAGCACCACCGAGGTGCCGCGCGCGGGCAGCGCCTGCGCCAGGGCCTGCAGATCCCGGGCCCCGGTGCCACCGCCGGCTCCGTGCCCGAGCACGAGCGTGCGTTTCGGCTTTCCCTTGGACACCGCGAACACTTCCGCGCTCGCCGGTCCCCCGGGGGTCTCGATCACCCGTGGCTGCTCCGGCAATGACCGACCTTCCCTGCGCGGCGACTACCCTCAACGAACGTGACTTCTCCCGCGCCCTGGCCGGCCCCGCTCGCGGTGGGCCCGGTGGACGCGACGGTGCATGTGCCCGGGTCGAAGTCCATCACCAATCGCGCGCTGCTGCTCGCGGCGCTCGCCGACGGGCCCAGCACGATCCGCCGGCCGCTGGTTTCCCGAGACACCGACCTGATGGTGGGCGCGGTGCGTGCGCTCGGGACCGCCGTGTCCGAGATTCCGGGTGCGGGCACCGGCCCGGACTGGCGGGTAGAACCCCATCCCTTGCAGGGTCCGGCCGCGGTGGACTGCGGCCTGGCGGGCACCGTGATGCGCTTCGTTCCGCCGGTGGCCGTGCTCGCCTACGGCGAGATCAGCTTCGACGGGGACCCCCGCGCCCGGGAACGGCCGATGGGCCCCGTGCTGTCCGCGCTGCGCGACCTCGGCGCGAGCATCGACACCGGTACCGGTCACCTGCCCTTCACCGTCCGCGGGCGCGGCGGACTGCCCGGCGGCAACGTGCAGATCGACGCCTCGGCCTCCTCGCAGTTCGTCTCCGGCCTGTTGCTGGCCGCGCCCCGCTACGACAAGGGCATCGACGTGGTGCACGTCGGCCCGCCCGTTCCTTCGCTGCCGCACATTCGGATGACCGTGCTGATGCTGCGTCAGGCCGGCGTGGACATCGAGGACGAGACCCCACAGCGCTGGCGGGTCGCACCGGGCCGGATCGTCGCCCGCGACCTCGACGTCGAGCCCGACCTGTCGAACGCCGCGCCGTTCCTGGCCGCCGCGTTGGTGACCGGCGGCACGGTGACCGTGGCCGGCTGGCCACGGGCCACCACGCAACCCGGGGACCTGCTGCGCGGCCTGCTGGCGCGGATGGGCGCGGAATGCCGGCTCGGTCGCGGCGGCCTGGTGGTGCGCGGACGGGGTCGGATCCTCGGCATCGACGCAGACCTGCGCGAGGTGAGCGAACTGGCCCCGACCATCGCCGGCATCGCAGCGCTGGCGAGCACGCCGAGCACCCTGCGCGGCATCGGGCACATGCGCGGGCACGAGACCGACCGCCTGGCCGCACTGGCCACCGAGATCAACACCCTCGGCGGCGACGTCTCCGAGACCCGCGACGGGTTGACCATCCGGCCGCGCCCGCTGCACGGCGGCGTGTTCGGCACCTACGCCGACCACCGCATGGCCACCACCGGGGCCCTGATCGGCCTGTTGATTCCCGGCGTCGAGGTCGAGGACATCGCCACCACCGGGAAGACGATGCCCGAATTCGTCGACCTGTGGAACGGCATGCTCGGAGTCTCTGCTGAGTAACCGTCAGAACCCGCGCCCGGCCCGTCGCTACGACGAGGACGATGTGCGGGTGCGGCCCGGCCGGGGCACCCGGCCGCGCAGCCGGCTCCGCCCCAGCCATGACGAGGCCGTCGACGGCCGGGTCGTCACCGTCGACCGCGGCCGGTTCACCGTCCGTCTCGAC
>NZ_JACDFE010000063.1 GCF_013815995.1 Sporichthya sp.
GTGCGGGGCCGGCCGATACCCCCGGCCCGCCAGTGGTGGCCGCCTGGCCGGCCACCGCGAAGTCCACCAGTGCGCTGGCGGCACCGGTCGACTGGATGACGTCGGTCGGGCCGTTGTAGCCGCTGTTCGGCGGGGGGGCGGGGATGGTGTAGCGGAAGGTGTACGTACCGGAGCTGATGCCCTTCGGGAGCTGGCTCGCCGACTGGTACGTCAGCGTCACGCCGGCGGCTTTGAACGCGTCGAGCACGGGCTGGGTCGGCAGAGCGAAGGTCTGCGGCTTGCCGTCCACGGGCTGCGTGAGCGTGAAGGTGCCCTCCCGCAGGCCAATCTTCGGGTCGGACAAGGTCGTGCCGCCCATCGGGACCGGGAACGGCGGCAGGTCGAGCGGCTCCTGGTTCGGCACCCCCGGGATCGGCACGGGAAGTGGGGCCTTGCCGGGGCTCTGCTCGGGCAGGCGCAGGACCAGGCCGGGGACGTCGATCCCTCCGATGGAGGTCGAACTGAAGCGCGTGATCTTGCCGGTGAAGCCGTCCGCTTTCGTCTCCGCGATGGTCCGGAAGTTCGACAGCGACATCAGCGCGCCGATCTGCAGGTTGCTGGCCTCGGTGACGGCGCGGGCGACCACGTCGCCCGCCGAGTTCTGATCGACCCGCGCGGAGGCGTTGGCGCCCGCCCCGTCGCTGCCGAGCACCGCCTTGGCGGCCGTGGAGAAGTCATCGGAGCGGGCGGTGAGCTCGACACCGGGGTAGGACGTGCGCACCGGCGGCGTGCCGCGGGTGCTCGAGGCGATGAACGGGAAGGGCGGCACGGGAAGGCCGAACAGAGCCCCCGCGACCCCAGGCACACCGGGGACGGTGTCACCTGTGTAGGGCGTGGAGGCGTTCGCGTCACCCTGACCCGAGGAGGACTGGCGCGCGTCCGCCTCGGGTCCGCCGCCCACCAGCGCAGGGAGCGCGGGCAGCGACGGATTGGCGATCGACACCTCAAAGGCGGAGGCGTTCGCGAAGGCGTCGTAGGCAGCGCTCGCCGAGTCGGCTTTCACCGCTGGGGCGATCCCCAGCATCCAACCCGGGACGGCGGCGATACCGATCCCCGCAGCCACCAGGCGTGTCAGACGGGTCACAGGTCCTCCTCCTCCTCGCGGATGTCACGGGCCGGCGCTCCCGACCCTTCAGGCGTTGTGAGCCTCGTCATACGCTAACCGGAACGGCACTGGCACGCAAGTAATGACTTACTTTGTTTTTGGGATGAGCCGCACTACTCTCGCGGTGAGCACTCACTATCTCCACGTATTCCGAGCCCTGGAGGAACCATGTCCGCAGACGCCGTCATCGTCGACGCCGTGCGCACCCCCGTCGGCAAGCGCAACGGCGGTCTATCCGGCGTCCACGCCGCGGATCTGTCGGCCTCCGTCCTCACCGCGCTGGCTGCGCGCAACGACCTCGACCCGGCCCTCGTCGACGACGTGATCTGGGGCTGCGTACAGCAGGTCGGGCAGCAAGCAAACGACATCGGGCGGATGGCCGTGCTCGCGGCCGGCTGGCCGGAGTCGGTGCCCGGCGTGACCATCGACCGCCAGTGCGGCTCGTCGCAGCAATCCGTCCACTTCGCCGCAGCGGGCCTGATCGCCGGTCACTACGACGTGGTCGTCGCGGGCGGCGTGGAACTGATGAGCGCGATCCCGCTGGGTTCGATCACCGCCAACCCCGCGCTCGGCGAGTCGGGCGGCCCGGCCGTGGCGGCACGCTACGGCGTGCGCTTCAACCAGGGCATCGGCGCGGAGATGATGGCCGAGAAGTGGAAGCTCTCCCGCGCCCGGCTCGACGAGTTCGCCGCGAGCTCCCACGACAAGCTGGCCGCGGCCACCGACGGCGGGCTGTTCGCCCGGCAGATCGTCCCGGTGCGAACCGCGGACGGAACGGTCGTCACCGCCGACGAGGGATTGCGCCGCGGCACCAGCGTGGACACGCTCGCAGGGCTCAAGCCGGTCTTCCGCGAGGATGGCGTCGTTCATGCGGGCAACTCGTCGCAGATCAGCGACGGCGCTGCCGCCCTGCTGATGATGACGAGTGAGACCGCGCGCCGTCTCGGCCTGCGCCCGCTGGCCCGGGTGCACACCGCAGTCCTGGCCGGCGACGACCCGGTCATGATGCTCAGCGCGCCCATCCCGGCCACCCGCAAGGCCCTGCAGCGATCCGGGCTCGCCCTCGCCGACATCGGCGCCTTCGAGGTGAACGAGGCCTTCGCACCCGTTCCGTTGGCCTGGCTGGCCGAATTAGGCGCCGACGAAAAGACCCTGAACCCCGCGGGCGGGGCGATCGCGATCGGCCACCCGCTCGGGGCGTCCGGGGCGCGACTGATGACCACCCTGGTGCACCACCTCGCCGACAACGGCCTCCGCTACGGGTTGCAGACGATGTGCGAAGGCGGCGGTCAGGCCAACGCCACGATCCTGGAGAACCTCCGGTCGTAGACCGACATCCGGGTCAGCGGCACTATCCGTTCAGCGGACCCAGCTTTGGCGTTGTTGATGGGCCGGGCCCGGGGTCGTGGGTCATCGTGATGGGTCGATTGCTCGTAGGTAACCGGGGTCGAGCTGTCGCCGGAACTTGTTGTATCGCGGGTCGCCGCCGTGTGCCTTGATGTAGCCGCGCATCCGTTTGGCCAGGTAGCAGCCTAGGCGCAGGCCGTGCAGGGACACCATGAGCAACAACGCCAGTGCGGTCTGGGACTGGGCGTCGGCAAGGGTGAACGCGAAGACCGCTGGGATGACGTAACCGAAGCCGTAGTAGGCGTCCATGATCGAGTGGTTGTCCCGGATCAGCCCAACTACCCAAATCACGGTCACCACCGCGAACGTGTAGATGGTGATCGCAAGGAACACTTGGGTGTTACTCGCCAGGTCGATACCCAGCGGCTCGGCAATGGCGGTCATGGGTCGCTCCCCGTGGGTTGGTCGACGGGCTGGGTCAGTGGGTGCGACGGTGCCGTTCAGTGCGGTCTGGACAGTTCCCTGCGTGGGAGTCCTCGGGACAGCTAGCACTCGCTCCTAGCCCCCGCTCTCGCGCCGGCGGCCGATCCGCCATCCGAATAATAGTAGTAAGTAGCAACTTACAGAATGAGTTGGACAAAAATCTGGAAACCTTCTTGTGAGTGAACACTTACTCGTCTCATGCTCCACGCCAGGTGAAGGCAGTCACGATGTCGGAGGCGACGTTGTCAGAGACTGTGTCGACGGGGTCGTCGGCGGTGGGCGGGGATCCCGTACCGCCGGATGGTGTGAATGGAGTAGAGATGTCGCTGCCTGGCGGACCGCGCGACGGCTAGTGGTCGATGTTGGACGACGACTGGGACCCCCTCCAAGGGGCGATCCACCCGCACCTGCACTACGGCACCACGAACGTCGGTGAGGCCATGCCGGGCGTGTTGACCCCGCTGTGCTGGTCATTGTGGGGCCCCGTTTCAGACAACGCACTACGGGCGTCGGCCTTCGCCTTAGGCGTGATCAGCCGGACCGAGCGGCAGGCTCTGACGCCTCGCATCGTCGACGTCTTCTGCGGCCGGGTAGCGATGCAGGTCGACTTCTTCACGATGATGGGCGACCTCCGGCGCCCGACTGATGACCACCCTGGTGCACCACCTCGCCGACAACGGCCTCCGCTACGGGTTGCAGACGATGTGCGGAGGCGGCGGCCAGGCCAACACGACGATCCTGGAGAATCTCCGTTAGCCGAACGTGCCGACCACCGGCGACAGCCGTCCCGGCTCGGTGCCCGGATCGGTGCTTGACGTGGCGTCGGCCCCGGCCGCCTGGACGTCGATGGCCCGGAGCGTGAGCACGGTCATGACGGCGAGCCACGAGCCGAACACGGCCAGCGGGATCCACCAGCACAGCAGACCGTTCCAGGCCAGCAGGCCGTCGGTGAAGAACACGGTGCCGCCACCGGGCATCAGCATGACAGCGGCCCAGAGGTTGTAGTAACCCGCCCAGCGCGGGTAGATCGGCGCCGGCCGGGAGTCCAGCAGAATGCAAACGCCGATCACCAACAGCTCCAGCACCACGGTGGAAACCACCGCGATGAACAGAAGCCAGCCGAGGTCGTTCAGGTCCTGGACCGACTGCGCGGGGCGCTCGGGCCGGAACGCGGCCGTCTCCAGCACCACGATCGGGATGATGAAGATGAGCGGCAGTGCGGCACCGAGCGCGAGTTGAGCGAAGGCCAGCGGCGAGTCGCGGCCCTCGATGCGGCGCAACTGGGTCGAGATCGCGGCCGCGAACGGCGCGAGCAGCGCCGATCCGAACATGGCGAGTACCAGTCCGGCCCGGATCCCGGTCGCGTTCTCGCGGTACATCTGCGCAACCTCCGCCGCCGAGTCGGCGGGCGACGGCGGCGGCACGAAGCCCGCCAGCAGGAAGCCGGTCAGCATGAAGACGATCATCGGAACCCCACACCAGATGCACAGCCTCTGTCCGGCCACGGCCATCAGTCACTCCTCGCATCGAGCGGCCTCATCGTTCCCGCGTCCCGCGGAACGCTTGCCTATGCTTGTAGGTACTTGCTATCTTCATGGAGAGTAGTTCCCCCGTCGGATGCGCGCAACAGGAGCTCCCGGTGATCGAATCGCAGACCCCCTGCACCCACTTCAGCCCGCTCGATCCTGCGCTGGCCGCGCCGGACGAGGCCGCCGAGGTCCCGAGTGAGGTGTTCTGGTCGACCATGCGGCAGATGCAGTCCGAGTGCCCGGTGGGCTTCAGCGACGCGCACGGCAAGGGCCAGTGGATCGTGACCCGCCACGACGACGTGTGCGCGGCGTTCAAGGATTGGCAGAGCTTCACCAGCACGGACGGCGCCGCGCCCGTGCTGTTCGACTTCGGCGACGTCGAATTCCACCTGCTGCCGCAAGACGTCGACCCCCCGCTGCACCGGGGCATGCGCAAGCTGCTCAACCCGTACTTCCACAACGACTCCGTGAGTGGACGCGAGGAGGCGATCCGCGAGCTCGCGCGCGACCTGATCGCGAAGTTCGAGCAGCGCGGATCCTGCGAGTTCATGAGTGAGTTCGCGGTGCCGTTCCCGGCCCAGGTCTTCTTCGGCGTCTACCTCGGGATTCCGGTCGCGGAGCTCACCGAGGTGCTCGAATGGGTGGACACCCTGGTGATGGAGCCGCACAAGGCCGGCGAGGTCCTCGCCCAGCTGATCCCGTGGAGTGCCGGAATCCTCGCCTCCCGACGGGCCGAGCCGCGCGACGACGTCGTGACGGCGCTGGTGTCCGGCGACATCGGCGACCGCCGGCTCACCGAGCCCGAGCAGATCCAGACCCTGACCAACCTGATCATCGGCGGGCTGGAGACCACCGCCAACGGGCTCGGCAACGCCGTGAAAAATCTCGCCGCCGACCCGCAGCTGTGCCAGCAGGTCCGCGCGTTGGAGGACAAGAGCAAGGCGGTCGACGAATTCCTGCGGTTCGAGGCGCCGGCCCCGGGTCTGGGGCGCACGGCTGCCCACGACGTCGAACTCCGCGGGCAGAAGCTCGCGGCCGGCGACCGCGTGCTGTTCTACCTGGGTGCGGGCAACCGCGACCCCGAGGCGTTCGAGGACCCGGACGTGATCGACATCCACCGACGCAACGCCAGCCGCCACCTCTCCTTCGGCCACGGGCTACACCGGTGCGTCGGTGCGACCCTCGCCGAGCTGGAGATGCGGGTCGCGCTGGAGGAGGTGCTGGACCGGCTCCAGGATCTGCGGCTCGACCCTGGGCACCCGATGCAGTGGCGCACCGCCTTCTCACGCGGCCCGGCCACGCTCCACCTCACCTTCACCGCCAACAGCGCAGGAGAATCTCGTGACACGGTTCGACGGTAAGAGCGCCATCGTCACCGGCGGGGCCCGCGGCCTCGGCGCGGCCGTGGTAGAGCGGTTCGTCGCGGACGGTGCCAGGGTGGCGATCGCCGACCTACGGGTCGAGGAGGGCAAGGCGCTGGCCGACCACCTCGGCGAGGCCGCCATGTTTGTCGAGCTCGACGTGAGCGACGATGCGTCCTGGGCGGCCGCGATCGAGACCGTGCGCGCCTCGTTCGGCGGCCTGGACATCCTGGTGAACAACGCCGGCATCGTGGCCCTGAGCTCGATGTTCGACACCAGTCTGGAGACCTACCAGAAGGTCATCGGGGTCAACCAGATCGGCGTGTTCCTCGGCATGAAGGCCGCGGGCGCGGTGATGGCCGGTCAGGGTTCCGGCTCGATCGTGAACGTGTCCTCCACCGACGGTCTGGTCGGCGGGCCCGGGCAGATCGCGTACTGCGCCTCCAAGCACGCGGTGAACGGCATGACCAAGGTCGCGGCGCTGGAGCTCGCCGGCACCGGGGTGCGGGTCAACGCGGTGAACCCCGGGGCGGTCGACACGCCCATGCACGAGGTGGCCCTCGCCGCCGGAATCGACATCAACGCCCTGCTGGCGACGAAGATCCCCCTGGCGCGGTCGGCGGCCCCGGCCGAGATCGCCAACGTCATCGCGTTCTTCGCCTCCGACGAGGCGTCCTACTCGACCGGCGCGTGCCACGTCATCGACGGCGGGTGGCTCGCGGGCTACTGAGCCGGCGGACTACTGGGCCGGCGGCTTCTCCACGACCACCGTGGTCGAGGTGTAGCGGACCACGAGGGCGCCGCTGTCGTCGACGTAGTCGACCACCTCGTCGGTGAACTCCATCCGGCCACCGCGCCGGCCCGCCTTCTCGGTCACGGCACCCAGCCGTGCCTGCCCCGTCAGCCGGGTTCCCGGCGCGGGGGGTGGGCCCTCGAACACGAACTCGACGCCGGCGTGCAGCGTCCGGTCAAAGCGCTCGTCGTGCGTGATGGCCAGGTTCTCCGGGCCGCACCAGAACGCCGCGGACATCAGGAAGGTCGGCGGTGAGAGGTCGGCGTGTTCCCGGGGGCCGTCTCGCCCGGGCAACGCCACCGCGCGGGTGAACTCGTTGACCTTGCCCTGCTCCACCACGAGGGTGAACGGCTTGGGTGCGTCCATCGTCCGGACCCCTCAGCTCCGCGCCGTCAGGGCCAGCGCAGAGCCGGCCGGCTCGCGCGCCTGCACGGCCTGCGCGTAGAGCCGGCCCGCCCGGTAGGACGAGCGGACCAGCGGACCGGACATGACGCCGGCGAAGCCCAGCGCCGTGGCCTCGTCCGCATGCGCCGCGAACTCTTCGGGACGCACCCACCGCTGCACCGGGTGGTGCCGCTGCGACGGGCGGAGGTACTGGGTGACGGTCACCAGCTCGCAGCCCGCGGAGCGCAGCTCGGCCAGCACACCGGGAATCTCGGCCGGCTCCTCCCCCAGGCCCAGGATCAGATTCGATTTCGTTACCAGTCCGGCCCGCGCTGCGCGGGAGAGGACCGCCAGCGAGCGTTCGAAGGTGAAGCCCGGGCGGATCCGGCGGAACAGCCGAGGCACGGTCTCGACGTTGTGCGCGAGCACCTGGGGAGTCGCGGCGAACACCTCGTCGAGCGGCTCGGGCCGACCGGAGAAGTCAGGGATCAGCAGCTCCACGCCCGTCCCCGGGACCGCGGCGTGAATCTGACGGACCGTCTCGGCGTACAGCCACGCACCGCCGCCGGGCAGGTCGTCGCGGGCCACCCCCGTCACGGTCGCGTAGCGCAGCCCCATGGCCCGGACCGAGGCCGCGACGCGACGGGGCTCGTCGCGGTCCAGGGCCTCCGGACGGCCGGTGTCGATCAGGCAGAAGTCGCAGCGCCGCGTGCATCGGTTGCCGCCGATCAGGAAGGTCGCCTCGCGGTCCTCCCAGCACTCGGCGATGTTCGGACAGCCGGCCTCCTCGCACACGGTGTGCAGGTCGCCGGCCCGGACCAGTGCCTCGACGTCGCGGAAGCCCGGCCCGGCCTGCACCCGGGTCCGCAGCCAATCCGGCCGCGGACGCGCCGGGATGCGCGCGTTGCGGGCCTCCACCCGCAGCAGCCGGCGGCCGTCGGCCGCTACCGGGAGGCTCGTCACGACGTCGGTCCCCCCGCGACATAGAGGACCTGCCCGCTGACGTAGCCCGCGCCCTCGCTCGCGAAGTAGGACACCGCGTGCGCGATGTCGGCCGGCACCCCTGCGCGCCGCACGGGGATCTCGGCCTCGATCTTCGGCACGTACTCCTCCCACGGGATCCCGAGTCGCGCCGCCGTGGCCCTGGTCATATCCGTCATGACGAAACCCGGCGCGACGGAGTTCACGGTGACCCCGAACCTGCCGAGCTCGAGGGCGAGAGTCTTCGTCAGCCCCTGCAGCCCCGCCTTGGCGGCGGAGTAGTTGGCCTGCCCCCGCAGGCCGAGGGCCGAGGCGCTGGAGATGTTCACGATGCGGCCCCAGCCCGCCTGGGTCATGTACGCCTGAGTTGCCTGCGACATCAGGAAGGCGCCGCGCAGGTGCACCTGCAGCACGAGGTCCCAGTCCTCGACCTTCATCTTGAACAGATACGCGTCCCGCGTCACGCCGGCGTTATTGACGAGGACCGTGGGTGGGCCCAGCTCACGCTCGACCTGCTGCAGGGCGGCCGCGACCTGACCCGGGTCGGAGACGTCCGCGACAACCGCGCCTACGCGAGCGCCGAGGGCCCGGAGGCGCTCGGCGCTCTCCTTCACCCCGGGGGCGTCGAGGTCCAGGAGGGCGACCGCCATCCCGTCGCCGAGCAGTCGCTCGGCGATCCCCAATCCGATGCCGCGCGCGGCGCCCGTCACGACGGCGACCCGCGGGGAGGGCTCACTCATGTATTTCTCCTTCTGCACGGCGGACCCCAGGACGCAGTACGACAACCCCGTCGCCGGCGACGGTGACCTGGCACGCGAGTCGGATCCGGCCGGGGTCGTCCGCGAAGCGCTTGACGAGCATTCGCAGAGCGTTGGTCTCGACCAAGCCGGCCGGAGGTACCGAGGCACGGCCCTCGACGACCTGAACGAAGCAGGTGGTGCACGTCGCCTTGCCGCCGCAGATCGTCGGCCAGCGGTAACCCTCGCGGGTGGCCGCCGCCATCAGGGTCTCCCCTTCCCGGACGGCGAAGGCCGCTCCTCCCGGTCGGACGTAGACCGTCCAGCTCACGATCGCACGGTCACACGATCTCGCCCAGTTGCTCGCCGATGGCGAACTCCTGGTCGGGTTGCGCCTCGGTGCGCAGGGTGCCGGTGGCGGTGGCCTCGACGGTCTGGTCGACCTTGTCAGTGCCTACGATGTAGAGCTCGTCCCCCTCGGTGACGGCCGACCCGTCGGGAACCAGCCACTCGATGAAGACCGCGTGCGTCATCGACGCCCCCATCCTGGGCAGCAGGATCGGAGTGCTCATCTAGGAAGCCCTGGCCTTTCGTTCGACGGTCTCACGTACCTCTGCGGCGAGCGCCTCGGCGGACGGCTGGTAGGCGGTCTCCAGGTTGGCGGCGTACGGCACGGGGGTGTTCGGCGCACCGAGGCGCCGTACCGGCACCTCGAGGGTGTCGAACAGCTCCTCGGTGATGCGCGCGGCGAGCTCGCCACCGAAGCCGGAGCGCGTGACGGCCTCCTGGAAGATCACCACGCGCCGGGTCTTCGCGGCCGAGGCCAGAACGGTCTCCAGGTCCAGCGGTACGAGCGAGCGCAGGTCGATCAGCTCGACCGAGATTCCCTCCTCGGCGAGCCGGTCCGCGACCTTGGTGGCGTCATCCACCTGACGGCCGTAGGTCACGAGGGTGACCGCGTCGCCTTCCCGGCGGATCCGCGCCTTTCCGAGCGGCACCCGGTAGTCCCCGAGCGGCACCTCGACGTGCAGGCGCCGTGGGTCGCCGCCGGGCTCGCCGAAGGCCATGTTGCCGAAGTACAGGCGGGAGGACTCGATGAACAGGACGGGGTCGGGGTCGAAGATCGAGGACAGCAGCAGGCCCTTGGCGTCGTCGGCGGATGCCGGCACGACGACCTTCAGCCCGGGGACGTGGGTGAACCAGGACTCGAGCATGCCGGAGTGCTGGCCGCCGAATCCTTGACCGCCGGCGCTCGCGGTGCGGATGGTGATCGGCACCGGCGTCTTGCCGCCGGACATGTAACGCAGCCGGGCGGCGTGGTTGACGATCTGGTCCATCGCCACGGCGAGGAAGTCCACGAACATGATCTCCGCGACCGGGCGCAGGCCGCCGAGCGCGCCGCCGATGGCCGCGCCCACGATCGCCTGCTCCGAGATAGGCGTGGTGCGCACGCGGTGATCGCCGTGCTTGGTGGACAGACCCGCGGTGATCTTGAAGTTGCCGCCGGTGGACTCGTCGTCGATGTCCTCGCCGAGCAGCACGACGGTGGGGTCGATCTGGAGGGCGACGTCGAGGGCGTCGTTGAGCGCCTCGCCGAAGCCCATCAGCCGGGTGCCCCCCGGCGCGTCGATCGTGCTCATGAGGCCAGCTCCTCGGCGTACACGTCGGTGTAGAGCTCAGCGAGGTCCGGCATCGGCGCCGCCTTCGCGGCCGCGACCGCCTCGTCGAGCTCGGCGCGGATCCGCGCCTCGAGCGCGGCGAGATCCTCCTCGTTCGCGTGGCCCTCGTCGATCAGTTTGCGTCGCAACGCCTTGACCGGGTCGGCGGCCTTGGCGGCCTTCTTCTCCTCGGTCGGCATGTACTCCTGCGGATCGCCGAAGTAGTGCCCGTTGAAGCGGTAAGTCATGGCCTCCACCAGCGTCGGTCCCTCGCCGCGCCGCGCCTTGGCCACGGCCTCGGCGAGCACGGAGTAGATCGCGGCCGCGTCGTTGCCGTCGACGGTCACCCCGGCCATCCCATAGCCCTCGGCGCGCGGTGCCACTTGCTCGTTGCGCTGGCTGCGCGCGTAGCTGGTGTGCTCGGCGTAGCGGTTGTTCTGGCAGAGGAACACGACGGGCAGGTCCCAGAGCGCCGCGAGGTTGAGCGCCTCGTGGAAGGCTCCGATGTTCGCCGCGCCGTCGCCGAAGTTCACGACCGTCACCCGGTCCTGCCCGAGCAGCTGCGCAGCCCAGCCGAGCCCGTTGGCGATCGGCAGCCCACCACCGACGATGCCCGAGGTCACCATGATTCCGAGCTCGGGGTAGGTGATGTGCATGGGCCCGCCCTTGCCCTTGCACGCACCGCTCACGCGGCCCATGTACTCGGCGAAGAGCGGGCCGAAGGGCATCCCCTTGGCGACCTGGTCGTGCATGCCGCGGTAGGTGGTGACGACGTAGTCGTCCGCACGAAGGACCGCACCGGAAGCCGCCGCGAGCACCTCCTGCCCGGTCACCGGGTAGTAGATGATCGCCATCTCACCACCCGTGAGCATCTTGATCACCCGCTCGTCGCAGAGCCGGATGCGGGCGGCGAGCTCGTAGATGCGATTCAGTACCTGCGGGTCGGTGGCCGGGGCCGTCATGCGGATCTCCCTTGATCGCCTTCGGAGGCCGGTGCTGCGTGCCGGCGATTAAAGATAGTAAGTATTTACAACTTCTGTCAACGATCTGAGCTGCGATGCGGCCGGTTACCGCGCACCGACCAGGTATCGCGCCACCCCGAGCCGCAGCACCTCGTTGGCGCCCTCGTAGATCCGCAGCGGGCGGGCGATGAGGTAGAGCTGAGCCATATGGCCCTCGGCCTCGAGTCCGAAGCGGCCCATGGTCTGCAGGCATCGGTCCACGACACGGCAGGCGATCTCGGTGGTCGCCAGCTTCGCCATCGAGGAGTAGTCCAACGCGTCGGGGCTGCCCGCCTTCGCGCGCCCGGCCGCGCGGTAGGCCAACAGCCGCGCCATCTCCACCTCGCCGGCACAGTCGGCCAGAAGAGCACCGACCGCGCCCAGTTTCCACAGCGGCCGGCCGAACTGCTCGCGGGTCACGCAGTGCTCCAACGCGGTGTCCAGCGCAGCCTGCGCCAGCCCCACGGCCGAGCCGGCCACGGACGCGCGGAACACCGTGAGGGTGGCCAGCACGTGCTCGAAGGCCTCGCCCGGCGCGCCGATGCGGTGCGAGCGCGGGACCCGCACCTCGTCGAAATACAGATCGGAGACTTCGTGCGGCGCGATCAGGGTCGGGCCGTCCTCGATCCGCAGACCGGGCGTCCGGGCCGGCACCACCGCCAGGGAGTAACCCTCGCCCTCGCGCACGAAAACGGTGATCACGTCGGCGACCGAGGCGTGCGAGATGTAGTTCTTGTGCCCCGAGATCACCAGGTCGTCGCCGTCCTCGTGCATGGTGGTGGTGATCGACTTCAGATCCGAACCCGCGTGCGGTTCGGTCAGCGCCATCGCGGCCAGCGCCTCGCCGCGGGCGATCCGCGGCAGCCAGTGCTGCTGCACCTCCGGGTGGCCCGCCCGGCTCAGCGCGTAGCTGCCGATGCCCTGCAGCGAGAACAGCGCGTCCAACTGGGAGGAGGAGTTCATCAGTGCCTCGCGGATCACGCACACCGCAAGCGGGTCGATCGTCTCCGTCCGACCGCCGTGGCGCGCCGCCACCATGTGCTCGGAGAGATTGGACTCCGCAAACGCCTTGACCAGCAGGGGGCTCAGCCGGCCGCCGGTGGGCTCCCGGTCCTCCGGGGCCACGCCGTCGAGGACCGCGCGGACCTCGTCCTGGATCCGGTCGTAGTGCGTGTCGAGTCCGTACTCGCTCGCCCGCATGGGTTGACAGCCTTTCCTAGGCGAACGGGGGCAGGGAGCCTTCGGGCCGTAGCGCCTCGGCCCGGTCCCACCACGGGTAGTTCGAGGGCATGTCGGCGCTGACCCGCTGGGTGAACCGCGGCGGGCGCTTGTCGAGAAACGCCCGCACGCCCTCCCGTGCGTCCGACCGGGCGCCGAGCTCGAAGATCATCGGTGCCTCGACCGCGTAGGCGTCCAGGGGGTGCGGCGCACCCGCCATCCGCCACACCAGCGCACGGGTGGCGGCGATCGCGACCGGCGCGGCCGCCAGGTACTCCCGGGCCCGCTCATTCGCCCGCTCGAGCAACTCCTCGGCCGGGCAGAGCTCGTCGACCAGACCCGCCCGGTGCGCCTCCTCGCTGCGGAAGGTGCGGCCGCTGACGGCCCAGTCCAACGCCGTGCCGGCACCGACGAGCCGCGGCAGGAACCAGGTCGCGCACGCGTCGGGCACGATGCCGCGCCGGACGAAGGACATCGCGAGTTTGGCGCCCGGCACGGCGATCCGCAGGTCCATCGGAAGGGTGAGCGTTAGGCCGATCCCGACGGCCGGTCCGTTGATGGCGGCGATGAAGGGCTTGTGGTTGGTGAACACGCTCATCGCGAGCGGACCGCCGGTCTCGACATGATCCGCCGCGGAGTCGGCCCGGCCCTGGTCGACCGCGTCGAAGGTCGCCTCGCCGGGTCGCAGGTCGCCACCGGCGCAGAAGGCGCGGCCGCGGCCGGTGACGATCACGACCCGCACGGCGTCGTCGCGGTGGGCCCGGGCGAAGACATGGGTGAGCTCGTTCATCGTCCGGGTGTCGATCGCGTTCAGGCATTCCGGGCGGTCGATCGTGACCGTGAGGATCCCGTCGTCGAGTTTCCAGTCGAGCCCGGCGTACACGCGGTCGATCGCCTGCGTCCCCTCGTTCATCCGGAGCGGCTGTCGGGAAGCCGGACGGTGCCGTCCACCGCGCGCGAGGCCGGGTCGGTGACGAAACGAAGGGCGGGCAGCGTCACCTCGGCCTGCATCCAGACACCGGAGATCGGCCAGTTGGGCGTGACGCCGGTGGCGCCCCACGCGGCGGCGTCGAAGTGCCGCAGCCGCGGTGTGCCCCGCTCGGCGCTGGCGATGACGTACTCCGGGTCGACCTGGACCAGTTGGCGCCCCAGCGGGGTGTTCGCCAGGTTCAGGCCGGGCGCGATCGGCACGCCGGAGCCCGGAAGCAGCACCGGCCCCTCGATGTCGACGGCGAGGATGGACGCGGCGTCCACGGCGACCCGGACATTCACGTGGTCATTGCGCGGCGTGACCCGGATCTGGCCGAGCCGGACCCGGAAACCCCAGCGACGCTCGAGTTCTTTGACGGCCATCGGGCTGTCGCACACCGCCGAGGTCAGCAGGCCGCGCGGCTTGAGCCCGATCCGGCAGCCGATCCGCGTCTGGGCCAACTGGAACGGGCCGAGGTCGCTGTCGTGCACCCGGTACACGAGCCAGGACAGGTGCGGTGGGATGCTCGGGTGGACCGCCGGCGGCAGGGTGCTGAGCATCGTCGCGGACGTCGTCTCGTAGTTGATGTGCACCACGTCGATCAGGCCGAGTTCCCACGGCGGAGTCCCGAAATCGGTGATCTGGGGCCAGGTCCCGGCCAGCGCGGTGACGTCGAGTTGCCCGACCAGGTGCGTCTCGCTCACGCCGAACTCGCCACGAGGTCGAGGGACGCGGAGGTGAAGGCGGTCTGCCCGAAGCGGGGCATGACCTCGCGCGCGAACAGGCGCATGCTGTCCAGCACGGCGCCCTGGTCGATGATCTCAAGGTAGTTGACCATGAACACCACCCGGTCGACACCGACCGATTCCCAGCGCCGCAGCGCCTCCTCGATCTGGTCGGGGGTTCCGTAGCACAGGCCTTCCGGCTTTTTCTTACCGTCCGTGGGCGCGCCCGCCTCCTGCCTGATCGCGGAGAGCAACCCGGGTGCGCGGTAGGCCGCGGTGGGATAGGAGTCGCGGATGTCGAGCACCTGGGCGGCCGCCGAGGAGAACCCGGTGACGAGTTTCTGACCGGTCGTCAGGGCGATGCCTTCATCCTCGTGGCAGTAGAGGAAGTTGACGGTGTTCACCTGCTCGTTGACGAACGACCCGACCGGGTCGCAGGACTGGATTCGCTTGCGGTAGCCGGCGATCCGCTTCTCCTGATCGACCAGCGAGGAGGAGAAACTGACGCCGTAACTGCCGAGCCCGCGGTCCGCGGCATCGAGCTCCGTGCCGGGCGCGGTGACGGCCACCCACATCGGCGGGTGCGGCCGCTGGACGGGCTTGGGCAGCACCATGCGCTCCGGCATGGAGAACGAGCGGCCCTGGTAGGAGAAGCGTTCCTGGGTCCACATCTTCGGGATCACCCGAACGTATTCGTCCCAGGTCTTCTTCGTCTCTTCTGGGTCGACCCCGAAGCCGGCGAGCTCGGTCCACGTGCCCGACCGGCCGGTGCCGAGTTCCATGCGCCCGTTGGACAGCACGTCGAGCACGGCGGCGCGCTCGGCGACCCGGATCGCGGGGTTGATCTCGGGGACGCACACCACGATGCCGTGGCAGAGCCGGATACGGTCGGTCATCATCGCCAGCGCCGCGAGGAACAGGTCGGGCCCGGAGGAGTGCGAGTACTCCTCCATGAAGTGGTGCTCCACCACCCAGGCCTGGTCGAACCCGAGCTGGTCGCCTAGTCGCGCCTGCTCCAGGCTGCGCATGTACACCTCCCGCTCGATGCCGTTGGTGAACGGCCGCGGGACGGAGAGCTCAAAGGCCAGACCGAACTTCATTGCGTGTCTCCTTGCAAGCGCTGGATGTCGTACTCGCCCGCGACGAACCTGTCGCGCAACACGAATTTCTGGACCTTGCCCGAGGCAGTCAGCGGGAGCTGGTCGATCAGCACCCAGTACTCCGGAACCTTGAACTTGGCGACCGCGGCGATCAGTTCGCGTCGCAGCGCCGCCAGGTCGGGCGCGGCCTGCGTCGTCGGCCGGATGAAGGCCGCCACCTTTTCCCCGAGCCGCTCGTCGGGCACTCCCACCACGGCGACCTCGGCGACCCCCGGGCGGCCGAAGAGCAGGTCCTCGAGGGCGCGCGGCGACACGGTCTCGCCCCCGCGGCGGATGATGTCCTTACACCGGCCGGTGATGGCGAAGTAGCCGTTGCTGTCCATCCGGGCGAGGTCGCCGCTGTGCATCCAGCCCTCGGCGTCGATGCTGGCCGCGGTCTCCGCGGGCAACTCGAAGTACTCCAGCATCCGGCCGTACCCGCGGATGCACAGTTCGCCCTGCTCGCCACAGGCGAGCACGGCGCCAGTGTCCGGGTCGACGATGCGCACCTCGGTGTGCGGCAGGGGATAGCCGATGGTCTGTGCCTTGAGCTCGTCCGGATCCCCGGGGTTGGTCATCGTGACCGTCGGGCCTGACTCGGTCTGGCCGAACACCATGACGAAGGAGACGTCGAGCTCGGCCTCGATGCGTCGCACGAGCTCCGGCGGAACAGTCGACCCGCCGGAGAGCACCGTCGCGAGCGAGGAGTGGTCCCGCTTGTCAAAGTCCGTGTGCTCCATCATGCCGATCAACATCGTCGGCACGCAGCACAGGAAGGTGATGCGCTCCCGCTCGAGGAGGTCGAGCGCCGCCCCGGGCTCCCAGGTCGGCATCAGCACGTGGGTACCGCGGTTCGCCATCGCCCCCAGCGCGTTGAACACGCATCCGCCGGTGTGGAACATCGGTAGCGGGTTGAGCCATACGCCGCCGGGCGCGATGCCGGCCCGCAGCGCAGACAGTCGGGCGTTGTTGACCACGCCCCGGTGGGTGAGCACCGCGCCCTTGGGCCGGCCGGTGGTGCCCGAGGTGTACTGGATCATGAACGGATCGAGCGGCGCGACCGCAGGTAACGGCGCGGCCCCGGGCCGGGCCGTGAACTCTTCCAGCGCGTCGAGCCGCTCGACCATTTCCAGGCCCGGCAGGTCCGCGCGAATCCCGTCCGCCACCGCATGAAGGTCGCGGCCGCGCAGCTCTGGGCCGACGAAGAGCGCCCGCGACCGCGACTGCTCCAGCGCGTATTGCAGCTCCGGGCCCTGGTAGGCCGGGTTGAGCGGCACCAGGACGAGCCCGGCGCGGGCGCAACCGAACTGCAGCAGGACGAACTCGGGGATGCCGATCGACCACACCGCCACCCGGTCGCCCGGCGCGAGCCGGGCCGCGAGCGAACCGGCGACCCTGTCCACCGCGCGATCCAGCTCCGCGTAGGTCCAACGCCGCGCGTCGGTGCCGGACACCAGCGCGGTGAGGTTCGGGACTTCGGCCGCCGCGTCGGCCAGCAGGCCACCGAGCGTGATCTCCCAGAGCGGGACGGAGGTGTCGGGGAGATAGTGGGCAAGTGAGGCGGTCATCGACCGACGATTTCTTCGAGGCGCCGGTGGAAGTGGCGGATGTTGCGCTCCTGGTACTCGCTGAAGACGAGCTCGCGCAGGGAGTCGTTGTGCAGCCCGCGCTGCACCTTGGGCAGGTTGACCATGTCCTGGTCGTAGACGGGGCCGAGGCCACCGAGCAGTTCGCAGTTCGCCCACGGCTCGTCCGAAGGGAGCTCGATCGGGGCAGCGTCCCGGGGCAGCGGAACGCCTTCGGGCATCGGCGCCAGGATCATCACGTCGAAGTAGCACCAGTCGGGGTTCTCGGCCGGGCGGTACCGGTACACCAGCGGGAACGAGAACCCGCCCCACGGGATCAGGTTCGGGAACATCTGGTACTGGATCGCGTCCAGGACCTCCGCGTCGGCCGCCGCGGAGAAGTCGATGCCGGAGCGCTCCCCCATCGAGTCGCGCATGAAGCCGGCCAGCACCTGGCGCGAGGTCGAGCCTTCCGGGATCTGCGGCGGTTCGACCACGACGTTCGCGTCACGGGCGACGTCGGCCACGAGGTCGCCGATCATCGAGTCGACGGTGTCCTGCGCGGTGTAGGAGTCGCGTAGATGCGGGCTGGCCACGCCCATCGCGGTGATCATGCGGCTGTGCCGACCATCGAAGATGTCGTACTGGGAGTTGCAGTCCGCGGCGTAACCGACGATGCTCGCGTGCGTCCGGAAGACGTGGTAGTCCTCCATGAACGCCTCGAGCGCGACCTTCCAGTTGCAGTTGATCTTCTTGACCACGTGGACGGCCTTGTAGCGGCGGTCCAGCGGCCACAAGGTGAAGTGCCGCGCCAGCGTCGGGCCGACGAAATCGGCGAGCGGCTCGCACTGTGGGTCGAAGTTCACGAACACGAAGCCGTTCCAGGTGTCGACCTTCACCTGCGGGAGCGCGAACGAGCGGTCCTCGATCTTCGGGAAGTCCCACCGGCACGGGATGTGCTTGAGCGAACCGTCCAGCTCCCAGGTCCAGCCATGGAAGGTGCACTGGAACTCGGCGTTGGACCCGGCGCCCTCGATCAGCGCCGTGCCGCGGTGCAGGCAGGAGTTGCGCAGGGCCCGGATCGAGCCGTCCCCGAGGCGGACGAGCACGATCGTCTGGTCGGCGATGCGGTACTCGATGTAGTCGCCGGTCGCCGGAATGTCGTTCTCGCGGCACGCCATCTGCCACTGCTTCTTGAACACGCGCTCGACCTCGAGAGCCGCCCAGTCCGTGCTCGTGTAGCGCTCGGCACTGAACGGCACCAGCGGGGGGTCCTCCCCGGCCTGCTCGAACAGGACGTCCGGGGTCCGCGGGTCCTCCCGGAGGTACTCCGCCACCGTGGTCATGGACTCGCGGAGCTCTGGATCGGTGACCGTCATGTCTCGCTCCCCAGAAGGCCCTCGGAGTAAGTCCTCAATCGATAGTAAGTGGTTGCTTCCAAAGAATCAATACGCGCGGGTCGACGCGCTCAGCAACTCCGCCCGGAGCGCGGCCGCCGTTGCGGGGTAGTGCCGGAGCCGCGCGACCGTCTTCAACGCGTCGTGGGTGCGGTGCTCCCAGGTGAATCCGATGCCGCCGAAGACCTGCAGGCAGCGCTCTGCGCTGCGCTGCGTCGCCCGCCCCGCCTTGTCCTTGCCCATGGCCACGACGCGGTGCGCGCCGACGTCGCCGGCATCCAACTGCCGTACGCCGCCCGCCACCAGCGCCCGCGCGTGCGCGAGGTCGATCCAGGCGTCGGCAAGGCTGTGCTTCACGGCCTGCTGAGTCCCGATCGGGACGCCGAATTGCACCCGGTCGCGGGCGTGCGCCACCGCCGCGTCGAGTAGCGAGGACGCGACGCCGAGGGCGAAGGTGGCGCTCAACGCGCGAGCCAGCGCTCCGATCCGTTCGCCGTCCACCGGTTCCGCGAATGTGACGTCCTGGCCTGGGCCGACCAGGACGACGTCCGACCATGAGGGACTGCGCCAGCGCCCGTTGGTCTGCAGCACGGCGGCACGGCTGAGGAAGAGGGAACCGGCGTCGAGGAACAGCGCGGAGCCGACCACCGGCAGTGCCGACGGCGCCGATGCGGTCCCGGCTCCGCCTCCGGGGAAGACGACCGCCCGGTCCTCGCC
>NZ_JACDFE010000270.1 GCF_013815995.1 Sporichthya sp.
GGGTAGCGATGGAGTCGGTCGCCGGCGCCGGGTCCGCGAGCACCGTCGAGCGGGTCACCGCCTCGGACCGGGCAGCCCGCGCCGAGGTCCGGACCGCCCTGACCGCGAAGGAGGCCGACCAGGCCCGGTCCCGGGCGAAGGCCCTGCGCGACGCCCGCCTCGCGGCCGCGGCTGCGGCGCGTCTCGCCGCCCTGCAACGGGCGTGCGGCTACAACCCGAACGCTCAGCGCGACGAGCAGATGACCTCCGAGATGCTGCGCAACGCGCGGATCATCATCGACGTCTCGCAGCGGCTGAACCTGCCGCCGCGGGCCGCGGTGATCGCGATCGCGACCGCGCTGCAGGAGTCGTACCTCAAGAACATGACCGGGGGGCACCTGGACTCCGCGGGGCTGTTCCAGCAGCGGCCGTCCGCGGGCTGGGGCAGCTACGCCCAGGTCACCAACCCGTTGTACTCGGCGCGCAAGTTCTACACCGAACTGCTCGAAGTGGACGGCTGGCGTGGGCAGCAGTTGACGGTGGCCGCGCAGGACGTGCAGGTCTCGGCGTTCCCGTGGGCGTACGCGCGCTGGGAGGGCATGGCGGCCGAGGTCGTCAGCCAGGTGCTGAACGTGCCGGTGGATTCGCTCAACTGCTCGGCGCGCTGACGCCCTCGCGAGCGGCGGGAAAACTGTTACATCCCCTTAACCCGGGGGAGTAGGGCGACGCAGCGACTCGCTGCGACGCTGAGAGCGTGCCCCCGATGATGCCCCACAAGCGTCGCCTCGCCGTGACCGAGGAGCCCACCGACGACCCGTTGCGGATCCAGTACACGACCGTGCACGGCTACCGCCGGGCGTTCCGGATGGCCGGCAGCGGGCCCGCGCTGCTGCTGTTGCACGGCATCGGCGACAGCTCGGACACCTGGGAGCCGGTGATCGGAGAACTGGCCCAGCACTACACCGTGATCGCGCCCGACCTGCTCGGTCACGGCCGCTCCGACCGGCCGCGCGCGGACTACTCGATCGCCGCCTTCGCCTGTGGCATGCGGGACCTGATCAGCGTCCTGGACTTCGACCGGGTCACGGTGGTCGGGCACTCCCTCGGCGGCGGCATCGCGATGCAGTTCGCCTACCAGTTCCCGGAGCGCTGCGAGCGGCTCGTCCTGGTCGGCACCGGCGGCGTCGGGCCGAAGACCCACCCGATGCTGCACCTGGTCGCGACCCCCGGGGTCGAGACGATGCTGCCGCTGTTGCGGGTGCCCGGCGTCAAGCAGTTCGGCTCGGTCGGGCTCAAGGTTCTGCACTGGCTGGACACCGACCTCGGCCGCGACGCCGAAGACCTGGTCCGGGTCTTCGACGCGCTCCCGGACACCCCGGCCCGCAGTGCGTTCCTGCGCACGCTGCGTTCGGCGGTGGACCGCCGCGGTCAGGTGATCACGATGCTCGACCGCTGCTACCTCTCCGAGGGCATGCCGACGCTGCTGATCTGGGGTGGGCGGGACGCGATCATCCCGGTCGACCAGGCCCGGATGGTGAACCAGGCGATGCCCGGGAGCCGGCTGGAGATCTTCGACAACGCCGGGCACTTCCCGCATCACACCGACCCGGAGCGCTTCCTCGCGGTGTTCCGCGAGTTCATGGACTCCACCGAGCCGGCGAACTACAGCGCCGCCCAGTGGCGCACCCTGCTGCGCACCGGCCGCGGGATGCCCGAGCCGGGGATGACGCCGACGGCCGTGCCCGACCCGATGGAGGACGCCACCATCGGCGCCTGAGCTCTGCCGAGTTCAGCGGGCGGGGCAGCTGACCCCGACCGCGTCCATCTCGGCCGGCACCGTGGACTTCTCGAACTCGGCCAGGAACGCCTCGAAGGCGGTGTCGAACTTCGCCTGGTCCCCGGTCTGTGCGACCGTCAGCACCTTCGCGTACGCGGTGTCGCTGAAGCGCTGAAAGGCCGCAAAAGTGGTGGCCGCGGCGCGGTCCTCGTCGCTCGTCGCGGGGATCTTCGCGATGTCGGCGTCGAAGGCATCGGTGAGCTTCTTCAGCTTCGGCTGGTCCTCGTTGAACTTCGCGACCGCCGGCTCCCCGCCGCCGGTGACCTTGAGGACGTCCTCCGCGAACTTCTCGCAGCGGTTGTTGACGGCGGTGGCGTAGGCGCCGAGCGCCGGCGCGCTCTCCTCCGGCTCGCTCGCGGCGGTGTCCTCGCCGTCATCGTCGCCGTCGCTGCTGCCGCAGCCGCTCACGGTCAACAGCCCGGTCAACAGTCCGGCCAGCAGAAGGGCCGGGCCCCACCCAACGCGCATCAGGACTCCCCATGTGGTCTTTCGGTCAGCCAGTGTTGCGCAGTCCGGCCGCGATCGCGTTCACGGTCAACAACAGTGCGCGCTCGAGGACCGGATCGGCGTCCTGGCCGGCGGCGCGGACCCGGGACAGCAGCGAGACCTGCAGGTAGGACAGGGGGTCCAGGTAGGCGCCCCGCGTGCGCAGCGTCTGACGCAGCGTCGGATTCGCACCGAGCAGCTCGCTCTCCCCGGTGATCGTCAGCAGCTGCTGCACCGCGAGATCGTGCTCGGCGCTGATCAGGTCGAGGATCGGGTGCAGCTCGGGCGCGGCCAACGAGGTCACGTAGTGCCGGGCGATTCGCAGGTCGGTCTTGGCCAGGGTCATCGCGACGTTGGACAGGAACGTGCGGAAGAAGTGCCAGCGGTCGTACATCTCCCCGAGCTGCTCGCCGTGGCCCGCCTCGCGGGCGGCCGCCAACCCGGAGCCGACGCCGAACCACCCGGGCACGATCTGTCGGGACTGCGTCCAGCCGAACACCCAGGGGATGGCCCGCAGGCCCTCCAGGTCACCGTTGGTGCCGGGGCGCCGCGACGGCCGCGAGGAGATGTTCAGCGCGCCCAGCAGCTCGACCGGGGTGCTCGCGACGAAGTACGCAGGCAGGTCGGGGCGCTCCACCAGACCGCGGTAGGCCGCGTACGCGGCGTCCGAGACCTGGTCCATGCACGCGTTCCACGTCTCGAGTTCGGCCGCACTCTGGCGAGGCGCCCTGGTGAGCACCGAGGCTTCCAGAACGGCGGCCAGCGTCAGTTCGAGGTTCTCGCGGGCCAGTACCGGCAGGAGGTACTTGTCCGAGATGACCTCGCCCTGCTCGGTCACCTTCATCTCACCCTCGAGCGTCCCCCAGGGCTGGGCCAGGATGGCCTCGTAGGTCGGTCCGCCGCCGCGCCCCACGGTGCCGCCGCGGCCGTGGAAGAGCCGGAGCCGCACCCCGTGCCGGTGGGAGGTGTCGCGCAACGTCCGCTGCGCCCGGTGGATCGCCCACTGCGAGGTGGTGACCCCGGCCGCCTTGTTGGAGTCGCTGTAGCCGAGCATCACCTCCTGCACGTCGCCCCGCAACGCGACCACCTGGCGGTAGGTCGGGTCGGAGAGCAGGACGTCGAGGATCTCGCCGGCGGCGTCCAGCTCCGCGGGTGTCTCGAGCAGGGGCACGATGCCGATGTCCGCTCTGCCCTCCGTGAGGTCGATCAGCCCCGCCTCGCGAGCCAGCAGGGCCGCCGCGAGGACGTCGTCCGGGCCCGTGGTCATCGAGACGATGTAGGACTCGACGACGCCCGGGCCGAAGCGCGCGATCGTCCGGGCGATCGTGGTGAAGACGGAGAAGGTGCGCGTCCCGGCCTCGTCCAACGGCGGCGGGTTGGGGGCCAGCGGGCGGCGGCCGGCCAACTCGATTGCCAGGCGGGTGATGCGCCCTGCTCGGTCCAGCGAGGCGTACCGCGGTCCGGAATCCTCCAGCCGGTCGAACAACTGCGCCAGGACGTGGTGGTGGGCGTCGGAGTGCTCGCGGACATCGAGCGTGGCCAGGTGCAGGCCGGTGGCGGCGACGGTGCGGATGACGCGGTCGAGCCGGCCCCGGGCGATCAGCTCCCCGCCGCCGGCCAGCAGCGAGTCGCGCAGCGTGCCCAGCTCGGCGAGCAGTTCCTCGGCGCCGAGGTAGTCGCGACCGGGGACGTGCGCGGCGCCGGCGGCGATGCGCGTGCGGGTGTTCGTCAGCTTCGCGCCGATGCAGGTCGCGGCGAGCCGGTACGGCTCCTCGGCGTTGAGCCGCCGGTACCGCGGTTCGATCTCCGGCAGGGCTTCCAGCGAGTCGGCCAGTTGGGCCTCCAACTGCGGAGTGACCGCGGCGATCCGGGTCGACATCGACAGGTCCTGACGCAGGGCGTCGAGCGCCGAGGTCACGGCGCGCAGGCCGTACTCGTGCTGCAGCACGAGTACGTCGGCAGTGACCTGCGCGGTGACGTTCGGGTTTCCGTCGCGGTCACCACCGATCCAGCTGCCGAAGGTGAGCGGGCGCGCGGTCGCCGGTAGGTCGACGCCGAGGCGGGCCAGGCACTCGGTCAGCTCGTCGAGCACGTCGCCGAGCGGACCGCCGGCGAGTTCGGCGAGGTAGTACACCGCGTTGCGGGCCTCATCGAGCGGCTCCGGGCGGCTGACCCGCAGCTCGTCGGTCTGCCAGAGCAGGTCGATCACCTCGGCCAGCCGGCGGTCGACGCGGCGGGTGTCCCGCCCGTTCGCGCCGTCGGCATCGAGCAGTTCTGCGACCTCGCGGAGTTTGGCCAGCGAGGACCGGCGGGCGGCCTCGGTCGGGTGGGCGGTGAACACGGGGCGGACCCCGAGGCGGTCGATCTCGGACCGCAGGGCCTCGCCGTCCACCCCGGCCGCGCCGATCCGGGTGGTGGCACGGGTGAGCCAGCCGCCCTCGTGCGCCCGGTGCCGGCTGAGCTCGCGGCCCCGGTGCACCTGCTCGGTGATGTTCGCCAGGTGGAAGTAGGTGCCGAAGGCGCGGACGAGGGACACGGCGACGGGCGATGGGACCGCGCTGAGCACCCGCGCCGCGTCGTCGTCCCGGCTCTCCCGGACCAGCGCGCGGACGAGCTCGACCAGCTCGACGAGGGCGGGCCCCTCCTGGCGGGCCAGGGTCTCCCCGAGCAGGTTGCCGAGGCGGCGGATGTCCGCGCGCAGGGCGGCATGGCCCTCCTCGGGTACGGACTCCGGGACCGCTGACGCCACCTGCCCGAGGTTAGTCACCCGATGTTTCTGCCCAACTACTGCTGCGCGGCGCGCCCTTCGGGGGCTGCCGATGGGCGCGCCACGCAGCAGAAGTGGGCAGTCGGTGTGGCGACGTAAGCTGGTCCTGACCCCGATCCGTTTGCGGATTCGGGGTGTTCGCGTTGTCCGATCACCTGCTTGGGAGTCCCGGTGCCGCTCTCCGGTCTGCTCGACGTCGTCGCCACCGACCCGGTGCTCGCCGACGCGCTGGCCCGCGCGCGGGCCGGTGACCTGCCCGCCCTCGACCTGATCGGCCCGCCCGGCTCCCGGC
>NZ_JACDFE010000064.1 GCF_013815995.1 Sporichthya sp.
GCACCAGGCGGCCGGCGGCGCGGGCCGCGGCCAGTTCGGGGTTGGACTCGCGGATCGCGGTCGAGACCACGACGGTGTCGGCGTCGCCGACCTGATCGGCCTGGTGCCCGACGTGCACCCGGGCTCCGAGCGCCCGCAGCGCGGCCAGCGCGGTCGAGTCCTTGGCGTCGCTGCCGGAGACGGTCACGCCGCGGGCCAGCAGGATGCGCGCGATGCCGGACATGCCGGCCCCGCCGATGCCGACGAAGTGCACCCGGCCGAGCTTGTCGGCGGACGGGATCTCGTCCGGGGTCAGGATCACGATCGCTTCCCCGCCCCGTTCGAACTGGCCAGCGCTTCCAGGACCAGGTCGACCAGCACCTCGTCCGCGTCGCGTCGACCGTGCGCGGCCGCGGCCGCGCCCATCGCGCTCACCCGGGCGGGGTCACCGGCCAGCGGGACGACGTTCTCGGTGATCCAGGCCGCGTTCACAGCTGAATCCTCCACCACCAGACCCCCGCCGGCCTCGACGACGGGCAGCGCGTTGCGCCGTTGTTCCCCGTTGCCGATCGGCAGCGGCACGTAGACCGCGGGCAGCCCGACCGCCGCCAGCTCCGCGCAGGTCATCGCGCCGGCCCGGCACAGGGCCACGTCGGCGGCGGCATAGGCCAGGTCCATCCGCTCCAGGTAGGGCACGACGACGTAGGGCGCGCCCGGATCGGAGCCGGCCCGGGCCGGGGCGCTGACCGAGGCGGCGTGCTCGCGGCCGACCGAATGCAGCACCTGGATACCGGCCGCATGCAGGGCGTCCGCCGCGCCGGTGGCGGCGTCGTTGAGCCGCTTGGCACCCAGCGAGCCGCCGAACACCAGCAGCGTCGGACGGTCCGGATCGAGCCCGAAGTACGCCCGCGCCTCGGCGCGGGTGGCCGCCCGGTCCAGGGTCGAGATGGTCTGCCGCAGCGGCAACCCGATCAGCCGGCCGTGCGGCAGGTCCTCGGCCCGGGCGGTGACCGCGACGAACTTGGTCATCCGGGCGCCGAGCCGGTTGGCCACCCCGGGCCCGGCGTTCGCCTCGTGCACGACGATCGGCAGCTTGCGCTTGCGCGCCGCCAGGTAGGCCGGCACCGAGACGTAACCGCCGAAGCCGACCACCACGTCGGCGCCGACCTCGTCCAGCACGGCGCCGGCCGCCTTGACCGCACCGCGCAGCTTCGACGGCAGCCGGAACAGGTCGAGGGTAGGGCGGCGCGGCAGCGGGACGCGCGGGACGTGACGCAGCGAGTAGCCGCGGGCCGGGACCAGGGTGTTCTCCATCCCGGTCTCGGTACCCAGCGCGGTGATGCCGACTGCGGGGTCCCGGCGGCGTAGCGCGTCGGCGAGGTTCATCGCGGGTTCGATGTGGCCGGCCGTGCCGCCCCCCGCGACGACGACATGCATGCCGGCCAGTGTGTTGCGCTGCAACGCAGATCCCCTCAGGTACGCGGCGAGCGCGAAAAACCCAGCCACGCCAGCCCTCGGCGCACCGGACCCGGTCCGCGCGCGGCGAGCGCGGCCTGGGCCCCGGGTTCCTGCCTCGCGAACGACAGCAGAATGCCCAGTGCCGCCATCACGGGCAGCAGGGCGGAGCCACCGTACGACACCAAGGGCAGCGGGATACCGGTGATCGGAAGGACACCGAGCACCGCGCCGATGTTGACCAGGGCCTGCACCGCGATCCATGCCGTGATCGAGGCCGCGGCGAGGGTGACGAACATGTCCCGGCTGCGGGACGCGATCCGGAATCCGGCGAAGACCAGCGCGGCGAACAGCGCCAGGACCCCGAGGGAGCCGACCAGCCCCAGCTCCTCGCCGATGATCGCGTAGATGAAGTCGGTGTGCGCCTCGGGCAGGTAGCCCCACTTCTCCCGGCTCGCCCCGAGCCCGACCCCGGTCAGGCCGCCCGAGGAGAGCGCGAAGATGCTCTGGGCGCCCTGCCAGCCGCTGTCGTGATAGGTCGCGAACGGATCCATGAACGAGGTGACCCGGCGCATCCGGTAGGGCTCGGTGTAGACCAGGAACAGGACGAGCCCACCGGCCACCGCGCCCGCGAAACCGAAGAAGCGCATCGGGGTGCCGGCGAAGAACAGCAGCGCGAGCAGGATCGCCAACAGCACCACGGTGGTCCCGAGGTCGCCGCCGAGCATGACCAGGAAGACCACCCCGACCGACATCGGCACCAGCGGGATCATCAGGTGGCTCCAGCGGTCCAGCAGCCGCTGCTTGCGGGCCAGCACGGTGGCCCCGAAGAGCACCAGGGCGAGCTTGGCCGCCTCCGAGGGCTGCACCTGGATCGGGCCGCCGAGGTAGATCCAGTTCCGGTTGCCGTTCACCTCGTGACCGACGCCCGGGACCAGCACCGCCGCGAGGCCGGCCAGCGAGACGAACATGGCCGGGAAGGCGAGCCGGCGGAACATCGTGGCCGACATCCGCGAGGTGATCCACATCAGCGGCAGGCCGAGGCAGACCCAGATCGCCTGCTTCTGCACGATCGAGAACACCGAGCCGGAGTTCTTGTAGGACTCGACGCTGGAGGCCGAGAGCACCATCACCAGGCCGAGCCCTACCAGCAGCAGGCTGGCGGTCAGCACCAGGTAGTAGGAGGTCAGCGGCCGGTCCAGCGCGCGCAGCCGCATCGCCAGCGTGACGCGCGGCGTGCTGGCGGCCGAGATCCCGGCGGCCTTCACGCGGGGGCCGGCCTCACCGACCGTGGCCATCGACCCGCCCCCTTACGTGTTGCCTAGCCCGTGGTGCCCGAACCGCCCGCCAGCTCGAGCACGGCGGCGGCGAACCGGTCCCCGCGCTCGCCGTAGTTGGCGAACATGTCCATGGACGCGCATGCCGGGGCGAGCAGGATCGTGTCCCCCGCCTCGGCGAGTTGCGCCGCGGCCGCGACTATCGCGGCCATCGCACCAGTGTCAACGGCGTCGACCTCGGTGACCGGCACATCCGGCGCGTGTCGCGCGAGTGCGGCCGCGATCTCGGCCCGGTCCGCGCCGATCAGCACGACGCCCTTGAGACGCCCCGCGGCACCTTCGATCAGATCGTCGAAGGTTGCGCCCTTGGCCAGGCCCCCGGCAATCCAGACGATCCGGTCATAAGCCCCCAGCGACGCCGCCGCCGCGTGCGGATTGGTGGCCTTGGAGTCGTCGATGTAGCGGATCCCGGCCACCGTGGCCACGTCGGCGATCCGGTGCGCGTCCGGGCGGAAGGCCGCCAGTCCGTCCCGGATCGCGGTGGCCGGGACGCCGAAGGCGCGCGCCAGTGCGGCGGCGGCGAGGGCGTTGGCCACGTTGTGCGGGGCGTTCGGGACGACGTCGGCGACGTTGGCCAGCTCGACGGCCGCGTTGTGCCGGTCAGCCAGGAAGGCCCGGTCCACCAGCAGGCCGGAGACCACGCCGAGCATGGACGGACCCGGCGTGCCGAGGGTGAACCCGATCGCGCGCGCCCCGTCGGTGACCTCGGCCTCCTCCACCAGGCGCTCGGTCACCGGGTCGGCCGCGTTGTAGACGCAGGCCACCTGCACGCCGGTGTAGATCTTGCCTTTGGCCCTGGCGTACCCGTCGAGGTCGCCGTGCCAGTCCACGTGATCCGGGGCGACGTTGAGCACCACCGCGGAGTGGCAGCGCAACGACGACGACCAGTGCAACTGGAAGCTGGACAACTCCACGGCGAGCACGTCGTAGCGAGGGACCCCGCTGCCCGTCTCGGCCATCACGACCTCGAGCAGCGGGGTGCCGACGTTGCCGGCCGCGACCGCCTTGAGGCCCGCCGCGTTCAGCATCGAGGTGAGCATCCGCACCGTCGTGGTCTTGCCGTTGGTCCCGGTGATCGCCAGCCAGGGGGCCGCGCCGGTGGTCGGGCGCAGGCGCCAGGCCAGCTCGACCTCGCCCCACACCTCCAGGCCGGCCGCGAGCGCGGTGACCAGCAGCGGCGAGCTGGGCTTCCAGCCCGGTGAGGTGACCACGACGTCGGCGCCGTCCGGAAGGGTCTCGCCATCCCAGGAACTCCCAGTGCCGAGGACGACGGTGGCCCCGAGCGCCTCCAGCACCCGCGCCCGGTCCCTGGCGGCGTCATCGGCCTTCCCGTCGACGACGGTGACGGTCGCACCCAACCCGAGCAACGCGTCCGCGGCGGCGAAGCCGGAGACCCCGATGCCGGCGACCACCACACCGATGCCGGACCAGTCGGCGTCCCGGTTGAGCCCGGGCACGCGGTCGCGCGCCATCAAGCTGCCGAGACCCACTCGGCGTAGAACACTCCGAGGCCGGCGGCCACGAACAGCCCGGCGATGATCCAGAACCGGATGACGATGGTGACCTCGTGCCAGCCCACCAGTTCGAAGTGGTGCTGCAGCGGAGCCATCCGGAACACCCGGCGCCGGGTCAGCTTGAAGAAGCCGACCTGGACGATCACGGAGATCGTGATCAGCACGAAGAGTCCACCGAGCAGGACCAGGAGCAGTTCGGTCCGGGTGGTGATGGCCAGCCCGGCGATGACGCCACCCAGGGCCAGCGAGCCGGTGTCGCCCATGAAGATCTTGGCCGGGGCGGCGTTCCACCACAGGAAGCCGAAACAGGCCCCCATCACGGCGGCCGCCACGATGGCGAGGTCCAGGGCGTTGGGTGTGTCGTAGCACTGCGGCTGCGGGACGACCGGGTTCGGGACGCAGGTGTTGCCGGCCTGCCAGACCCCGATCAGGACGTAGGCGGCGCAGACCATTCCCGCGGCGCCGGTGGCCAGGCCGTCCAGGCCATCGGTGAGGTTCACCCCGTTGGAGGTGGCGGCGATCATCACGTAGGCGAAGATGACGAAGCCGACCGCGCCGAGCTGGAAGCCGGTGTCCCGGATGAAGGAGATCTCCTTCGAGGCCGGGGAGAAGCCGCGGTAGTCCTCGAAGTTGAGCGCCATCAGCGCGAACGCCAGCGCAACCACGGACTGGCCGGCCAGCTTGGCCTTGCTGCGCAGCCCGAGGCTGCGCTGCTTGGAGACCTTGATGTAGTCGTCGAGGAAGCCGACCAGGCCGAGGCCGGCCATCAGGAACAGCACCTGCAGCGCGGGCGCCGTCGGGGACTTGTCCCGCAGCACCAGGTGAGCGGCCAGGTAGCCGGCGAGCACCGCGATGATGATGACCGAGCCACCCATGGTGGGCGTGCCGCGCTTGGTCTGGTGGGTCGTCGGACCGTCGTCGCGGATGAGCTGGCCGTAGCCCTGGCGGACCAGGATGCGGATGGCGATCGGGGTCCCGAGCAGGCTGATGATCAGCGCAACCGCGGCCGCCGCCAGCACACCTCTCACTCGAACACCTCGCTTCGCTCGGCCGAGTGAGAGGTGAGGCCACTGTGCTTGTTTGGCTCGCTGCGCTCGCGTACCGGGGGGCCCTCGAGCAGGGCCGCTGCCACGCGTTCGAGACCCGCGGCCCGGGAGGCCTTGACCAGCACCACGTCCTGCGGCGCTAGCTCCTTGGTCAGGAGCGCCGCCGCGGCATCTGCGTCCGCCACGAACACCGGCGCGTCGGCCCAGGCGCGGGCCCCGAGCGCGCCCGCATGGGCGGCCCGGGCGCCGTCGCCGACGACGACCAGCCGGGAGATGTTCATGTCGGCCACCAGCCTGCCCACCGCGTCGTGCTCAACGGCGGACGACTCGCCGAGCTCACGCATCTCGCCGAGGACGGCCCAGCTGCGCCGCTCCCCCGCGATCGCCACCAGCGCGTTCAGCGCGGCCCGCATCGAGTCCGGGTTGGCGTTGTAGGCGTCGTTGACGACGGTCACCCCGTCGGGTCGGGTAGTGACCTCCATCCGCCACCGGCTGCGGGGGGTCGCGGCGCTCAGCGCAGCGGCGATCGCGCTCGTCCTCATGCCCAGCTCGTGAGCCACCGCGGCGGCGGCCAGGGAGTTGATGACGTGGTGCGCGCCGTGCAGGCCGAGCGCGACCTCGGCGGTGCCGTCCGGCGTGCGCAGGGTGAATCGCGCCCGGCCCTCGCCGTCGAGCACGACGTCGGTGGCCGCGATGTCGGGGCCGCCGGCTCCCGAACCGAGGCCGTAGGTGAGCACCCGGGCGCTGGTCCGGGCGGCCATGGCCGCGACCAGCGGGTCGTCGGCGTTGAGCACCGCGAGCCCGTCGGCCGGCAGGGCCTCCACCAGCTCGCCCTTGGCGCGGGCGATCGCCTCACGGCTGCCGAACTCGCCGACGTGGGCGAGGCCGACGTTGAGCACGACCCCGATCCGCGGCGGGGCGATGTCACAGAGGTAGCGGACGTGACCGATCCCCCGCGCGCCCATCTCCATCACCAGGAAGCGGGTGAGCGAGTTCGCGCGCAGCGCGGTCAGCGGCAGGCCGATCTCGTTGTTGAACGAGCCGGGCGGGGCGATCGTCGTGCCGTGCGTCTCCAGCACGGAGGCGATCAGGTCCTTGGTGCTCGTCTTGCCCTGCGAGCCGGTGACCCCGACGACGGCGAGGTCGGCCTCCTCGGCGAGGCGGCGCACCACCAGCCCGGCCAGCTCCCCGAGCGCCTCCACGGTGTCGGAGACGATCACCGCCGGCACGCCGACCGGCCGGGTGGCCAGAACAGCCTTCGCGCCGGCCTCGACCGCGGCCGCGGCAAAGTCGTGACCGTCCACCCGCTCGCCGGGCACCGCCACGAACAGCGCGCCGGGAACGACCTCGCGGGAGTCGACCACCACCGGGCCGTCCACGAGCAGCTTGCCGTCGATGCCGTCGACCCGGCCGCCGGTGACGGCCGCGATCTCGGCCAGCGAGAGTCCGATCACTTCTTCGACCCGCGGGCACTGCCCGCCGGCCCCGGCTCGGCGGCCAGCAGCGCGTCGCCGAGCACCTCACGGTCGTCGAAGGGCTTGACCTCGCCCTTGATCTCCTGGCCCTGCTCGTGGCCCTTGCCGGCCACCACCACGGCGTCGCCGGCGGCGGCCTTCGACACCGCGAGGGCGATCGCCTTCGCGCGGTCGTGCTCGACGTGCAGTTCGGCCCGGTCGGCCTTGTCGACCCCGTCCGCGCCGGCCTTGACCGCGGCCAGGATCTCCTTCGGGTCCTCCGAACGCGGGTTGTCGTCGGTCAGGACGAGAACGTCGCCGAGGCGCGCGGCGACCTCGCCCATCAGCGGGCGCTTGGTCTTGTCCCGGTCGCCGCCGGCGCCGAGCACGACGATCAGCCTGCCGCTGGTGACCGGGCGCAGCGCGGTCAGGATGGTCTCGATCGCGTGGGGGGTGTGCGCGTAGTCGACGACGGCGAGGTAGTCCTGGCCGGCGTCCACCTTCTCCATCCGGCCGGGCACCCCGGGGCAGGCGGCGACGCCGTCGACGGCCGCCTTCAAAGGAAGCCCGGCCACCACCAGCGCCACGATCGCGCCGAGAGCGTTCGCCACGTTGAACGCGCCGGGCAGGCCGATCGAGGCGCTCGCCCCGGCGCCCTTCGGGCCCTGCACGGTGAACGTGGACCCCGCCGGACCGAGCTTGACCGCGACCGCCCGCCAGTCCGCCGCCTCGTCGCCGGTGGCGGAGAAGGTGGTGATCGGGATCTGGCGGTTCTGCGTCAGCCGTTTGCCGTAGGGGTCGTCCAAATTGACCACTCCGGCCTTGGCGTGCGCCGGGGTGAACAGGACGGCCTTGGCCTGGAAGTAGGCCTCCAGGGTGAAGTGCCAGTCCAGGTGGTCGTGGGAGAGGTTGGTGAACAGCGCGGCGTCGTAGACCACCCCGTCGACCCGGTGCAGGTCCAGCGCGTGGCTGGAGACCTCCATCGCGACCGCGTCGACCCCGCGTTCCTTCATCACCGCGAGTAACGCGTGCAGGTCCGGCGCCTCCGGGGTGGTGCGCGCGCTCGGCCCAAAAGGAGTGAATCCGCTCTCGTCGCTGATTCGCGTTGTCACCGTGCCGAACAGCCCGGTGCTGCGCCCGGCGGCCCGCAGGCCGGACTCCAGCATGAAGGCGGTGGTCGTCTTGCCGTTGGTGCCGGTCACGCCGATGGTGAGCATCGCGGCGGCCGGTTCGCCGTAGACGGCCGCGGCCACGGCGCCGAGCGAGGCGCGCGCATCGTTGGCGACCAGCACCGGCAGGCCGGCCAGCCTGGAGCGCTCCCGGCCCAGTGGGTCGGTGAGGATCGCGACCGCGCCCGCCTCGGCGGCCTGTTTGACGAAGGCCGCGCCGTGGGTGTTCTCACCGAGCATGGCGGCGTAGAGATCACCCGGTCGGACCTGCCGCGAGTCGTGCGTGAGGCCGCTGATCTTGACCGTTCGACCCTCCGGGTCGGGCAGTTCGGCCCCGATCAACTGGCCCAGTTCGCCGACGGTGCGCGCCTGTGGCTTATCGGGTCGCAGCGAGGTCGGGGACACGACGAGTCAGGGTAGTCAGCGCGGGCAACCCGTTCATCGTGGGGTGATCACCAGTCGAGCGGGAGGCGGGCCGGCTTCGCACCGGTCGGGCGGATGCCCAGCGTGCGCAGCGCGAACGTCATGACCTCGACGAACACCGGTCCGCCGAGCATGCCGCCGTAGTGACCGTTGACCGGCTTCTGCAGCGTGACCGAGACGACGATGCGCGGATCGTCGGCGGGGGCGAACCCGGCGAAGGAGGCGGTGTAGCCGCGGTAGCACTTGCACTCGGAGTCCGCGAACTGCGCGGTACCGGTCTTGCCCGCCACCCGGTAGCCGGCGATCTGCACGTGCGGGGCGGTCCCGCCGGGGCCGGTGACCTGCTCGAGCATCTTGCCCACGGTGGTCGCGGTGGCGGCGCTGACCACCGGGGTGACGGCTGGGGCCGCCGGGGTGTGGACCACGCCGTCCTTGTCGGTCCAGGACTTCACCAGGGTGGGCGCGATCCGCACCCCGCCGTTGCCGATGGTCTGGTAGATGCTCGCCGCCTGCACGGTGTTCAGGGCGAAGCCCTGGCCGAACGGGAGGGTGTAGCGGGTGGTCCCGGTCCAGCTGTCCAGCTTGGGCAGCAGGCCCCGGCTCTCGCCGGGGAAGCCCAGGCCGCTCGGCTCGGCGATGCCGAACTTCTTGAGGTAGTCGAAGAGCAGTTGGCTGCTGATCCGGTCCGTGGCCAGCACGGTGCCGATGTTGCTGGACTTGGCCAAGATCCCGGCCAGCGTCCAGCGCTCCGTCCCGTGCGGATCGCTGTCGTTCAGGACCTGGCCGGACCGGCGCAGCTCGCCGGGAACCGTGAACTCCGAGCGGGGGGTCACCACGCCCTGCTCGATCAGCGCCGACATGGTCAGCGCCTTCGTGATCGAGCCGGGCTCGTAGATCTGGGACACAGCGCGGTTGCCGCGGTTCTCGTCCGAGCCCTTGCCCGGGTTGTTCGGGTCGAAGGTCGGCGCCGTGGCCATCGCCAGAATCTCGCCGGTGCGGATGTCCTGCACGATCACGGTCCCGGACTCGGCCTTGGTCTCGCGCACCTTCGCCGCGATCGCCTGCTGGGCGGAGTACTGGATGTCCCGGTCGATGGTGAGCTGCAGGTCCTGGCCGGACACCGGCTCGCTGCCCCGGATGCCGGCGGTGGCGATCTTGCCGCCGCTGCTGCTGCGCTCGTAGGTCTGCTGGCCGTCCTTGCCGGACAGCAGCTCGTCGAACTCGCGCTCGATGCCGCCACCGGCTGCGCCGGAGGCGTTGAGGAAGCCGAGCACGTTCGCGGCGAGGGTGTCGGCCGGGTACACCCGCTGGCTGGAGACCTCGGCGAAGATGCCGCTGATCGGCTTGCCGGTGCCCGGGTCGACGGTGGCCGCGATGTCGCGCCACTGCTCCGGGTCGATGTTGTGGGCGAGGATCACGTAGCGGCGCGGCCGCTCGCCCAGTTTGGCCGCCAACTCGGTCTCGTCGAGATTGAGCTTGGACGCGAGCAGGTGGGCATAGGCGACCGGGTCGGCGATCAAGGTCGGGTCCGCGGTGACCGTGCGGGCCTCCACCGAGCGGGCGAGCACGTCGCCGTCGCGGTCGAGGATCACCCCGCGGTTCGCCGGCACCGTGACCGTCCGCAGCCGCTCGTTCTGGGCCACCGAGGCGTAGCTGCTGGCCTCGAAGCCCTGCACCTGGAACAGGCGGCCGACCATCAGCACGCTGACCAGGGACAGGATCATCAGCGCCGCGTGCAGGCGGCGGCCCGGGTTGCCGAGCTTGTTCCCCCGCTTGTTCTGCGGCGCCGGGCGGCGACCGGGCGAGGGCCGGCGCGCGGCGGGCCGACGCGCGGGCTGAGGACGTCGGCCGGTCACAAGCACTCCTGTCCCACACGCACCATCGTCCAGGTCAGAGCTTGGCGGCGGGTCCCGCCACGCCGACCGGATCGAACTGATTGACCGTCAGTTGCCGGGCGGCGGGTCGACGACCTGCTCGCCGCCACCCCGGGAGCCGGACTTCTCCTGCTCGGCCAGCTTCTGCTCCCAGTTCCGCTGGGCCTGGTCCCGCGCTGCCTGCTCGGCGGCCGCGGCCTGCTCGGCGGCGAGGCGCTGCTGGTCGACAGCGGCCTGCTCCTGCTTGCGCGCCTTGCGCGCTTCCTTGGCGACCTTCTCCTGCGCCGTCTGTTCCGCCTCGAGCTGCGCCTTGGCCGCCAGCTCGGCCTTCTGCGCGGCGGTCAACGGCGGCGGGATGTACGGCGCGGGCAGGGCGCCGTCGCTGACGGTGCCGTCCGCCAAGGAGACGAAGGCCACGCCAGGGGCCGGCACCATGCCGATCTTGCGGGCGGCCTTGGCCAGCCGGTCCGGAGCGGCAGCCCGGGCCAGTTTCTCCTCCAGGGTCTGGCTGCGGTCGTCGAGCTCGGTGGCCTGCTTCTGCAGCTTGCTCGCGGTGAAGGAGCCCTGGGCCAGCGCGGTGTTGATGCCGAGCAGTGCGCCCAGACCACCGGAGAGCACCAGCACGATCAGCATCACGAAGGAGGCCTTGCCGGTCCGCGGCGCCGGTCCCGGCACCACGGCCAGCGTCGGCGTGGTCGTCCCGGCGCGGGTGGTGCGGGGCGGCACCGGCCGCGGTGAGTGCAGCACGGAAGCGCCCGTGCGGGCCGCGCGCGCGTTCATGACGTCTCCGCCACGGACTTCGTCCTCGCGGAGCCGCGGGCAGCGCTCATCTTTCGCTCGCTGCGCTCGCTCATGCCGCCCTCAGCTTCTCGGCGGCCCGCACCCGGGCGGACCCGGCCCGGGAGTTGACCGCGATCTCCGCCTCCCTAGGGGTGTCGCCCTTGGCGAGCAGACGCAGCACCGGGGCGTGGTCGGGCAGTTCGACCGGCAGATCCATCGGGCCGGTCGACAGCGCGCCCGCGGCCAGCGCCCGCTTGACGATCCGGTCCTCCAGGGACTGATAGGTCAGCACGACGACCCGGCCGCGCACCGCGAGAGCGTCGATCGCGGCCGGCATCGCGCCCTCCAGGGCGGCGAGCTCGCCGTTGACCTCGATCCGCAGGGCCTGGAAGGTGCGCTTGGCCGGGTTGCCGCCGGTGCGGCGGGCCGGGGCCGGAATGGCGGCCCGGATCAGCTCGACCAGGCGCGCGGAGGTGGTGAAGGGCTCGCGGGTCCGCTCGCGGACCACCGCGTCGGCGATCCGGCGGGCGAACTTCTCCTCGCCGTAGGCGCGCAGGATGCGGGCCAGGTCGGCGGCGGCATAGGTGTTCAGGACTTCGGCCGCGGTGACCCCCATGGTCGGGTCCATCCGCATGTCCAGGGCCGCGTCCTGGGAGTAGGCGAAGCCGCGACCCGCATCGTCGAGCTGCATCGAGGACACCCCGAGGTCGAACAGGGCGCCCTGCACGTTGCGCAGCCCGAGCCGGCCGAGCACCTCGGGCAGCTCGTCGTAGACGGCGTGCACGAGCGTCACCCGCTCACCGAACGGGGCGAGCCGGGCCGCGGAGAGCTCCAGGGCTGCCGGGTCGCGGTCCAGGCCGACCAGCCGGAGCCCGCCGAACCGGGTGAGCATGGCCTCGCTGTGCCCGCCGAGCCCGACGGTGGCATCCACCACGACCGCACCGGGTTCGTCGAGGGCCGGCGCGAGCAGCGCGAGCACCCGGTCCACCAGAACCGGCACGTGCCGGTCGGCGGGGGCCCCATCGCTGCTCACTGGTGATCCTCGTTCTCGCGGGTCGTTCTGGGGAGTACCGGTGGTCGTGCTGTGCAGGACGCTGGGCCAGGTCCCCGCCCGCTCTGTGTGTTCCGGCACCGGGGAAGGTGAGTCGGAACGCGCTTTCCGGCACCGGGGAAGGTGAGCCGGAATCCCGAGCGGGGGGAGACCTCGCGCCGCGTACTGCAGGCAGTACGGACGTGGGGTCACATGAGTCCGGGGAACACCTCCTCCGACAGGTCGGCGAAGGCCTGCTCCTGCGCGGCCAGGTAGGTGTCCCAGGCGCCGCTCTCCCAGACCTCGACCCGGGCGTTGGCGCCGATCACGACGCACTCCCGGTCCAGACCGGCGTAGGCCCTCAGCTGCGCCGGGATGGTGACCCGGCCCTGCTTGTCGGGCACCTCGTCGGAGGCGCCGGCGTAGAGGACGCGCATGAAGTCACGCGGGCCCTTGGAGGTCACCGGCGCGGTGCGGACGGCCTCGGCCATCCGGGAGAACTCCGCGACGGGCCAGATGTAGAGGCAGCGCTCCTGGCCCTTCGTGATCACGAGCCCCTCCGCGAGTTCGTCCCGGAATTTCGCCGGGAGGATCAGCCGCCCTTTTTCGTCGAGCCGCGGTGTGTGGGTGCCGAGGAACACCGCTCCACCCCCACAGCCACCCGTGGAGCCCATTTCTCTCCACTGATCTCCACAGTACTCCACTTCGCTCCACGATCAACGGGAAATGGGCAAAGTCCTTCGCACTCACGGCGCAGATTCCGATCTGCGCACCCCGATGCACCGAACCCCTGCCGCGCACCAAGCAAGGGGGTAGAGAATGACCACTCACATCCCGGGCACTCCGCTGGACTAAGTGCTGGACTAAGTGCCGGACGTGTACCTGACCGATCGCGCTCGGCCCTGGAGGATTCGTGACCGCTCCGCACGGCAACCCGGCAGCCGGGATGGCGTACCAAGTGCCGGTCGGTCAGGCGGCCGGGATGGGGGTCAGCCTCACCGAGACCGCAGGCCGGATCCGGGCCACGATCGAGCGAGTCATCGAGGGCAAGCCCGAATCGGTGCGGCTCGCGGTGGTGGTCCTCCTCGCCGAAGGCCACCTGCTTGTTGAGGACGTCCCCGGCGTCGGCAAGACGATGCTGTCCAAGGCGCTGGCCCGCTCGGTCGACTGCACCGTGCGCCGGATCCAGTTCACCCCGGACCTGCTGCCCTCGGACATCACCGGGGTGAGCATCTACAACCAGGAGCGCCGGGACTTCGAGTTCAAGCCGGGCGCGATCTTCGCCAACGTGGTGATCGGCGACGAGATCAACCGGGCCTCCCCCAAGACGCAGTCAGCGCTGCTGGAGTGCATGGAGGAGAACCAGGTCACCGTCGACGGCGTCACCTACGAACTGGCAGCGCCGTTCATGGTGGTGGCCACCCAGAACCCGGTCGAGATGGAGGGCACCTACCCGCTGCCCGAGGCTCAGCGCGACCGGTTCATGGCCCGGATCTCCATGGGCTACCCGCACGGTGCGGCCGAGCTCGCCATGATCGACAGCCACGGCGGGGCCTCGCCGCTGGACTTCCTGGAGCCGGCCACCGACGGCGCGACCGTGGTCAAGCTGATCGAGATCGTGCGCGCGGTGCACGTCTCACCGGCGGTGAAGCAGTACACCGTCGACCTGGTCGGGGCCACCCGGACCTCCACCGAACTGCGTCTCGGCGCCTCGCCGCGGGCGACGCTGCACCTGATCCGGGCCGCCCGCGCCTCCGCGGCGCTGGACGGCCGGGACTTCGTGCTGCCCGACGACATCCAGGCCCTGGCGATGCCGGTGCTGGCGCACCGCATGCTGACCACCGCCGAGGCCCAGATCGCCCGGCGCAGCTCGGCGGCGATCGTCCGCGACATCGTGCGCAGCGTCCCGCTGCCGGGCCGCTGAGCGGTACCCGAGCACTGTGCGGATGATCTCCGGACTCACGCTGCGCGGCCGGTGCTTCCTGGTCGGCGGGCTGGCCGCGCTCGGCTGCGCGATCGTGCTCGGCCAGCAGGATGTGCTGCGGGTTGCGGTGCTGCTGATCACGCTGCCCCTGGTGTGCGCCGCGGTCGTGCTGCGTACCCAGCACAAACTCACCACGAGCCGGGTGATCGAGCCGATCCGGGTGCCGGCCGGCGAAGAGGCCCGGATCACCCTGCGGGTCGACAACCAGGCCCTGGTGCCCAGCGGGCTCCTGCTGGCGGAGGACACCCTGCCGCGCGGGATGAGCGCACGGCCCCGTTTCGTCGTCGACCGCCTCGAGCCGCGCGGGCGCCGCGAGGTCTTCTACCGGGTGCGCAGCCAGGTCCGGGGCCGATTCCCGATCGGGCCGCTGAAGCTGCGCCTCGCCGACCCGTTCGGGATGTGCGAGCTGTCCCGGTCCTACGCCGGCACCGATGACCTGATCGTCATCCCGGTGGTCGAGCACATCCCGTTCGTGGTGCTCGGGGGCGAGTGGACCGGCGGCAACGACAGCCACCCCAGCTCGATCCCGTCGGCCGGTGAGGACGACATCGGCACGCGCGAGTACCGCTACGGCGACTCCCTGCACCGGGTGCACTGGCGCTCCACGGCCCGCCGCGGCGAGATGATGGTGCGCCGCGAGGAGCACCCCCGGCAGAGCCAGGCGACCCTGCTGATCGACGCCCGGGCCGGCGCCCACGCCGGGGAAGGGCTGCACTCCTCCCTGGAGTGGGCCGTGTCCGCGGCCGCGTCGCTGTCCATCCACCTGAGCCGCCGCGGATTCACCCTGCGGGTTCTCACCGAGACCGGCACCGGCATGGCCGGCATGCCCGGCGACGTGCTCTCCCCCTCCCCGGACCTCGAGGGCCTGCTGCTCGACGCGCTGGCCATGCTGACCGCGACCAAGACGCCGACGCTGGCCGAGGCCACCCGTGCCCTGCACCGGGCCGGTGCCGACAGCCTGGTGGTCGCGTTGCTCGGCGACCTCAGCGCCGCCGACGCGGCCGCCCTCGCCCGGCGCCGGCAGGGCACCACGACCGCCATCGCGCTGATGCTGCGCCCCTCGACCTGGGGCCTGGGCACCGAGCCCCGGTCCGAGGAGGCGACCCGGTTCGACCACAACCTCGCCCTGCTGCGCAACGGCGGCTGGCGCGCCGTTCCGGTCTCGGCCGGGGACCGGCTGCCCGACGTATGGCTGGGCGTGGCCCGCAGCGGCGGCCCGATCTCCGGCGTGCGCCCGATGGGCGCGGCCCTGTGAAGGATCTGCGCACCTCGCTCAAGCTGACCTTCGCCGCCCTGGTGGCCTGCCTGCTGACGACCGGGCTGCTCTACTCGGTCTTCGACGGCAACGAGTGGTTCGCGCGCAGCGCCGGGGCGGTCGTCCTGGTCGCGGGGATAGGCGCGCTCTGCCGGGCGACCCTGCTGATCCCGGCTCTCCTGGTCCCGCTGATCCAGGCGGCCGCGGTGCTGGTGTACGTGAGCCCCACCTATGCCTCGGACGACGCGAACTCCGGTTGGCTGCCGGGCAGGGCGGCGCTGGACACTCTGCGCGATCGCCTCGACGCCGGCTTCACCGAGATCGACACCGTCACCCCGCCGCTCACCCCGTCGGAGCAGGTCACCCTGGTCGTGGTGGTCGGCGTCGCCCTGATGGCGATCCTGGTCGACCTGCTCGCGGCCGGGCTCCGGCAGACCGCGCTGGCCGGGCTGCCGCTCCTGGTCCTGTACGTGGTTCCGGCCGCGGTGCTGCCGAACGGGATGGACGGCGCGCTGTTCCTGCTGCCCGCCGGCGGCTACCTGCTGCTGCTCATCACCGACAGCCGGGAGCGGTTGCTGCGCTGGGGGGTCGCGGTCTCCGGCCGCGGCGGCGAGGCCCGGACCACCCGCTCCGCCGGCGAGCTCGGCCAGATGACCCGGCGGATCGGTGTCACCGTGCTCTCGATGTCGATCGTCATCCCGGCGCTGGCGCCGCGGCTGTCCGACGGCGCCTTCGGGGCCGGCGGCATCGGCAACGACCCCGACGGCGGCGGCACGATCTCCACGCTCAACCCGCTGGTGAGCATGCGCCGGGACCTGGTCCGCCCGCAGGACCTCGACCTGATGACGGTGCGCACCAACTCCCTGGACGCCGGCGAGCTCTACCTGCGCGCGGTCACCCTGGACACCTTCGACGGCGAGGAGTGGCGGGCCGGCCGGCGTGAGGTACGCCGCTTCGACGCCAACCTGCCCGACCCGAAGGCCGGACTCTCGGACACGGTGCCCAACGTGCCGGTGGAGACCTCCGTCCAGGTCCTGGGGAACCTGCAGTCCGACTATGTCCCGATGCCGTTCCCGGCGACCCGGCTGGAGATCGAGGGCGGCTGGCGGGTCGACCCGCTGACCAACAACGTGGTCAGCCACAACGGGCCTGAGCAGATCACCGGCATGACCTACTCGGTCGACAGTGTCGACCTGGACCCCAGGCCCACCGATGTGACGGCGGCGCTGAGCATCGATCCCTACCTGGCGCCGTACCTCGAGCTGCCCGAGGACCTGCCGCAGCGGGTCAAGGACCTGGCCGAGCGGGTCACCAAGGGCACCGACACGATTCTGGCCCGGGCCATCGCGCTGCAGCAGTGGTTCCGCGACCCGGACGAGTTCGCCTACGACCTGCGCCAGCGTCCGGGCACCGGCAAGGACGCGATCCTCGCCTTCCTGGAGGACCGCCGCGGGTACTGCGAGCAGTTCGCCTCGACGATGGCCGTGATGGCCCGGCACCTGAAGATCCCGGCCCGGGTGAACGTCGGTTTCACCCCTGGCTCCCCCAACCCCGACGGCACCCGCACGGTCAGCGCCCACGACGCGCACGCCTGGCCGGAGCTGTGGATGCCCGGCGTGGGCTGGACTCGTTTCGAGCCGACCCCCGGCAGTGCCGCGTCCAACCCCGACGTGCCGAACTGGCTGTCCCCGAAGCCCCCGGACGGCCAGACCGGTGGCAACGAGGGCGAGAACGAGACGGAGGCCACCCCGAGCCCCGAGCCGCCTACCGGCGCGACGGCTCCGCCGGACCCGGCCACCGTCAACCCCGGCCTCGAAGGCGTCCTGCCGCTGCCGGCCGAGGACACCTGCCTGCCGCCCAAGTACGTCGATGCCAAGACCGACGAGTGCCGCGACCCGCTGGACCCCTGGTACCAGCGCTGGTGGAAGGCAGGGGCGACGGGTGGGCTGCTCCTTCTGTTGCTGCTCGTTCCGCCGCTGGCCCGCGTCGCCGTGCGACGGCGGCGCTGGGCGCTGGTGGGCACTCCTGGTGCTGCCGGGGCGACCGGCCCGGCCGCCGAATGGACGTGGGTGGAGCTGCGGGACAGCGCGATCGACCTCGGCTACATCTGGCCGGAGGCGCGGACCCCGCGCCAGACCTCGGCCGAACTGGCCGGCGACGGCAAGCTCGGGCCGAACTCCTCGGACGCGCTGGCGATGATCACCCAGTTCGTGGAGCGGGTGCGCTACGCCCCCGGCGACGCGGTGAGCCCGGGCCGGGACCAGTTGCGCGGCGCCGTCGACGAGGTCCGCCGCGACCTCGGCAACACCGCCGGGCGCAAGCGGCGGATCCAGGCCCTGCTGTGGCCACGCTCGCTCGGCACCCTGCTCGGGCGGGTCGCGATGCAGACCCGGACCAAGTCCGTCGCCGCCCGCCAGTCGGTGCTGCGGACCCTGCGCCTGCGCCGCGCCTGACCGGCACCGGGTTATTCCCCCGAACATACGAGAGCCCCGGCCGGTGGCCGGGGCTCTCCGTGTGGTTCAGCTGATCAGCAGATGGTTAGCGACCCTCGTCGCGGCGACGGCGCCACCGATCCTCGAAGCGCTCCGTCATCCCCCGCTTGGGGCCCTTGGTGCGGCCCTTCGGACGGCCACCCTTGATCGGGGTGACGTTCGAGCGGACCGCCTCGCCGGTGCCGGAGACCTTGCGCCAGCTGGTCACCGCGAAGAGCGCGGAAGCCAACATGAGCACGAAGCCGAAGACCCCCACGATCCACACCGTGGAGACCACGCCGGTCATCAGCAGGACGACGCCCAGGATGAAGCCGACCGCGGAGGCCAGGGCCCGGCGGCGGTAGTGCGAGCGCAGATCGGTGCCGCGCAACGAGGAGACGAACTTCGGGTCCTCGGCATAGAGGGCCCGCTCCATCTGCTCGAGCAAACGCTGCTCGTGCTCGGAGAGCGGCACGGATTCCTCCTCAAGGGCAGCCACCCCACGGCTGCCGCGTACCCGCCAGGATAAGCAGCGAACCCCGTCGTTGTAACCCGACCCAGAAGATCAGACCCTCGGATGGCGCAGAGATCTTTGCCGAGGACACCGAAAACGCGCCGAAACCGCGGCCAAACCTCGGCTCAGCCTGAATCTTGGGCTTAAAGGTCCTTCGGTGCGCCCCGCCGACCGGACTGGTCGGGGCCGCGATCCGACCGTCGCTCACGTCCTGATGCGGCTTCAGTGAGTCAGGTCCTCGGTCAGGGGCGCGAGGCGAGCACGTGGAGCTGGGTCGCGATGGCCCGGAACGCCGGCACCTCGGCCACCGCGGACTCCAGCGCCACCAGATCCTCCCGGGACAGCGCCTCGCCCTCGATCACGGTGCTCGGCACCAGGTCGGAGAACACCCGGACCCCGTGGGTGGCCAGCACCCGGGCCCCGGCGGCCTGCACCAGCGCGTGGATCTCGTCCGGGTCGAACCGGCGCGGCAGCGGGTCGGAGGCGCCCCAGCGGCCGGCGGGATCCTCCAGGGCGTGCCGGGCGGCGGCGATGTTGCCGCTGACGGCCCGGGCGAAGACGGCCGCGTTGCGGTTGGCGACCAGCAGGCTCGCCACCCCACCCGGCCGGAGCGCGCTGACGGCGGCGAGCAGGGCGCCGGCCGGGTCGTCGGTGTACTCCAGCACGCCGTGGCAGAGCACCAGGTCGAACTGGTCGGTGCCGGCCACGGCTGCGAGGTTGTCCGCGTCGCCCTGCACCGCGCGCACCTGGGCGGCGACCCCGGCCTCGGCGACCCGGCGGCCCAGCGCCGCGAGGGCGTCCGGGCTGGGGT
>NZ_JACDFE010000065.1 GCF_013815995.1 Sporichthya sp.
GGGCCGAGCACTGGAACACCGACCCGAAGCCCTTCATCTGGAAGGCGACCGCGGAGGAGATCATCGCCAAGGTCCGTCGCGGGCGTGAGGTCCTCAACCAGATCAATTCGCAGACGGACCACTAGGCGCGCGCCCTGGGGCCCTCCATATTCTGGCGGGGCTGCCCACTCCCCTGGAGTCCTGATGCCCGAGTTCGCCTACTCCGACCTGCTGCCGATCGGGGCCGACCCGACCGAGTACCGCCTGCTCTCCACCGAGGGCGTCGAGGTCACGGACCTGGGCGGGCAGGAGTTCCTGCGGGTGGCGCCGTCCGCGCTGCAGCTGCTGACCGCGGAGGCGATGCACGACATCGCGCACTTCCTGCGCCCGGCCCACCTGGCCCAGCTGCGCAAGATCATCGACGACCCCGAGGCATCCGGGAACGACAAGTTCGTCGCGCGCGACCTGCTCAAGAACGCCAACATCGCCGCGGCCGGGGTGCTGCCGATGTGTCAGGACACCGGGACCGCGATCGTCATGGGCAAGCGCGGCGAGCGGGTGCTGACCGGCGGCGGCGACGGGTCGGCGATCTCGCGCGGGGTGTACGACGCGTACACGAAGCTGAACCTGCGCTACTCCCAGCTCGCTCCGTTGACGCTCTGGGATGAGCAGAACACCGGGTCCAACCTGCCGGCCCAGATCGAGCTCTACGCCGACGACGACCCTGCGCACTCCCAGCAGTACAAGCTGCTGTTCATGGCCAAGGGCGGCGGCTCGGCCAACAAGAGCTACCTGTACCAGGAGACCAAGGCCGTTCTGAACGAAGTGTCGATGCTGACGTTCCTGGACGAGAAGATCCGCTCGCTCGGCACCGCGGCCTGCCCGCCCTACCACCTGGCGATCGTCATCGGCGGCACCAGCGGGGAGTTCGCGCTCAAGACCGCGAAGTACGCCTCGGCCAAGTACCTGGACGCGTTGCCGACCTCGGGGTCGATGACCGCGCACGGCTTCCGCGACGTCGAGTTCGAGGAGAAGGTCCTCGAACTCACCCGGGCGACCGGGATCGGCGCCCAGTTCGGCGGCAAGTACTTCTGCCACGACGTCCGGGTGATCCGGCTGCCGCGCCATGGTGCGTCCTGCCCGGTGGCCCTCGCGGTGTCCTGCTCGGCCGACCGGCAGGCCCTCGGCAAGATCACCCCCTCCGGGATCTACCTGGAGCAACTCGAACGCGACCCGGCCCGGTTCCTGCCCGACGTCACCGACGAGCACCTCGACGACACCGTGGTGCGCGTCGACCTCAGCCGCCCGATGCCGGAGATCCTGGCTGAGCTCACCAAGTACCCGGTGAAGACCCGTCTCTCGCTGTTCGGATCGCTCGTGGTCGCGCGCGACATCGCGCACGCCAAGATCAAGGAGCGCCTGGACGCCGGGGAGCCGATGCCTGCTTATCTACGCGACAGCGCGGTGTACTACGCCGGGCCCGCCAAAACGCCTGAGGGGATGGCCACCGGCTCGTTCGGGCCGACCACCGCGGGCCGGATGGACTCCTACGTCGACCAGTTCCAGGCCGCCGGCGGCTCGATGATCATGCTCGCCAAGGGCAACCGGTCGAAGCAGGTCACCGACGCCTGCGCCAAGCACGGGGGCTTCTACCTGGGCTCGATCGGGGGCCCGGCGGCCCGCCTGGCCCAGGACTGCATCCGCAAGGTCGAGGTCGTCGAGTACGCCGAACTCGGGATGGAGGCGGTCTGGCGGATCGAGATCGAGAATTTCCCGGCCTTCATCGTCGTGGACGACAAGGGGAACGACTTCTTCGCGCCCGCGGACACCTCGGTTCCGATCACGCTCGGGACGCGGGGCTGAGCACGCAGCAGAGCGCGGTATCGTGGCCGCTGAACCGGCGCGCCACCCCCCTGTCGCCGGCGCACGCCGACGCCGATCACGCGCACTCCCGCGCGGTCGCCGGCACCCCGCAACACCCACCGCCGCCTGTGAGGACGCAGGGCACGGCTGGTGCGACGCAATGCGCGAGAGGGTTGAACACGGTGGCAGATGTCGAGGCGGCGCTGGACGCGGCGGGCCTGAAGAACCAGCATGTCCGCGAGTACGTCAGGTACTGGGCGGAGCTGACCGGCGCGGCGAACGTCGAGGTGGTCTCCGCCGCCGACGACGCGCGCTTGATCGCCGAGGCCCTGGCGGCCGGCGAGATCGAGCCGGCGGGCGAGGGTCTCTACTACTCCCGCAGCTACCACAAGGACACCGCGCGCTCCGAGGAGCGCACGATCGTCGCCACGACCAAGGCGAGCGACGCGGGCACGTACAACAACTGGCGCGACGCCAACGAGATGACCGAGCTCCAGAAGAACAACATGCGCGGGGCCTCGGCCGGTAAGACGATGTACGTGATCCCGTACCTGATGGCGCAGCCGGGCTCTCCGCTGGAGCGCTTCGCGGCCGGCGTCGAGCTGACCGACTGCCGCCCGGTCGTGCTGCACATGATCCGGATGGCCCGCGTCGGCGTCGAGTACATCAACAGCCTGACAGACCAGAACAGCTTCGTGCGCGCCGTCCACGTCACCGGCGACCTGCCCAACCTGGGCCAGGGCACCCCGGACGACAAGCGCTACTTCGTCACCGTCGCCGACGAGCGGACGATCCTGCACTACGGCTCGTCCTACGGCGGCAACGCGCTGCTCGGCAAGATCGCGCACGGCCTGCGCCAGGCGGCCTACGACGGCTGGGCCTCGGGTGAGTTCCTCTCCGAGCAGTTCATGCTGATCGGCATCACCGACAAGGCGACCGGCCGCAAGTACCACATCTGTGGTGGCTTCCCGTCGGCGTCGGGCAAGACCAACCTCGCGATGATGCTGGCCCCGGACGACCTGGGCGACCGGTACCACGTCGAGTTCTACGGCGACGACATCGCGTGGCTCTGGGTCAACGAGAGCGACGGCAAGCTCTACGCGATCAACCCCGAGTTCGGCGTCTTCGGTGTCGCCAAGGACACCAACGAGACGACCAACCCGACCGCGCTCGGCTCCATCGAGCCCGGCACCGGCGCGATCTTCACCAACATCGCCTACAACCCGACCACCCAGGAGGTCTGGTGGGAGGGCCGCACCCCGCAGCCCCCGGCCGACGTCACCGGGTGGCTGGACTGGATGGGCGCGCCGATTGCCGACCGCAAGGAGGGTGACACCTCCCCCTGGGCGCACCCGAACAGCCGTTTCACCACCACGCTGTCCAAGGTGCCGAACATCGCCTCGGACTTCGAGGACCCCAAGGGCGTCCCGATCGACGCGATCATCTTCGGTGGCCGCACCCGAGACCGCGAGCCGCTGATCCGCGCCATCACCGACATCGCCGAGGGCGTCTACGACGGCCTCACCCTGGGGGCGGAGGCCACCTTCGCCGCCGAAGGCGTCGAGGGTCAGCTCCGCTACGACCCGATGTCGATGCGCCCGTTCATGTCCTACCCCGAGGCCGACTACGCCGCGCACTGGCTGAAGATCGTCGGCGCCGCGTCGGAGAAGCCGCTGTTCGCCCACGTGAACTGGTTCCAGCGTGGCGAGGGTGGCCGCTTCCTGTGGCCCGGCTACCGGGACAACCTGCGTCCGCTGCTCTGGCTCATGCAGCTCAAGAACGGCGAGGTCACCGGTCGGCAGACTCCCGTCGGGATCATCCCGACGCGCGAGGAGCTCGACCTCACCGGCGTCGACATCTCCGACGAGGATCTCAACACCCTCCTCACGATCGACAACGCCCGCTGGCGCCAGGAGATGGGTTTCCGCGAGACCCACCTGACCCAGTTCGACGGCCTTCCCGAAGAGATCTGGGAAGCCCACCGCCGCGTCGCCGCCGCCCTGGACGCCGAGGCCGGCAAGTAACTGCTGGACCACCGACGCCCGGTGCCGCTCACGTTGCGGCGCTGCGCGTCGCCGCGTCCGGGCTGTCGGCCTGCGCTCCCGCAGTCGCCGGACGTCCGACGAAGGTTGCGCTATCACGCTCGCTTTCTCGGACGTCCGTTGCTCGCTGCGGTCACCATGGCCGCGGCGTAGCCTCGTGGGCATGACGACCGACCCCGAGTCCGGACGTGAGCGCTTCAACAAGCTGCCGGAGCACGTCGCGCTCGAAGACACCGTCGAGGGGCAGCCCGTCAACACCCCGCCGGACCCCGACGGGGGCCGCGACCCCGAGCATGAGTTCTTCATGCGCAACATCGGCCTCTGAAGGCGTCGCAGGCCGCCCGCAGTACGCGGGCGTCCGACGAAGGGTGCGCCATGACGCTCGCTTCTTCGGACGTCTGCTGCTTCGATCAGCGTCGCGAGCTCCGGTGTCGGCTCGTGGGCCCGCCCATCCAGCCTGATGGAGGGCCTGCTCCAGTTGGTCGAAGAAGGGATCTGGGTCCAGCCGAAGGGCCAGGTTCGGGATGCGGATCACCACTCGACCTTCGAGGCTGACGACGTTCTGCTTGAACGCGTCGCTGATCCATGAGGACGGGTCGAGGTGCTGCGACCCGTCGATCTCGGCGGTGACCAGATACGGGTCGAAGTCATTGTCGAGCAGCAGCCGGCCGGTCTCCGTGTACCGGACGGTCTGCCGCGCCGGCTCAGGGAATCCGCGCTCCCGGCACATCCGGGCGAAGTCGCGCTCCCCGATCGATTCGATCCCCGAAGCGATATCGGCAAGCAGCCCGCGCAGCATTAGGCGTCGCTTGTCCCGACGGATCTTCGCCACCTCGTCGGCGAACTCCTGCGCGGTGAAAAGCCGCTGTTGTGCGGCGGCGAGCACGTAGAGGGCCGCCTGCCTGTCCGACCTTGCCCAGATCACGGCATGCACCGCGGCTGCAGCCGGTTTCATCCGCGGAACTTTGCGGGGAAGGATGGGGGGATGGGAGACAGCGGGAGCGAGTTCAGGGTCGAGCACGACTCGATGGGGGACGTGCGGGTGCCGGCGGCCGCGAAGTACGCGGCGCAGACGCAGCGGGCGGTGGAGAACTTCCCGATCTCCGGCGAGCGCCTGGAGCGGCGCCACATCCGGGCGCTGGGCCTGATCAAGGCGGCGGCGGCCAAGGTGAACGCCGAGCTCGGGGTGCTGGAGGCGCCGATGGCGGCGGCGATCCAGGCCGCGGCTGCGGAGGTCGCGGAGGGGCGCTGGGACGGCGAGTTCCCGGTCGACGTCTTCCAGACCGGCTCCGGCACCTCGTCGAACATGAACACCAACGAGGTCGTCGCGACGCTGGCGACGGAGCACCTGGGCGCGCCGGTGCACCCGAACGACCACGTCAACGCCAGCCAGTCGAGCAACGACGTGTTCCCGTCCTCGATCCACGTCGCGGCCACCGACGCCGTCACCCACGACCTGATCCCGGCGCTGGAGCACCTCACCGCGGCCCTGGAGCGAAAGCGCGACGAGTGGGCCGGCGTGGTGAAGTCCGGCCGCACGCACCTGATGGACGCCACGCCCGTGACGCTGGGTCAAGAGTTCGGCGGATACGCCGCGCAGACGCGGTACGGCATCGAGCGCCTCCAGGCCACGCTCCCCCGGGTCGCCGAACTGCCGCTGGGCGGGACCGCCGTCGGCACGGGCATCAACACCCCGCCGGGGTTCTCGGCCGCCGTGATCGCCGAGCTCGCACGCAGCACCGGGCTGCCGCTCACCGAGGCCCGCGACCACTTCGAGGCCCAGGGCGCGCGCGACGGGCTGGTCGAGCTCAGCGGGCAACTGCGCACGATCGCGGTCGGGCTCTACAAGGTCTCCACCGACATCCGCTGGATGGGTTCCGGCCCGCGCACCGGCCTGGCCGAGATCCACCTGCCCGACCTGCAACCCGGCAGCTCGATCATGCCGGGCAAGGTGAATCCGGTTGTCCCTGAGGCCCTCGCGATGGTCTGCGCCCAGGTGATCGGCAACGACGCCGCGGTCGCCTTCGGTGGCGCGGCCGGCAACTTCGAACTCAACGTGATGCTGCCGATGCTGGCCCGCAACACCCTCGCCTCTATCCGCCTGCTGGCCAACGTCAGCAGGCTGTTCGCCGACCGCTGCATCGACGGCCTCGTCGCCGACGCCGAGCGCTGCCGCGAGTTCGCCGAGTCCTCCCCGTCGGTCGCGACGCCGCTGAACAAGTACCTCGGCTACGAGGAGGTCGCCTCGATCGTGAAGGAGTCGGTGAAGGAGCGCCGTACCATCCGCGACGTCGTCGAGACCCGCGGCCACATCGAGGCCGGGCGGATCAGCGCCGCCGACCTCGACACCGCCCTCGACGTCATGCGCATGACCCACCCGTAGTCGGGACCACAGCGCCCTCGCTCAACGCAGGACGTCCGAAGAGGCGAGCGTTATAGCTCACTCCTCTTCGGACGTCCGTGGAAATGATGGAGCGTCAGGTTTCGAGGGGCGTTTCCAGCATCTCGGTCACCAGGGCGGCGATCGGGGAGCGCTCGGAGCGGGTCAGGGTGACGTGGGCGAACAGCGGGTGGCCCTTGAGCGTCTCGACCACCGCGACGACGCCGTCGTGCCGGCCCACGCGCAGGTTGTCGCGCTGCGCGACGTCGTGGGTGAGCACGACGCGCGAGCCGGCACCGATGCGGGAGAGCACGGTCAGCAGCACGTTGCGCTCCAGGGACTGCGCCTCGTCGACGATGACGAAGGAGTCGTGCAGCGAACGGCCGCGGATGTGGGTGAGCGGCAGGACCTCGAGCATGCCGCGGGCCATGATCTCCTCGACCACCTCGGGCGCGACCAGCGCACCCAGAGTGTCGAACACTGCCTGCGCCCAGGGCCCCATCTTCTCGGCCTCGGAGCCCGGCAGGTAGCCGAGCTCCTGGCCGCCGACCGCGTAGAGCGGGCGGAAGATGACGACCTTCTTGTGCAGGCGCCGCTCCATCACGGCCTCCAGCCCGGCGCACAGAGCGAGGGCGGACTTGCCGGTACCGGCGCGGCCACCGACGGAAACGATGCCGATCTCGTTGTCCAGCAACAAATCCAGCGCGATTCGCTGCTCGGCGCTGCGCCCACGCAGGCCGAACGCGTCGCGGTCTCCCTTGATCAGCTTGACGCTCTTGTCGGGCAGCACCCGCCCCAGCGCGCTCCCCCGGTCCGACAGCAGCACGAGGCCGGTGTGGCACGGCAGGGCCGCGGCCTCCGCGATCTCCATCGGCGTGTTCGCGTAAAGCTCGTCCAGCGTCCCCGCGGGCACCTCGATCTCGGCGAGCCCGGTCCACCCCGCCTCGACCGGCAGGTCCGCGTGGTACTCCTCGGCCATCAGCCCGACGGCCGAGGCCTTCACCCGCATCGGCAAGTCCTTGGAGACCAGCGTGACCTCGCGGCTCTCGGCGGCGAGGTTGCGCGCCACCGCGAGGATTCGCGAGTCGTTGTCGCCGAGCTGGAAGCCGGCCGGCAGGACCGAGACGTCGCTGTGGTTGAGCTCGACGATCAGGGTCCCGCCCTCGTCGTTCACCGGAAGCGGTGCGTCGAGGCGACCGTGCTCCACGCGGAGCTCGTCGAGCATGCGCAGTGCGGAGCGAGCGAAGTAACCGAGCTCGGGGTGGTTCCGCTTCCCTTCCAGTTCGGTGATCACCACGATGGGGATGACGACCTCGTGCTCAGCGAACCGGGTCATCGCCCGGGGGTCGGAGAGCAGGACGCTGGTGTCCAGGACGTAGGTGCGACGGGTTGTCCTGGGCGGGCGGCGACGAGAGGCGTTGGCCACGGTTCGCTCCGTACGCGAGCGGGATACCGCCGTCGCGTGGGGACTGGCATCGATCCGGTACAGCGGACCCGAGGGCCCGGTACCGGCCCCCTCTTTCGAAGCCAAGGTCTCCGGGAACGTCGAGGGCCGCTATGACCGGCGCCCCATCGTTCTCGAAGGCAGCACGGTCAGCGGCGATAACCGGGGCCGGTAGTACCGGCACTCCGAGACTTCCGCTACCTACTGGCAACGAGGGCCCTTCCGGCCGGGCGGCAGGGTGCCGTCCGATGCTTCGAGAGTAGAACCGGAAAATTGGCGTTCGGCGCAGGAACACGCGATTACTCGAAGGACAAGATGAACGGGCCATGAAGGTATGACCCGAATGGACTAGTGATGTCCGTTTCGGTAGCGGATCCCTCACCCACCGAAGCGGCGGTCCCGCCTCGCGTACTCGCGCAGGGCACGCAGGAAATCGATGCGGCGGAAGTCCGGCCAGTGCGCCTCGCAGAAGTGGAACTCCGAGTGCGCGCTCTGCCAGAGCAGGAAGCCGGAGAGCCGCTGCTCCCCTGACGTGCGGATCACCAGGTCGGGGTCCGGCTGCCCGCGGGTGTAGAGGTGCTCGGAGATGTGCTCGACGTCGATGACCTCGGCGAGCTCCTCGATCGACGTGCCCCGCGCCGCATGCGACTGGAGCAGCGAGCGCACCGCGTCGGCGATCTCGCGGCGGCCGCCGTAGCCGATCGCGACGTTGACCAGCAGGCCGCTGCGCTCCGCCGTTGCATCGGCCGCCGCCTTGAGGACGCGGGCGGTCTCCGGGGGCAGCAGGTCGATCGCCCCCACCGGGTTCACCCGCCAGCCACCCTCGGCGATCTCGGTGACGGTGGTCTCGATGATCCGCAGCAACGGCTGCAGCTCGGAGTCGGGCCGGGTCAGGTTGTCCGTGGAGAGCAGCCACAGCGTGACCAGTTCGACGCCGGCGTCGGAGCACCAGCTCAGCAGCTCGTGGATCTTGTCCGCGCCCGCCTGGTGGCCCGCCTCCGGACGGCTGCCCGCCGCCTTCGCCCACCGCCGGTTGCCGTCGAGGATGACGCCGACGTGACGCGGGACGCGGGTCAGGTCGAGGCGCCCGACGAGGCGACGCTCATAGGCCCGGTAGGCGATCCCCTTCACGCGGGCGCGGGTCCGGATGGCCACGGCGGCAACCCTACCGACGCGTCGCGCACATCACGGCCGTTCGGCGGGTGGCGAGCAACCTACGGCGCCGTAACCTCGGAGGCATGAACCAGGTGCTGGAACGGGTGGAGGCGGCGGTCAAGCCCCATCTGCGCGGCTGGCTGCACCTGGGAACGTTCCCGGTGTCGCTGATCGCGGGCTTCGTGCTCGTGGCGATCCCGCAGGAACCGCGCGCCCGCCTGGCCTCGGCGATCTTCGCCGTCACCGCCTCGCTGCTGTTCGGCGTCAGCGCGCTGTACCACCGGGGCAACTGGGGACCGCGCACGACCGAGGTCCTCAAGCGCCTGGACCACGCGAACATCTTCCTGATCATCGCCGGGTCCTACACCCCGTTCGCGCTGCTGCTCCTCTCGGACTCGCGGGCGACGCTGATGCTCGCGATCGTCTGGACCGGCGCCATCCTCGGCGTGCTGCTGCGCTCGGTGTGGATCAACTCCGCGCGCTGGCTCTCGGCCCCGGTCTACATCGCCCTGGGCTGGACTGCGGTCTTCTTCGTTCCGGACCTGTTGGACGGCGGCGTCGCCACCTTCGTGCTGATCTGCGTCGGCGGCGGCCTCTACACCGCCGGCGGGATCGTCTACGGGCTCAAGCGCCCGAATCCCTCACCGCGCTGGTTCGGCTTCCACGAGGTGTTCCACTCGTTCACCGTCGTCGGCTGGATCGTCCACTACGTCGCGGTCTCGATCGTCGCCTACACCTACGGCTGAGCCGGCTGGCCTCCGAGCAGACCGCCCAACAACCCGCTCAGCAGCTCGCCGAGCTCCAGCGGGGCCGGTCCGCCGAGCGGGCCCTCACCCAGCATCAGCGGGCAGCTCATGGTCAAACCGGCCCCATGGGCAATCAAACTGCGTTCACCCACCCGGACCCGCGCAGACGCTGCAGTTCCACCCGTACTGCCCAGTGCTCGCGCGTGAGCGCCGGCCCCGTTTCCGGACCGGCGCTCGTGGTGCGTGGGGTCAGCCGAGTCCGCCCAGGTCCAGACCCAGTCCCAGGCCCGTCACAGTGTCGTCCGCGATCGTGGTCACGCTGGTGACCGTCTCGTCGACGAGGTCCGTACCAGGGATCGCGCCGACCGAGGTCGGGTCCTCGAGCAAGCTCCCCACGCCGACCGTGGTGTGGTCGACGAGCTCCGGCACCTCCACGTGCAAGGTGTCGGTGAGCACGAGGTCGACGGTCGAGTCGATCGTCTGCGGGACGGCCTGCGCCAGTCCCTGCACGCCGATCACGACGGTGCCGCCCGAGGCGTTGTCGCCCAGGCCGTCCGCGTCGGTGAACAGCGAGTCGAGCAGCCCGTGCCCGGCGCCGAAACTCTCGTCGGTGGTGCCCTCGACGGTCATCGGGCCCTGCGTCAGACCGACATCGACGACGTCGAGCAGGCTGCCGAGTCCGAGCGAGACGGTCAGGTCGTCGACCACCCCGACGACGGTGCCCAGCGTGTGGTCGAGGACGGGACCGAGGTTCAGGCCCAGCGTCGCGTCGAGGATCTCGGTGAGGTTGGACAGCACCGAGTCACTGCCCACGATGGCGATGCCGGCCAGGGCCGACAGGCGAGCCGGCAGCTCGTCGGTGACCCCGAGGGTCATGGTGATCTGGTTGACGATCTCGGCCACCGGCTCGAGGATCGGGTTCAGCACCGCTGTGACCCCGAGGGTCTGGTCGAGCAGCACGTCGACGGTGCCGTCGAGGTGCAGCGACAGACCGGACAGCACGCCGCCCGCGGTGCCAGGGACGATGCCGAGCACGTGCCCGACGGTGCCGTCCAGGTCATCGAGATCGAGCAGCTCATCCAGGTCCAGCGAGTCGGGCAGGACGCTGACGGTCAGGTGATCGAGCAGGTCGCCGACCAGGTCAGGCACCGACTCGATCAGGTCGGGCACACCGCCCAGCAGACCGTCCAGATCCGTGACGGCAGAACCTGCGAAAAAGATGGCCTCATCGGCCTTGTCCACAACGATGATGTCGGACATCTGCGAAACTCCCCCCGAAGCTTGATGTCTTGCTGGGCCCAGCCGATCACGGGAGGACCCGGGCGCGAATGCGCCGTGTGGGTGGTTCGACCGACGACGTTTCGGACGTTTGCCACAGGGGGGCCGATACCGCCGGATCATCAAATCCGACGATGCGTCAGTTTTGGATCAGGTATTGACCGATTCGCCCGCGTCGTCCTCGCGGGGCGGCACGTTGCGCTTCGCGGCCTTCTCGCGCTGGTGCCGGTCCACGTCGATGTTCCGCAGCCGGGAGTTCATGTTGCGGATCAGAAACGCGACGGCGCCGCCCATCACCACCAGGAAGATGAGGCCGATGACGCCCGGGCTCACCTTGTCCTCGTCGACCGGCGCCGGGGCCGGCGACGGCGTGGCCGCGGCCAGCACGTCGACAAGCTCGTGGGCAAGGTCGAGAAGCATCATGGGCACACGCGATCACGGACGCCGGCGAACAGGTCGTCCTCGGGCAGTTCGGTGTCGACCAGTGAGCGCGCGAGTTCGAAGTCCTCGGTCGGCCAGGTGGCCTGCTGCAGGTCCATCGGCATCTTGAAGAAGAAGCCGTCGGGGTCGATCTGGGTGGCGTGGGCGCGCAGCGCCGCGTCGCGCACCGGGAAGTACTGCGAGCACGGGACGCGGGTGGTGACGACGCGCGAGGCGCGGTCCTGCCAGCGGTCCAGCCACTCCGCGTAGGGCGACTCCAGTCCGTTCGCGAGACAGGCCTCGTGCAGGGCGACGGTCTTCTCCTTGGTGAAGGTCACGTCGTAGTAGAGCTTGAGCGGCTGCCACGGTTCACCGAGGTCCGGGTACAGCTCCGGGTCGCCCGCGGCCTCGAATGCCGCCACCGACACCTTGTGGGTCGCGATGTGGTCCGGGTGCGGGTAGCCACCCTCCTCGTTGTACGTGGTCACCACGTGCGGGCGGAACTCGCGCATCAGCCGGACCAGCGGCGCGGCCGCCTCCTCGATGGGCGCCAGCGCGAAGCAGCCGTCGGGCAGCGGCGGGAGCGGATCGCCGGAGGGCAGGCCCGAGTCGACGAAACCCAGCCAGGCCTGCTGCACGCCCAAAATCTCGCGCGCGGCCTCCATCTCGGCGGCGCGGATCGCGTGGATGTTCGCGGCGATCTCGGGGTCGTCCCTCAGCCCGGGATTGAGCACGTCCCCGCGCTCACCACCGGTGCACGTGACGACCATGACCTCGACGCCGGCCGTGACGTACATCGCCATCGTCGCCGCACCCTTGCTGGACTCGTCATCGGGGTGGGCGTGCACCGCCATCAGGCGCAACGGCTCAGCGCTCGACACGCGTGTCTACCGCCCTCTCAGTCGAAAAGTCCGATCCCCGGCAAATCCCCAGTACCGAGGATAGACGGGGGCCGGGCGCTCCGATCACACTGCGTATCGGTTCCGGCTCCCACCACTCTTTCGGACTAAACCCCGCAGACGCTCAAGAATTCCCAGGTATGAAACTGATGTCTCGAGGGAAGGCAGCTCAGTACACTGAGCGGCCTACGTACGACCGTCGCCCCGCCTACGGAGCGTCGGTCTGTTCCTTTTAGTGACACTGCCTTCAGACGCGGTCCACCGCGTACCCACCTGACCGTCCGTCAGCCGTATCGACGAGACGGCGAGCCGCACCACACCCGCAAGGAGCGACCCATGACCACCGAGACCGTCACCTGGCTCACCCAGGACGCGTACGACCGCCTCAAGGCGGAGCTGGACCAGCTTTCTGGTCCGGGTCGGTTGGAGCTCGCGCGCAAGATCGAGGCCGCTCGCGAAGAGGGCGACCTCAAGGAGAACGGCGGGTACCACGCGGCCAAGGACGAGCAGGGCAAGCAGGAGGCCCGCATCCGTCAGCTCGACGAGCTGCTGCGCTACGCGAAGGTCGGCGAGACGCCGGCCGACGACGGCATCGTGCACCTCGGCTCGATCGTCACGATCCGCTTCGCCGACGGCGACACCGAGCGCTTCCTGCTGGGCTCTCGCGAGGTGTCGGTGGGCGACCTCGAGGTCTACTCCGAGAAATCCCCGCTGGGCGCGGCGATCCTGGACAAGAAGCCCGGCGAGGACTGCGCCTACGAGCTCCCCAACGGCCGCCAGGTCAAGGTGACCATCGTCGAGGTGGAGCCGTTCACCGGCTGACCGATTGTTGGGCGGCCGGGCGCTTCAGCGCCCGACCGCGCGCATGCGCCGCGTGCACAACGTCGCCGCGACCATGATGATCACGAACGAATAGATCACGGTCAGCAGCACCGGATGCTCGGCCGGGATCGTGCCTTCGGCCTTGAACGGATTCGGGTTGCCGAACAGTTCGCGGGCGGCCGCGGCGACCGCGGTCACCGGGTTCCATTCCGCGACCGTCTCCAGCGGCTCGGGCATGCTCTGCGTCGGCACGAAAGCGTTGGACACGAACACCACGGGGAACAGCCAGATCATCGGGATGCCCTGTGCCGACTGCACGCTCTTGGCGATCAGCCCGATGTAGGCGCCGACCCAGCTCATCGCGAACCCGAACAGCAACAGGACGGCGAAGGCGCCGACCGCGCGCACCGGTCCGTCGTCGATCCGCCAGCCGACGGCGAGGCCGCACAGCGCCATCACGGCCAACGAGATCGACATCCGCACGATGTCGCCGACGGTGCGGCCGATGAAGATCGCCGCCGGGTGGATGGGCAGCGTGCGCAGCCGGTCCATCAGCCCCAGGTGTAGGTCATAGGCCATCGCGACCGTGGTCGGAAACGTGCTGAACGCGACCGCCTGCGCGAACACGCCGGCCAGCAGGAACTCGCGGTAGCTGCCGCCGCCCGGCAACTGGATCGCACCGCCGAACACGAGGGAGAACAGCAGCACGAAGACCAGTGGCTGCAGGAACAGGAACGGCCACAGCTCACGCAGCCGCACGATGTGCCGCAGGTTGCGACGGGTCAGCACGCCCGCGTCGGAGATCGCCCAGGCGAACTCCGACCCCAGCGACCAGGCCGATTCGTGCCCACCCGCACGGTGGCGGGTAGGCGCTACTCGTTGGCCGCGATTGCCACCGTCGGTGTCCTGTGCCATCGGGGCGGCTCCGACCCGGGGCCCGAGGGGCTCCGGCCGCGGCTCGCTCAGCGACTCGCTCACCGCTTGGTCACCGCCAGGAACACGTCGTCCAGGGTCGGGCGGTGCACCGCGATGTCCAGCATCGCGATGTGGTGCCGGTCGAGCACCCGCACCACGCCGGCGATCGCGGCCGAGGCATCCCCGGCCGCAGGCACGCCCACGGTCGCGTTCGCGACGTCCACCATGGGTTCGCCGGAGGCGATCTCACGCAGCGCAGCCACCGCTGCGTCCATCTGGGTGACATCGGTGAGCCGGATGTCGACCCGGTCGCCACCGAGCCGGCACTTGAGTTCGTCCGGGGTGCCGGAGGCGATCACGCGACCGCGGTCGACGACGGCGATCCGGTCGGCGAGGCGGTCGGCCTCGTCCAGGTACTGCGTGGTCAGCAGCAGCGTGGTGCCCCCGCGAACCAGGTCGGCGAGCAGGTCCCACAGATCGATCCGGGACGCCGGGTCCAGCCCGGTGGTCGGCTCGTCCATGAACAGCACCTTGGGGGTGGCCACCAGCGCCGAGGCCAGGTCCAGGCGGCGGGCCATGCCGCCGGAGAAGGTCTTCACCGGCGTGGATGCGACCTCCGTCAGCCGGAAGCGCTCGAGCAGCAGGTCGGCCCGCTTGTCGGCCTGCCGGCGGCCCAGCCGGTACAGCCGGCCGAACATCTGCAGGTTCTCCCGCGCGGTCAGCGTGTAGTCCAGGGCGGTGAACTGGCCGGCCAGCCCGATCCGGCGGCGGACCGCGGCGGGGTCGCGCAGCACGTCGATCCCGGCCACCACCACCCGGCCGGCGTCGGGGCGCAGCAGCGTGGTGAGTATCCGCACGGTCGTGGTCTTCCCGGCGCCGTTCGGGCCGAGCAGCCCGAGGGCGGTGCCCTCCTCGATCTGCAGGTCGAGGCCGTCCAACGCCAGATGATCTTTAGGAGCCTGGCCGTAGCGCTTGACCAGGCCCTCGACGAGGACAGCGTTCACCACCCGACCATGGTGCCGTTCCCCCCGGTCGACCGCAGTGATCTTGGACCAACCGGTCACCCGAACCATTAGGCGTGTCACGCCTAATGGTTCCGTATCGGACCAATCAGCCGAAAATCAACGGATAGCCGGCCGAGCGCAGCCGCGCGAGCACCGCGTCGGTGTGCTTGCCGCCCCGGGTCTCGATCTGGACGTAGACCTCGGCCTCGTCCACATGCAGGCGCGGGTTGGTACGCAGGTGCTCGACCTCAAGGACGTTGGCGTCGGCCTCGGCGAGTTCGTGCAGCAGGGCGGCCAGGGCGCCGGGCCGGTCGGTCATCCGGGTCCGGAACGCCACAAATCGCCCGGACGCGGCGAGGCCGTGCCGGAGCAGACGGTGCATCAGCAGCGGGTCGACGTTGCCACCGGAGAGCACTGCGACCACCGGCGGTTCGAACGCCTGCGGGTCGTCCAGGATCGCCGCGACCCCGGCCGCGCCGGCCGGCTCGACGACGAGCTTGGCCCGCTCCAGGCAGAGCAGCAGCGCCCGGGACAGCGACTCCTCGGAGACGGTCCGGACGTCCGGGACCAGCGCGGACACCACCGCGAACGGGACCGCACCGGGTCGGCCGATCGCGATGCCGTCGGCCATCGTCGACACCCCGTCGAGCGCCACCGGGTGCCCGGCGGCGATCGACTCCGGATAGGCCGCGGCCCCGGCCGCCTGCACGCCGACCACCCGTACCTCCGGACGGTGCGCGACCGCGGCCGCGATGCCCGCGAGCAGGCCCCCGCCGCCGGTGGGCACCACGATCGTGCGGACGTCGGGCACCTGGTCGAGGATCTCCAGCCCGACCGTGCCCTGCCCGGCCACCACGTCGACGTGGTCGAACGGGTGGATGAAGACCGCGCCGGTCTCCTCGGCCAGCGCGGCGGCCGCGACGAGCGCCTCCTCGACGTCGGCGCCGATCAGGCGCACGGTCGCGCCGTAGCCCTCGGTGGCGGCGATCTTCGGCAACGGGGCGCCGAGCGGCATCACCACGGTCGCGGAGCAGCCGAGCAGGGAGGCGGCCAGGGCCACGCCCTGCGCGTGGTTGCCGGCGCTCGCGGCCACCACCCCGGCCCGGCGCTGCTCCTCGCTCAGCCGGGCGATCCGCACGTAGGCGCCTCGCAGCTTGAACGAGCCGCCGCGCTGGAGGTTCTCGCACTTGAACCGGACCTCGCCGCCGCAGCGGGCGGTCAGGACGCGGGAGCCGACCACCGGGGTGACCCGGGCGATCTCGGCGAGCATCTCGGCCGCGGCGCGGACGTCCGCGAGCGTGACGGGCAGTCGCTCATGATCAGCCGCGGGCACGCTCGCAGTGTGGCACCGCAGCCGTCAGCCGGTCGGGCAGGCTCACGAGGGAAGGGTCGCGCCTGATGGCAGGCCTGCGGCGGCGTACGCCTCGAACAACGGCTGCCACAGATCGGTGCCCGCCTCATTCGGGTCGGTGCCGGGGACGCCGTCGAGGTGGCGGGTGAGCTCGCCGAGGCAGACCGACCAGCCGGCGCCGTTGCGCGCCGCCCCGTCCTTCTCGGACAGGACATTGGTCAGCGTGAACACGCAATTCGACCCGTCGGCCTCGAGCGTGAGGTGGACCTCGTCGTCGTGCCAGGTGAAGGAGAACCGGGTCGGCGGCTGCCAGGTCAGGACCTTGCCGGTGCCGGCCGGGGCGTTCGGGTCCATGTCGAAGGTCATCGCCCCGTCGACCCACGGCTCGAGCGTCACCTGGCCGGGAAACCAGTTCTTCAGGCCGGCCGGGGTGCTGACCGCGGCCCAGACCCTCTCCACCGGATGGGGGTAGTTGCGCCGGAAGCGCAGCGCGGGGCGGCCCTTGACCTCGAGGTAGGTGCCGCGGTTGGCGTCGCTCAGATGCTCGGTCAGGTTCATCAGGTGTCTCCGTCCAGGTAGCGGCCCAGGGTGTCGAGCCGGTCGTTCCAGAGCTGTCGGTAGGGCTCCAGCCAGGCATCGACCTCGGCGATGGGGCGCGGGTCGAGGGCGTAGATGCGCTGCTGGGCATTGACCCGCACGCGGACCAAGCCGGCCTCGCGCAGCACCCGAAGGTGCTTGGAGGTCGCGGACTGGGTGAGCCCGAGCAGGTCGACGAGGTCGTTGACCGGGCGCTCACCCGCCCGCAGCGCATCGAGCACGGCGCGGCGGTGCGGGTCCGCGAGCACGGTCCACAAGGTGTCGGTCACAGCCCTAACATGCCTGAGACGGCATATGCCTGTCAAGGCATTTTCACTGGCCGGAGGACGGGAGAGCAACCCGAATGGCCTACCCTGACGCGGTGAACGAGGGCCGCACCGACGACACCACCGCCCCCGTTCCGGCCCGTTTCCGGTTGCTGCTGATCGGCCTGCTGCTCGGCGTCCTGCTCGGCGCCCTCGACGGCACGATGGTCGCGGTGGCGCTGCCGACGATCGTCGGTGACCTGGGCGGCATCGAGGACACCCATTGGGTGATCACCGCGTACCTGCTGACCGCGACCGCGTCGACGCTGCTCTACGGCCGCGTCTCCGACCTGCTCGGCCGCAAGCCGGTGTTCCTGGCCGCGATCGTCATCTTCCTGGCCGGCTCCGCGTTGTGCGCCGCGGCGCAGGGCATGGGCACGCTCGCCGCGGCCCGCGCCCTGCAGGGGCTCGGGGGCGGCGGCCTGCTGACCCTTGCGCTGGCCGTGATCGCCGACGTGGTCCCGCCGCGGCAGCGGGCCCGGTTCCAGGGCCTGTTCGGCGCGGTGTTCGGGCTGGCCAGCGTGCTCGGCCCGGTGATCGGCGGGCCGGTGGTCGACCACGCGTCCTGGCGCTGGCTGTTCCTGCTGAACCTGCCGATCGGCGCCGTGGTGCTCGCCATCGTCGCCACCCAACTGCCGCTGCCGGTTTCCCGCCGCGAGCACCGGCTCGACCTGCGCGGTGCGTTTCTGCTGGCCGCCGCGGTCGGGTGCTTCCTGTGCTGGATGACCCGCGGCAACGAGGTCGGCTGGTCGGACCCGCGGAGCTGGTTGCTCGGGGTCGGCGCGGCCGTGCTGGCCCCCGCGTTCGTGCTGTCGCAACGGTCCGCGCCCGAACCCGTGCTGCCGCTGGGCCTGTTCCGCAACCCGACCTTCGCCCTGACCGGGGCTGTCGCGTTCTGCGTCGGCGCCGCGATGTTCGCCGCGATCCTGTTCATCCCGCTCGTCCTGCAGCTGGTGCAGGACCGCAGCGCCACCTCGTCCGGCCTGATGCTGGCGGCGATGACCACCGGCCTGCTGGTCAGCTCGGTGGGAGTCGGCCGGGCGGTCAGCCGCACCGGCCGGCACAAGGCCCCGCCGGTGGTCGGGACGGTGCTGATCACCGTCGCGATGCTCGGCCTGACCCGCCTCGACGTGGATACCTCGGCGGGCTACACGATCGCGATGCTGACCGTGCTCGGTCTCGGCATCGGCTTCGTCTCCCCGGTGCTGGTCGCGGTCGCCCAGTCCTCGGTGGATGCCCGCGACCTCGGCATCGCCACCGCCTCGGTCTCGTTCTTCCGCAACCTGGGCGGGACCGTCGGTTCCGCGGTCGGGGTGGCCGTGCTGACGCACCGGCTCTCCGACGGCTTCTGGTTCGCCTCCGCCCCGCTACAGACGGGCCAGGTCTCGACGCTGCCCGATCAGGTACAGGCGCTACCCGCCTCGGCCCAGGAGGCCTACGGCACCTACCTCGCCGACGCCGCCACCGGGGTGTTCTGGATCGCCGCCGCCGTGGGCGCGATTGCCGTCGTCCTGGCCGCACTGACCCCCGCTCTGACGCTGAATCAGATCCCGGCGGAGTCGGACCAGCCGGAGTCCGGCGACCAGTACGAACCGCCGCCGAACAGCAGGGCGGCCGCGCCCACCAGCCCGGCGTCCTGACCCAGGGCGGCCGGCACGATCTGGGTCGCCTTGACGAAGTCCATCCGCGCCTGGGCGGCGTAGGCGTCACGCAACGGCCCGAAGAGCAGGTCGCCGGCCTGGGCCAGCCCGCCGCCGACGCACACCACGTCGAGGTCGCACAGGTGCGAGGCCGAGGCGATCGCCACGCCGACCGCCTCGCCGGCCCGGCGCAGCGCAGCCAGCGCGACCGGAT
>NZ_JACDFE010000271.1 GCF_013815995.1 Sporichthya sp.
GGCGCGCTGGTACCACTGGGGGTCGACCTCCCGGCGGCGGTCCAGCTCGCGCAGGTCGTCGGGACGCTCGCTCGCCGCCTGCAGCGCGATGCCCGCCGGTCCCTCGACCAGCGCGCCGACGTCGGGCAGGACGTCGCGGACCCGGCTGGGCACGGAGACGCCGAGCAGTTCGATCTCGCCCGCGGTCGCGAACACCAGGCCGAGGAGCATGCGGACCACCGTGGTCTTGCCGGAACCATTGGGCCCGAGGAAGCCGTAGATGTCCCCCTCGCGAACCTCGAGATCCAACGCGTCCACCGCGGTGATCCGGCCGAAGCGTTTGGTCAGCCCGCGGGTGCGGATCACGGACCCGCTCATCCGATCGCCGGAATCAACTCGCGGGCGGCCTGCGTGAGCAGATCCGAGCCCACCGGCCCGGAGAGCACATAGCCGTAGCCGCGCTCGGACGTGACCACCAACAGGTTCAGCAGCGGTGTCCGCAGCAGTATGGCGTCGCCGTCGTCCAGCTCGACCGCGAGCCCGCCGGCGGTCCGCGCCGCGTCGTAGACCCGGAAGCCGAGCCCGCCCGGCAGCGCGATCGCGCCGAAGGTCGAGAACCCCTGCCCATAGGTGCGCAGTGCCTGGCCGCCCTCCACGATCTGGGTGCTGTCCCGACCGGCCAGGCGCTCCGGCAGGACGGACGGGGCGAACTCGTCGATCTGCCGGCCGACCGCGGTCACCAGGGTCTCGGCCCGCGCCCCGCTCTCGGGATAGGGCGGGGCGAGAACGTCGACCGGCACCGCGTTGGCGCCCTGAGTGAGCTCGAGGAAGCGCGAACGCAGCCCGGGAGCCCCGCCGTCCCGGCCGGTCACCCGAACCTCGACGGGCAGCCCGGTCCGCGGGTCGGCCCAGACGTCGACGTACCCGACGGTCGTCTCCGGGTCGGTGGGCACCAGGCGCAACCCCGCGGCCGCGACCCCGGCCACCCGGCGATCCGCCAACGGCTCCAGGCGTTCGTCACCGCGCGGACCGCCGAGCAGGCGCCGGGCCAGTCGCGGCGGGACCAGGTCAGCCGCCCGCGGCAGGCGTAAGCCCGGCTCGCCGTACAGGACCGTGGTGACGTTCTCCTCGAAATCCCACGTCGTCAGGCCGGCAGGTCCACTGCCCGACGGGCCGACGGGCCGGCGCGGTCGCGCCGGACCCTCGTACAGCCCGCGCTCGCCGGTCGGGGTGAGCACGTCCACCCGCGAGCCGGCCGAGCTCTCCCAGGCCCGAATCCGGGTATGGCTTCCGAGCAGCGCACCGACGTTGTCGATCGCCGGCAGGTCCGGCAGCCCCAGCGACCCGTCGCTCTCGGCGTAGCCGGCGTAGGCGACCTCGGACGAGGCGAGGATGCGGTCGCGCAGCAGCGCGGGGTCGACGTCGGGCGCCGAGGCGGGCAGCGTCGCCACCAGCGCGGGCAGCGAGCAGAGGACGGCCAGTCCCGCGGCGACCAGGGACCACCGCTTCCGCGTCTGCCCCGCCTGCACGCCCATCGAGCCCACCGTACGTCCGGTTGCTTTACGTCAAGCGGGCGAGAGCCAGATCCCAGATCACATCGGACAAAGCAGTCTTGGGCCCACGTTGAACCGGCGTCTCGGTGCCGTCCGCGCCGAGGATGACCGCGGCGTTGTCGGGCGAGCCGAAGGCCTTGCTGCGGCCGTCGGCGTCCGCGCCGACGTCGTTGACCACCAACAGGTCGCACTGCTTGCGCACGAGCTTGGCGCGGCCGTGGTCGAGCACCGAACCGGCCGCATCGCCGGTCTCGGCGGCGAAACCCACGATGACCTGGCCGGCTCGCGGTCGGTCGGCGCAGAGCGCAGCCAGCACGTCAGGGTTGCGCACCAGCGCCAGCGGTTCGGGGTCGGCGTCGGATTTCTTGATCTTGGCGTCCATGGGCCGGGCCGGGCGGAAGTCGGCGACGGCGGCCGCCATCACCACCACGTCGGCGTCGGCGGCGGCCTCGAACACCGCGTCCCGCAGGTCCTCCGCCGTCCCGACCCGGACCACCTTCGCCCCGGCGGGGTCGGGCAGTTCGACGTTGGCCGAGACGAGCACCACTTCGGCGCCGCGAGCGAGCGCGGTCTCGGCGAGGGCGTAGCCCTGCAGGCCGGTGGAGCGGTTCCCCAGGAAACGCACCGGGTCCAGCGGCTCGCGGGTGCCGCCCGCCGAGATCACCACGCGCCGTCCGGCCAGGTCGGCGACCTCCCCACCAGCCTCCCCACCAGCCAACGCACTGCGCTCCAGCAGGCGAAGCGCGGCGAGGTAGATCTGCTCCGGCTCGGGCAGCCGGCCCGGGCCGGTGTCGGCACCGGTGAGCCGGCCCGAGGCCGGGTCGAGCACGATCGCGCCCCGACGGCGCAGCGTGGCCACGTTCTCGACGGTGGCCGGGTGCTCCCACATCTCGGTGTGCATGGCCGGGGCGAACAGCACCGGACAGCGCGCCGTCAGCAGCGTCCCGGTCAGCAGATCGTCGGCCAGCCCGGCCGCGGCCTTGGCCAGCAGGTCGGCGGTGGCCGGGGCCACGACGACCAGGTCGGCCTGCTGTCCGATCCGCACGTGGGGAACCTCGTGCACGTCGTCGAAGACGCTGGTGCTGACCGGGTTGCCGGACAGTGCGGCCCAGGTCGCCGCCCCGACGAACTTCAGTGCGGACTCGGTGGGCACGACCCGGACCGACGCCCCGCCCTCGGTGAAGCGGCGAAGCAGTTCACAGGCCTTGTACGCAGCGATGCCACCGCTCACCCCGAGAACGACTCGGGGGCGGGCGCCAGAGAATTGTTCTCTGTTCGCGTCAGCAGTCATGGCCAGGTGCGGAGCGCCGGGACCGGGTTATCCCCGGGCCGGGTACGGCTTGTCGGTGGACGGACCCTCGATCGGGGTGGAGGTGAGCATGCCCGCGTTGATCTCGCGCATGGCGATCGAGAGCGGCTTCTCGTGGACGTGGGTCTCGACCAGCGGCCCGACGTACTCCAGGAGGCCCTCGCCGAGCTGGGAGTAGTAGGCGTTGATCTGGCGCGCGCGCTTGGCCGCGTAGGACACCAGGCTGTACTTGGAGTCCGTGGCCTCGAGCAGCTCGTCGATCGGCGGGTGGGTGATGCCCATACCGGTGGAGGAAGAGGACACGTGGTGCCTTTCAGGTGAATCAGCGCAGGTCAGGGGCCGGGTGCTCGGGTCAAGGCTACCAGTTCGGCCGCCACGTCCTCGACCGACGTGTTCACCAGCGAGACGTCGAACTCGGACTCGGCGGCCAGTTCCTCACGGGCCACCTTCAGCCGGCGGTCGATCACGTCCTGCGCTTCGGTGCCCCGGTGGGTCAACCGGCGGACCAGTTCGTCCCAGCTCGGCGGCTTGAGGAAGACCAGCAGGGCGTCGGGCATGGACGTGCGGACCTGCCGAGCCCCCTGCAGTTCCAGTTCCAGAAGAACCGACTGGCCACTGGCCAGTTTGTCCTCGACCGGCCAGCGCGGGGTGCCGTACAGGTTGCCGGCGAACTCGGCCCACTCCAACAGGTCACCCGCGCTCGCCATCGTCTCGAACTCGGCGCGGTCGGTGAAGTAGTACTCGATGCCGTGCCGCTCCCCCGGACGCGGGAACCGGGTCGTGGCCGACACCGACAGCCACCAGTCCGGGCTGTGCGTGCGCAGGTGGGCCAGCAGCGTCGACTTACCGACACCCGAAGGTCCGGAGAGAACGATCAGCCGGGGAGATCCGGACAACCTCAGCTCGAGCCGAAGTCGCGCTCGAGCGCGGCGATCTGGTTGGTGCCGAGGCCACGCACCCGGCGGGTCTCGGAGATGCCGAGGCGCTCCATGATCTGCTTCGCGCGCACCTTGCCGACACCGGGCATCGATTCGAGCAGGGCCGAGACCTTCATCTTGCCGACGATCTCGTTCTCCTGACCTTCCTTGATGACCTGCGCGAGGGACGCCCCGGAGTGCTTGAGACGGTTCTTCACCTCGGCGCGCTCCCGCCGGGCGATCGCGGCCTTCTCGAGCGCTGCGGCACGCTGCTCGGGAGTCAGCGGGGGAAGAGCCACGGCAAGGTCACCTCGACTTAGTACGGGACTGGATCGGATGGCATCTGCCTTGCCACCAGCGGCGACGCTACCGCAAAACGGTCGCGTACAGATCACCGGCCCGGGACGCGGCTTCGGCCAATCGGCCGAGGTCCGGGCCCGCGCCGAGGATCTCTCGGGACATGCTGGGCAGGACGTACCGCGCGACCGGACCGAACAGGCGGCGCAGGTCGTCCGCCCCACCGCCCTGCGCGCCCAGCCCGGGCACCAGCAGCGGACCGTTGACGGCCAGATCCTCGGCGGTGTCGCCGATCGTCGCGCCGATCACGACACCGACCGAGCCCTGCGGGGACTGCCCCGCGTTGTGCGCAGCGACGGCGGCGAGCATGGTGCCGGCCACGGTCCGCCCGTCCGGAGTGCGAGCGTGCTGCACCTGCGGGCCCTCCGGGTTGGAGGTCAGCGCGAGGACGAACACCCCGCCGCCATGCGCCTCGGCCGCATCCAGGAACGGCTGCAGCGAACCGAACCCGAGGTACGGAGAGACGGTGAGGGCGTCCGAGCACAACGGACTCGCAGGATCGAGGTAGGCGTGGGCGTAGGCCGCGGCCGTGGTGCCGATGTCGCCGCGTTTGACGTCGGTGACCACCAGCAGCCCCGCGGCGCGCGCGTCCGCGATGGTCCGCTCCAACGCGAGTACACCGGCCGAGCCGAACCGCTCGAAGAACGCCGACTGTGGCTTCACCACAGGCACCCGACCGGCCAGCGCCTCGACCACCGTACGACCGAACCGCTCCGCACCAGCGGCGTCGTCCGACAGTCCCCAGGCGTCCAGCAAGGACGAGTGCGGGTCGATGCCGACACACAGCGGACCGTGCGCCTCGACGGCGTTCCAGAGCCGCAGGCCGAAGGATTCGCTCATGGTGGCGACCCTAAGCGACGCAGCTGACGGATTGCCCGTCAGCCGCGTCCCTGTCAGACCGCCGCGATCGGGTCCGGGGCGCCGTTGGTGGGCCGGCGCGGCGAGGACTCCGCGGTGGTGTAGACCGTGTCGCCGGCCTCGATGCCGAGGTGCCAGGCCTCGCCCCGGATCAGCTGCGCGGTCACGTCTCCTCGTCCAGGGTGCGGATCTCGACCCGTGACTCCAGACCGGGTCGACATCCTCCGGGCCTCGACCCAGATCCGCTCGGTGGACGCCTGACCCGGCCTCACAGAATCCCGATGTGATCCGCGCGTCGTGCGCGACCTTCCGGTCGCGGTGATGGCATCGCCCGGCCAGGGGCGGGCG
>NZ_JACDFE010000066.1:0-7906 GCF_013815995.1 Sporichthya sp.
GCGACGCAGCTCCGATCCGGGCCGAAACCGGATACTCCCGGGCTCCCGGGATGCCGGTCGGGGCACCGGCGGTGCCCGCTGCGCCCGCGGCCGACGAGGAGGAGCCCCACCCGAGCGGCGCTTGACGGTCCCGCCTAATCGGTGCGGGCGGCGGCGGGGAGTTCCACCGTGACGCGCAGCCCGCCGGCCGGGCGGGGGTCAGCGTCAGCGTCAGCGTCCCGTTGTGCGCTTGCACGATGCTCTTCACGATGGCCAGGCCGAGACCGACCCTGGCGTCATCGGTGCGGATTCGTTCGGTGCCGCGCCGGAACGGCTCGGTGAGCGTGCCGACCAGGTGGGCATCGAGCTGGTCACCGGTGTTCTCGACGGTCAGCTCCACCGCCTCGGGGTGAACGCCCCACGTGCTCTACGGCAACAATCCGACGCTCCCGGAGACCCCGCGCCAGACTCGTTCTACGAGCTCGAATCGCAGCATCAGAGTAATAGCGACGTCGCCGGGCGACACCCCATCAGAATGCGATCACGGCCACAGACCTCCGCGCACCACCCCGGACGTCCGCATACCAGGGCGCACTCTGACGGACAGTCAGACCACCCGCTCCCCGGCCGCAACCACCCACCGGCCCGCACCCGACCGCCATTCTCAGGCAACGACACGGCAATCGAAGAGCGCCAACGCGTACTCGTCTGACACCCAGGTAGCGGCAAGACCTCAAAGCCTCTACTCATCTTGCTCAAGGTGAGGCCGCCGTGGATCTGGCCGGAATCGCGCACACAGGGATGACGTGGAGTCCTCCCAAACCCTCGTCGCGCCGAACCTGTCGGCCCGGTGGCCACGGTGATGTCGTTGGCGCGCCTGTCGGCGGGGTCGGGGTACCGGTACCTGCTCAAGCACACCGCGTGCGGGGACTGCGCCCGAGAAGCCGGAACGTCGTTGACGTCGTACTACGCCGAGTCCGGCTACCCGGCCGGCCGATGGTCCGGCACCGGACTGGCCGGGCTCAACGGCGGAAGCGGTCTCGCGGCAGGCACAGCCGTCACCGAGGAGACGATGGCCGCGCTCTACGGTCGCGGCCACGACCCGGTCACCGGGTCGGCGCTCGGCCGGGCCTACCCCACCTACCGGACCGCCGACGAGCGCGTCGCCGAGGCGATCAGCAAGCTGCCCGCGGCCGACACGGAGGCTGTCCGGCGGGCCGCGATCGAAGCGATCGAGACCCGCGAGCGCGCCCGGCCAATGAAGGCCGCGGTTGCCGGGTTCGACCTGACGTTCACCGTTCCGAAGTCGGCGAGCGTGTTGTGGGCACTCGGCGACCCGGCCACCCAGCAGGCCGTCGCCGACGCTCACCGTGAGGCGGTCACCTCCGTGCTTCACCTCATCGAGGAGCGGTTCCTGCACACCCGCGTCGGCGCCCATTCCTGCGCGCAGGTCGCGACCCGCGGAATGCTCGCCGCCGGCTTTGATCACTGGGACACCCGTACCGGCGATCCCAACTTGCACACCCACGTCGTGATCGCCAACAAGGTGCAAGGACCAGACGGACGCTGGCGGTCCGTCGACGGCCAGGCGATCTATCACGCCGCGGTCGCCTGCTCCGAGGTGTACGACACCCTGCTCGCCGACGCACTGGCCGCTCGCCTCCCCCTCACCTGGGGACTGCGGGACCGCGGCGATCGCCGCAACCCGGCTTTCGAGATCCACGGCATCGAGGACAGGCTGCTCACGCTGTTCTCTGCCCGCAGCGGCCAGATCGAGACGCATCTCCGTGGCCTGCTCGCCGACTTCACCGCCGAGTACGGCCGCGACCCGACCCGCCGCGAGATGCTGCGGCTGCGCCAGCAGGCCACTCTCGCCTCCCGCCCGGACAAGACTGTCGCGCCGCTACCGACGCTGTTCACGCGCTGGCGGACCCAAGCCACGGCGGCCACCGGGCGGCCCATCGAGGTGACCGTCGCGGGCGCTCTGCGCGGCGCCCCCTCCCCGGTTCAAGCCGACGCGGTCCCCGCCGAGTTGATGGAGCGATTCGCGCAGGCGACGCTGGTCGCGCTCGGGGAACGCCGCTCGACCTGGACCCGCCCGAACCTGCTCGCCGAAGCCGCCCGCGCCACCCGCTTGCTGCGCGTCGCTGGACCGAGCGAGCGGATCGCCCTGCTGGACCGCGTCGTCGACGCCGCGCTGTCCGCGTGTGTCTCGCTGGATCCGCCCGAGGTGTTCACCAGCCCGGCCCGGTTCCGTCGCGCGGACGGGACCAGCGCCTTCACCCGTCCCGACGAGCACGCCTTCACGACCACCGCAGTGCTGGCGGCCGAGGCGCGCCTGTTGGCCGGCACCACCATCCTCGACGCACCATGCGTGGACACCGAGGACCTCGCGGCGGCGGCCGCGCGGATCCCGCCCGGGGCACCAGGTCGGCGCCTGTCGGCGGACCAACAGGCCGCGGTCGCCGCGATCGCGTCCTCCGGGCGGCGTATCGACGTGCTCGTCGGCCCAGCCGGCACCGGAAAGACCCGCACCCTGCGAGCCTTGCGTGCCGGGTGGGACCACGCTCACGGCCGCGGATCGGTCATCGGGCTGGCGCCCTCCTCCACCGCAGCCGCCGAACTCGCCGCCGCCCTCGGGACGACGTGCGAGAACACCGCGAAGTGGCTGCACGAGTCCACCCGCGACGACCCCGACCCGCGCTGAGTCCTGCGACCCGGGCAACTGGTGGTCGTCGACGAAGCGTCCATGGTCGCCACCGGAGATCTCGATGCCCTCGCCACCCAGGCCGCGATCGCCGGCGCGAAGCTGGTCCTGGTCGGTGACCATCACCAACTGGGCGCCGTCGGAGCCGGCGGCGCCTTCGCGCTGCTCGCCGACCAGGCCGAGGCCGTGCACCTGAGCGGGCTGTGGCGCTTCGAGCACCGCTGGGAGGCCGAGGCGACCCGTGGCCTGCGGGACGGGCGCACCAGCGCCCTGGACGCCTACGCCGAGAACGGTCGGCTGCACGGCGGTCCCGCGGAACTGATGATGAACGCCGCCTACGCCGGGTGGGCGGCTGACGTCGCCGCCGGCCACGCCGCTGTCCTGGTCGCCAACGACCGCAGCACCGTCGCCGCGCTGAACCAGCGCGCCCACGACGACCGCGTCGGCGCGGGCCTCGTGCACCCCGACGGCATCCGGCTCGCCGACGACGCCATCGCCGGCGTCGGGGACATCGTCGTGACCCGGCGCAATGATCGGCGGATCCCGACCCCGGACGGCCACCTCCGCAACGGCGCGCTGTGGCAGGTCACGGCGGCGAGCCTCGACGGGTCGATCGAGGTCCGGCCACTCCCCCGGACCGGCACCGACACCCCACCTCCCGAAGGCCACGCAGGCGCCTCGGCCAGCACAGTCCGCCTGCCCGCCGACTACGCCCAGGCGCATGTCGAGCTCGGCTACGCCACGACCGTGCACCGCACCCAGGGCACGACCGTCGATCGCGGGCATGCCGTCGTCCAAGCAGGGATGACCCGCCAGCAGCTCTACGTCGCGATGACCCGGGGCCGAGGCGGGAACCATGCCTACGTCGCGCTCGACGGAGTCGACCCGGCCTGCCCGCAGCCACCCGACGGGAACGTGATTCCGACGGTACGTCAGATGCTGGAGAAGGTGCTCACCACGGACGGCGCCGAGTTGTCGGCCACCGCGACCCTGCGCCGGCGCCAGGACGACTCGACCTCGCTGCGCCGCCTGCTGCCGATCCGCGACACGCTCACCGCTGCGGCGGAGGCCGGCGACGGTGCGTCGGGCCGAAGCGCCGATGAGATCAGACACCTGCTCCGCCTCCGCGCGGCTCAGGCCCGCCGGCCCCAAGCACAACGGCGGCCCGGAGTCGTCGAACCCGATCCCACACAGTCGAGATATCGAGGAGTTCAGCGATGACCAGCCCCGAGTACACCGACAACCTGCCCCCGGATCTGTTCCCCACGTTCCCGGTCTGCTGGGCCACCCTCTCCGACGTCGAGACTGAGGATGCCCTGGAAGAACTCGACGACTGGGTCACGTGGCTCGTCGATCGCTACAGCCTCGATCACCGCGCCGTCCCGCCCTGCTGGGAGCAGCATGGCGCGCTGGTCGAGGAGCTGTCCGCCCTACGCACCGCGTGGATCTCAGCGTTCAACATCACTGGGCGACCCGAGGCGCCGCTCGAGTGGCATGCCCATTTCGCCGCCGCCCTGCGCCGGCTCATTGACTGGGCATCTCGGACCGGGTGCCGCACCGGAGGCCAGCACCGCCCGGACCGCTGAAGCCCACCTTTCGCCATCCCGGGTGCCAGGCCCGCAGCCACGGATCTTGTCGCCGGCAGATGCTGCAATGGGAGCGACATCGTGGAGGTCCCATTGAGCGCGAGCCACCTGAGAAGATCGGCACGGTCGGCTCTCGAACTCGCCGGGCTCAGTGGGGCTCAGTGGGGCCGAGCTACCCACGCGCAGTGGGCCACGGGCTTCGACCCGGCGACGACAGTCCTCGTGCGTCCTCCTGCCTAGCGGCACCAGCACGAACTGCTCGGCTTCAGGCCGAGGGCGGCAGGTGCTCCCGCGGCGGAACGGCAGGGTGGGATGGTCGCCGCAACGGCGCCAGCGACCCGCGCGGGTTTTCCATCAGGGTTGCCGCCACCCTCGTGCTCGTAGGCGTCCCCGGCACAGCTCGGGAGTCGTTGCGGAGGCGCAGCTCACTGGCGGCGGCGATCGCGCGCTCGAGCTCGGTGAGCATCCGCGGCATTCGATCCGGGTCCTGCCTCGTCGCGATGGTGTAGCGCAGGCACGTGCGCTGGCTTCGGTCGGGGATGGCCCAGCGGCGATGGTCGACCTGCGTCCGCGTCTGCTCGGCGAGGACGCCCAAAAGACGCGGAACGCGACCGGCAATCCGCGAGGCCTCCGTGTTGTCGGGAAGCGGGGCGCGGCCACCGAGGGCGGCATGGGTGTAGCGAGCGAGCTCGCGGATCTGGTGCTCCAGCGCCGGCGCGTGGCACTCGACCATCACCGCCTCGCCGTGGCGACCGAGTACCACCTGGTGGAGCTCAGCCACGAGTTCGCTCAAGCCCTCTCGTAGCGGGCGGCCGTCAGCGGTGAGGGCGCCGGCCCTGGCCGCAAGGATGCTCAGGTCCCGTCCCAGGGTGGCGACGACCCGGACATGGGCAGGCGCGACCACATCCGCGTCCTTGACCAGAGTGGTCAGGCGTCGGATGGCGGCGCAGGCCGATCGCCCATCGGTGGGGGCGATCACCCGACGTGGCTCCGGGCCGCTGATTGCCCGAGTCGGCGATTCCGGCTCCCGCCCGGTCGGCGCATCCGCCAGGCTGCGCACTTCCCGAGCGATGAGCCGAAGTCCGATCGAGCAATCGAGGTAGGCCACAAGATCGGGACGGGACGCCGCCACCACGACGGTGCGCAGGGCCTGATCGCAGGCGGTCACGAGTTCGATCAGGGCGGCGACCTCGCGCACGGCATGCCAGGCGTGTTCTCCGTCGAGCTGGCGGACCACGGCAGACCACATCTGGTCGGCCCAGAGCGCATCGCGCCCGACCGCAGCCCATCGGCGGGTCACGTCGCTGCCGGGCGCGGCGGCATCGAGCAGCTCACTCGGACTGCGGGTCAACCGCGGACGCCCCCGGCCCTGGAGCCGGATGGCCAGGGCACGAACCGGATCTCGCTCGGCCATCGCCAGCATGTCCATCCGCCCGCTGGTAGGTAGCTCGCGAGGGACCGCGGACAGGTCCTGCAGCACGACTGCGGCGCCGGCCAGCACGGCGGCCCGAGCGGTAACGGCGACGTCGAGGTCGATCCGCGGGTTGACGTTGGGGTCGCGGCCGCCGGGAAGGTGAGCGAGTTCGGAAAGCCGCAGGCCGGTGCCACAGACAATCTCCTCCCACGTGGTCATGGCCACTGGGGGGCACACCCGTCGAAGCCGGGGTCTTCGGGGAGCATGTCCGGCTCGAGGTAGCCCTCGAAATCGCCGAGGCATTCGAGGTCGGAGAGGTCATCGATCGTCGCTGCGAATCTCGCCACGTCCGCTGCCGAGAGAGTCTCGGCGATGGCCGCCCGGAGGAACATGACAGCGTTGGCAATGTCGGCTCCGGGGTGGACCGACACCTCCCGGTCGACCAGCGGCGGGTAAGGCGGGTGCACTGCCTCGAGGCTGAGGAACGCGAGCCCGATCAGGGTGACGTCGAGGCAGGGATTCATCGGATCCTCGTCCAGGGCCAACCGGCGCTGCGCGCGCGACATGGCGATGCGTGCCCATGCCACGGAACCCGCGGGGTCGGTGAACATCGGGTGATCGTTCATCTGTCCTCCTCAATTGCGGTGGCGGATTCCGCCACCGTCGACCAAATTCGGGCGCCGCCCACCAGAGGTCGACGCAATCTGTGGACAACCGCTTCGGCGTGGCCTGCCTTGTGGACAGCGGTGCCGGTCATGACCGACTCCTGCCGGGTGGCTCGTGGCCCGTCTGCGGCATGTCGGGACCCAGCGCGGGGCCCCGCTCGGTCGCCGGCGGTTCAACCGAGAAGGCTTCGATCGCGGGCGGCTCAATCCCCGGTGGGCCGTTGTGGGGGTCATCGACGTGGAGGTCGTCGAGGATGGTGCGGGCGGTTGCGATGACGCGGGTGGCCGCGGCGCGCAATAGGTCGGTGTCGCCACCGGACCAGCCGGCCAGGTAGGGCACCGAGTAGGCCTCGCTGGGTAGCCCGGCCATGCTGGTGACCAGGTAGGCGATCGACTCGGCCTCCACCTCGGCCTGGGCCCGGCAACCGAGCGAGCTGCGGTACTCGGCCAGGAAACGGTGCTCGTGGTCGGCGCGGACATGCCCGAGTTCGTGCGCCATGCTCTTGGCCGCCTGAGCCTGCGGCACGTCGTCCCGGACCCGCACGATGCGGGTAGTGAAGTCGGTGTATCCGTTCGCACCGTGGCAGGGTCCACGTTCGACGCCGAAACCGCCGGCACGGATCAGCTCCGCCAGCCGCGCAGCGAGCAGGCGCGGCGCGGACCCGGTCAGCAGCTGCGGCTGGAGGTCCGGCAACGGTTCCCCGATGGTCTGATCAACGTCGAAGACGTGGACGACGCGGAAGCCCCGCAGTTCCTTCGGCGCCTCCCGCTGTCCCTCCCGGTCCAGCGGCGTCTGCGGGGTTCGGGCTTGGTTCGTCGGCACCTGCGATGTGGCGTCGTTGCGGCGGGGCCGAGACAGGCACGGGGCGAGGATCGCGATTCCTTTCTCCCCCGTGCGGACCCGGCGACCGAGAGCGTTCCAGGTGCGGATCCCGCCGACGCGGGTGGCGTCGGGACGTTGGAGGCCGATGAGCAGAACGTTGTTGGCTCTGTAGGTCGGGAATCTCGCGGCGATGGTGAGCATGCGCCGCCACTCCTCCCCGCTGGTGAGTGCTTCGACGGCGCTCACCAACCGCGCGTGCACGGCGGCGAGCCGATCGGCCGGGTCGGTCCGCACGGTCGCCGTCGACCGGCTCATCTGACGGTCCCTTGGCCCGAGGCCAGGACCGGGCGCAGGGGCGAGTCGGTGGGCAATGGCAGTCCGGCGCAGACCGGCACCGACCAGCCGAGATAGCGCGCGGGGTCGACGAATCCGGCTTCGAGGCGAGCCAGGGTCACCTGGTAGATCCCGCCGGAGGAACCGGTGGTCGCGTCGAGTACGTCGTTGGAGACCACGGTGATCAGGTATGGGTTGCAGCCGGCCCTGGAGATGACAAGGGCGACGTGGCCGGGTTCACCTGCCCCGGTGTCCCAGTAGGCGAAGGATCCCGGTGGCGGGCAGCGGTCGCCGGGGTGGGCGAGTCCGTCGCGGCTCATCGCGGCCCAGTGCGCGGCGGCGGTGGGGTACCCGGAGTTCGCGTAGCCGTAGGCCCGGCAGGCCAGCCGGTCACAGAGT
>NZ_JACDFE010000066.1:7916-18629 GCF_013815995.1 Sporichthya sp.
TCGGGACCAGCCACTGCGGGTGCCGACCAGCGACAGCGCGGCGGTGATCGCGTCGGAGGAGCCACGGGGCGCCAAGACCGCGCCGGCCGGATCACAGCCGCCGGAGCCGGTCACCGCGGTATCGGTGGCGACCACGGCGCTCGGTGAGCACGGCGCCACAGGTGCCGACCCGAGGACGGCGAGAGTCGCGAGTAGCGGTGTGGCCAGGACGGTGGCGGCGAGCCCGCCGCCCCCGAGCAGCAGCGGGTTCATGACGCTTCGCGATCAAGGGCGACTCCGGCGGCGGTGTCGGCTTCGACGGCCGTCTGGCCGGCGCGCAGTGCGTCGGCGTCGGGTCGCTGAGTCCAGGGGGTGAGGTCGATGACCGCCGGTCGGGTGTGGCGCAGCAACAGGACCGCCGTCCCGAACGGCAGGGTCCGCAGCACGGAGGCCGGCATGACGGGGACCTGACGCACACTCATGCTCTGGGAGCGGTCGCCGCTGTAGCCGCGGGTCCAGGTGGTGGTGCTCTCGTCCGTGTCGCCGAGCAGGCGGGCGACGTCCTCGAGGTCGCGGGCCTTGCCGAGCCCGCCGAGGATGAGCTTGACGGTGGCGGCGTCCCAGATCGCGTCCGCGGCGTGTTCGCCCCAGCGGTGCCGGGCCTGAGCGAGTGACTGCAGCACGGCCAGGGTCGTGATGCCCGATCCACCGCCTTCGGCCATCAAGGACGGGAGCGACGGTAGTGGGGTCAGGTTGGCGATCTCGTCGAGGGCGAGCAACAGCGGCGGGTCGAGGCGAGCGCCGGGTGAGCGGGCGGCTCGGGCGCGGGCGGTCTCGGTGATGTCCTCCACGAATGCGGCGACCAGCGGCGCGCAGGTGCCGGAGGAGACGGCGGAGGCGAGCAGGAACAGCGTCCCGGAGTCGGCCAGGAAGGCGCCGGGGTCGAACCGGTCCCCGGGACCGGGATCGAGGGCGTGTAGGACGTCGGGGTCGGCCAGCGCTGCGAGGGCTTGACGGACTCCGAGCCACACCGAGTCCCGGGTGCGGGGGTCGGCGTGGACGGCGGACTCGAGGGCGTCGGCCCACCCGTCGGCGGCGTCCGGGTGCCGGTGCAGCACGGTGATCGCGTCGTTCGCCGCGCCCGGGTTGAGCGACCACCGGTACAGGTCCAGGGCCCGACGTCCGTCCAGAGCCGCGGCGTGCAGCAGGCACCGCAGCGCGGCTTCGGTCTGCCCGGACCAGAAGTCTGAGTCCGACACCGTGCGGCCGTAGCCGGCCCCGGCGGCGAGGCCGCGGGCGCGGACCAGCGCTGTGCGCGGCGATTCGCAGCCGCGTACCGGTGACCAGCGCAGTCCACCCGGTAGGCCGGCGAGGCGTTGGGGGTCGAAGATTGCGACCGGTCCGCGGGCTGCGCGGGCCCGGTGGGTGACGGCCAGGGTGTCCGGGCGGGTGGAGGTCGCGATGACCGCGCCGGGCGCGTCGAGCACCCACGGGATGACCACGTGCAGTCCCTTGCCCATGCGCGGCGGGCCGACCAGCAGGGCGGAGTCCTCGACGGCGCACCACAGCTCCCGGCCGCGGGCGTGACCGAGGCGGTAGCCCACCTGCTCGGGGGTCGGACGGGTGCCGACCAGCGACGGTCGAACCTGGGCGGTCCGCCGGAGCAGGGCCTCCCGGCCGGCCACACCTCCGGCCTCCCGCGGCCCGGCCAACCCGGGCAGGTTGCGCACGTCGGTCCGATCGCCGCGGGCCAGGCCGCGGCCCGCGGCCACTCGCCACGCGATCCAGCCGAGCGCGGCCACGGCGAGGAGGACGAGAGCGGTGCAGACCCAGTAGATCGCCGCACCCGGCAGCGCGCCCGGGACCGGCCAGACCGCGGCGGGTGAACCAGGACGGCCCAGAGCGGCGAGCGCGGCTCCGATACCGCCGGCTGGCACACCCCGCCCGGTGACGAAGGCCGCCAGCACAGCGCCACTCCAGAGGAGGGCCCCGAACACCAGCATTCCTACGAGGAGGATCAGAGCGAGGTCGGCCAGCGGCGACCCTTGTCCGGGAGCGGAACCGCGCGCGGGCCTCCGGGCCTGGCGGGGCGTCATCCCGCCACCGGCCCGGCGCGATGAACGTGGGCGCTGGGCAGGGCGTGGACGGTGGCCAACCTGGCCAGATCCACGGACTCGGTGTCCAAGGGACGCGACCCGGCCCGCAGCGCTTCGGCGAGGATGTGGCCCGTGCCGAGGACCTCGGCCAGGTCCAGGCCGGGGTTCGCGGCGGCGGTGTGGAGGCTGGCGGCGGCGTGGTCGGCGGCCAGGCGCAGGTGGTCACCGGCCACCAAGCGGGCGACGTGACCGGGCTGGGTGGCGATGTTCCGTTCGATCAGGGCGGTCCCGCTCGCGGGGTCGGGGCCCAGGCCCGCAGTGCGGGCGGAGCGTTGGGTCTCCCAGAAGACGGTGACGGCGTCGAGGGGTCGGCCGTAGGTGTGCAGCCGCAGGACCGCTTCGTAGACCGGGCGCCATGTCCGGTTGGCCAGGGCGGCCGGTCGCAGCCACGCGGACGTGGCACCGATCTGGGACGGGTGGGTGATCAGCGCGGCGATCAGCGTGGCCTCGCGGTCCGCGACTTCGCGGGCCGTGGGGCGCGGATGGGCGGCGAGGAGCCGATCGGCGCCTAACGCTCCGCCGACGCCTGCCGTGGCCGAGCGCAGGGCGGCCGGGGCGCGACGGGCACGGTCCAGCCGAGGCTGCCCGGTGGCAGCGGCCCAGCGATCCGCTGCACCATCGAGGGCGTCGTCGACGACCGCGGCGATCGCGAGCATTGGGCGGGCGGAGCCGTCCAGGCTTGACTGCAGCGCGCCGGCCCGCAGCAGGACGCCGTGGCCTGCGGCAGCCCGGCGTAGGGACGCCTCCAGGACCATCACCGCGTAGGTCTCGGCCTGGGCGTGGGGCGGCAGGTCGTGCAGTAGACCGGCGACGCGTACCACGTCGCCGCGCGTCGGCCCGAGCCGTCGGAACAGCTCCCGGCCGACCGCTTCTGCCCCCGCCGGGTCACCGGCGGTCGTGAGCGCGCGGATGCTCCGGTAGACCTCGGCGTGCCACGGGTCGACGAAGTCGTCCGGACGCAGCCACCGGTGCACGGCACCGCGATCGGCTACCTGGGAGTCTGGGTCGACTTCGCTGGAGGCGATCAGGAGCGCTCCCAGGGTGGCACGTTCGGCGAGCGGGACGGCCTTCATGACAGGCCACCTCCCGTAACCCTCATGGCCATGTCCGTGTCGTAAACGGCGGCCTCGGCGGCATGGAGCCGGTGTTTCGCGACGTAGGAAGAGCCGGGGAGTTTCCAGAGCCCGCACCCGCGAGGCAGCACGGGCAACAACGCCCGTTCGGTGTCGGTGAGCCCGAGTGCGGCCTCGATACCGGCGAGCTGGTCGGACTCCTGGCGGTAGATGACGCGGGTGGAGCAGTCGGCCAAAAGTCCCGCGGCCAGCGCCCGGGTCTCGCTGCCCCCGGCGCCGACGGCATCAAGGTCGGAAAGCCGGTGCAGAACGAGGAGGTTCGCGATCCCGTGCGCGCGGGAGAGCTTCCACTGCGCCTGCATCCGGCGCAGCAAGGCGGGCGAACGCAGCAGGCGCCAGGCTTCGTCGTAGATCACCCAGCGCCCGCCCGCGGTGTCGGGCCCGGTGCGGTGGGCGGTGCGGTGGGTGGTGAGGGCGGACTCCAGCCAGGCCGACGCGCACGTCATGGCGACCGCGACGGCGGTGTCGTCCGATCCCAACGCGGACAGGTCGACAACGACCATCGGAGCTGCCGGGTCCAGGGTCACGCTGGAGGGCCCGTCGAACATGCCCGCGAGGTCACCGCGCAGGAGGCGACGCAGCGCATGTACGAGCTCTGTGCCGTCGGCGATCCGGTCGGCCGGCGGCGTGCCGTCCGCGAGGGCGTAGGCCGGGTCGGGGTCGGTCAGTGCCGCCGCGACGGTCCCGACCTGCGCCGGTCCCGCGCACTCCGCCGAGTGGACCGCGACATCGAGGGCGACCCGTTCCCCCGGCCGCAAGGGCCGGTCCAGCAGCGTCTCCGTGATCGCGGCCAACACTCGCGCACCGCCGGATCTGCCCTCGGGCGAGGCACCAGCGTCGAGCGGATTGAGCCGGGCCGGCAACCCCGGGCCGAGGCGGAGCACGACCCCGCCGAGGGCCTCGGCGACCGGCGCCCACTCCCCCTTCGGGTCGCCTGGCACGTACGCGCGTCGCCCGGCCGCGACGGCCCGCACCGCGAGCGACTTGGCCAACGCGGACTTGCCCGCGCCGATGACTCCGGCGAGCGCCACGTTGGGGTTGGTGAGCCGACCGGCCGCGTAGAGGCTCCAGGGGTCGAAGCAGAACGGCTCGCCGGTGATGGCGTCCGTCCCGATCGGGACACCGACCTGGCACGGCGCCGGCGCCAGGAACGGGTACGCCCCGGCCAGCGTCGCCGAACTCGCCCGATGCGCGGGGACCCGGAGCTTGCCCCACCTGGAGTGTTCAGCGAGTCGCCCCAGCCCGGTCACCACAGCCCCCTTCCGAGCGGCAGCGACGCCACGGCGTACGCCTGCACCTGCTGGCCGACCAGTCGCCGCAGCTCGCAGCCGGCCTGCGCGGCAGCGGTCTCGATCGAGGCGCACGCCTCGGCGAGCTCGTCGAGCATGGGCGCGGAGACGGCGAGCAGGCCGGTGAACCGCAGATCGCCGTGGCCGGCGATGAGGTCTTCCTCCCGGCGCGTCAGCTCCGCCGCCGCGGCCCGATGGGCCTCTTCCTCGACCCGTCCGACCCGGGCGCGGGTCGAGGCATCGGCGACCTGTTCGGCGCGGGCGCGCCGGATCTCGCGCAACGACTTGCCCGGGGGCAAGGGCCGGGCGAGCAACGTGAACGTTCGCTGCACCCCCGCGCCGAACAGCAGCGGCCGCAGGAAGCTGGCGTGTGTCGCAGCGCGCGGCCACTCGCTCACCCAGTACGTCGCGTGGAAGGCCGAGTCGCTGCGGGCGTGCGACCACTGCTCGGCCACCCCCATCGGGCGCGAGCGGCCAATCTGCGCCCCTGAGGAAGCCAACGGCCTGGTCGCCGAGGCCGGGTCGTAGGCCGTACGCACCAGGGCGGCGATCTGACCCGGTGTCAGCCAGGACACGAGATCGAGCTCGGCCGCGTCGAAGCTCTCGGAGAGCGCGGTCCGGGCGGCGATGAGGTCGGCCCGTCGGGGGCGGACCGCGACCGCGACAAGGAGCTGCAGGCGGGTGTCAGTCCGAGTGTCTTCAACAAGGTCAGCCACGATCCGCTCCGCCCACGGCGACTGCGGGGAGACCTGGCCCGACCACCACTGGCGGATCTCCTGCCCCGCGGCGGGAATCGCGCGGTGGAGCACCTGCGCGCCGACGACGTCCGGCAGCTGGCACAACGACCCGAGGAGCCGGCCCCACGCGGCGACGCGGCGGTCCTGCGCCGCCGAGCTCTCGAGCAGGAAGCCGCGCCCGCAGACCTCGGCGACGAGGGTGACCGGGGCACCGGGTCCGCGGCCGCACCGCAGCATGGCTGCGCCGTGGTCGTCGGCGGTGACGTGCAGACGACTCGGCAGGCCGGGAAGATCCAACGTCTCCGGCACGGCCGCTGCGTCCGGTGCAGCAAGGTCCCGATGGCTCCGTGTCAGCCGCCTTGTCGCCCAGCCAGCCACCGTTGGTAGCACCTCGACCAACGGTCGCCCTCCGACCGGGACGAGGGCCCACGCCAGCGCGGCGGCCCACACCGGCGCGCCGAGCAGGATCCCGGCCGGGCCCGCGGCCACACCGGCAGCGACGACGGTGACGAGTGCGACACCGACCAGGCCAACCTGGGCTCCGGTGAGGCCGAGGAGCAGTCCCCGGCGTTCCAGCCGGCCGAAGCGCACCTCGGTGACGGTCATCGGGTCTCACCCTTGCCCGGCGCAGAGGCGGCACCGCCCGGACCTGCCGGGGATTGGCCACCCGCGCGGGCTCCGGCGAGCAGTGGTCCGGCCATCGCCGGCGCAGACGACGACGCCCGCGCCCCCGCCCCGCGTCCCGCCGCACCCCCGGAGCCGGACATGACGGAGGAGGTCAACGCCTGCTGCGCAGCGAAGCGGGCCTGGGAGGCGCCAGCCCGAGCCGCGCTCGACATCGGGTTGGCGGCAACCGCGCCGTGCATGACCGAGGCGGCCTCCATACCGGTCCAGTGCACGAACTTGAAGGTGAGCCAGGGCGAGCAGACGGCGATTCCGAGCAGCAGCAGACCGACGAGGACGTCGGACAGCCCGGCGTCGGGCGCCGCCGCCGTACCCGCGGCCGGGTCGAGGACGGGTCCGGTTCCGGCGAACGCGCTCGCGCCGACGACGAAGGTCACGACGATGACGACCTTGCAAAGGATCAGCGCGGCGACGATCTCGATCCAGCGCCGGGCCCAGACCTGGGTCTGGTCCCACACCGCACCGGCGAACGCGATCGGTGCGAACACTGCGATCAGGAGCAGCGCCGCCTTGCGGAACAGCAGCACCGTCCACAGCGCCAGGCAACCGAAGATGACCGCCATCCCGAGCAACATCTGAAGGACGGGACCAGCCGGTCCGGCGAGCCAGGTCAGGTTGAGGAAGCGCGCCGCGGCGCCCTCGACCGTCGTCCCCGCCGACGCGGCGATGAACTCGCAGATCCCGTCCGTCGCGATCAGCGCGGCCTGCACCACCGCGAGCGCGAGCGCCGCTCCGAGGAACGCCTTGGCCAACCCGACCGCCGCCCGCGCGAGCCCACCGGGTTCGCGGCGCAGCACCGAAGTGATGACCTGGATGACGAGCAACCCGGCGACGACCGGGACAGTGACCGCGCCGATGACGGCGACGTTCGCGCGAAACCAGTCGGCCCCCAGGTCCACCCGAGTGCCGGTGTCCAACGCCGCCAACGCGGTCCGGGTCACCGACTCGGCCGCGTCCACAAAGGCCGCGCCGAGGGCGTCGAGCACGAACCCGGAGCCGACGTCGGCGACCGATCCGACAGCGCCGCCGACCAGGCCGCCGGCGGTGTCGCAGATCGGGTCGAGCGGACCGAGGCAGGCCGGGTTCACGGGAGCGGCGCGGTTGAGGGCGATCACTGGATCCGCCCGCCCATCGCGGAGAAGAACGAGATGATCCCGTTCGCCCCGCCGATGAGCATCGCCCCGCCAGCGGCGACCAGCACCCCGGTCTTGCCGGAGGAGGCGTTCATGTAGTTGCCCTGGTGGTGCCCGAGCGCCCAGATGATCACCGACACCACGAGGCCGGCCACACAAGCGACCAGTCCCCAGGTCAGCAGCGCCCCGACGATGTCCCGGAGGACCTCAAGGCCCGGCAGGCCGTTGTTGTTCGGCGCGATCCCCGGATCCGCAGCCCGCCAGCGAGACAGCGGTACCTGCTCGGAGAACGACACCGTGAACGTATTGACGATCGCCATCGCGCAACTCCCCCGCGGACCCACCCGCGCCGGGTGCGCGGGACCTCAGGAGTCCTGTGTGCGCGTTCGGTTCCAGATCCACGCAATGACGGACCCGGTGTCCGTCTGGCACCGCGTCTTCGGCTCCCCCGCGCAGGTATCGGAGCGAGGAGACGCGGTGGCGGTGCCGCACTATGCTTCGCTGTCGGCCACTCGTCCTATGGTGACTGCCATGCTTCAGCGACGGCTTGTGTTCGAGCGGTGGTCATCGCTCCCAGGCCAGGACCGCTTCGCCCCGCACGACGTCTGCGCCCGCCTGGCCGCGCGAATCGCCCAGGATCCCGAGATCGCGCTCCTCCAAGATCGCGAGATCGCAACCGGGATCGAGGTTCTGCGGGTCGGCAGCGACGAGGAGATGTCCGTCATTCGCCTCATGGCGCTCCGGACGCCGGACAAGCGGCCACTGCAGTGGGAGCCCGGAACGCCGTTGAGCCCGCTGCAGCTTCTTGACAGGCAGTACCCAGCCGACGTGACCTACATGGTGCTGTGGCCCGACGGTTACGCGGCCCAAGACCTGCACGGGCACGCACCGCGCTTCGGTCGCCTCGCTCACTACCTGCGCAAGCATCTCGACGAGCATGTCGGGTTCGAGCCACTCTTCCAGCCCGACACCTTCGCCCGCTTGATGCGAATGCGTGGCCAGCTCCGGCGGGTGGAGATCGCAATCAACAAGCCGGAGCCGCCCGACCTCCAGCCCGGTGCGTTCAGGACCCTCATTCCGGCGGTGTTCGGCCACACCGCGCCGTCAGTTCGGGTGGAGATCGGTGTCGGACGCCACAGCCCGCGCGACCGGTATTTGGATTTGGCGACCGAGGAAGCCGTGATCGCGATGGCTCAGGAGGGCACGGACGCGGTGTCATCCATGACGATCAAGGGCCGCGATCCAGGCACCGGGGCGAGCACCACGGTCAACCTGCTTCATGAACGACTGCAGGAGGTCGCTGACCTTCCGCGAGACACCAGGGTTCCCGGGATGCCGGAGATGGCGACAACAGTGACCGCCTTCCGTGACGCTCGACAGCGCTTGGACGAAAGTGGCGAGTTGCAGAACGCCTCGATCGGTCAGGCGTTCCAAGGCAAGGGTGCCTGACGGTGCGCGGCTTGCGGTGGCTGGACGCTCACCTTTGGGTAACACCCTCCTGACCGCGATGGGGGTTGAAGGGACACTCGCATCGTTACGGGCGTCCGGCTCAGATCTCCTCGCCGTGGCCGCCCTTGAACCCGCCACACGGCGGGACGCCTACTCATCAATGGCCAGTTCGTCGAGTGCACTTCTCGGTTTCGCACTGGCGGCAGTCGCGATCCTGGCCGCCCTCTCTCCGCGGCCAACATCGGCCTCGTCGGCCGCGATTCACGAGCGCAAGATGGTGCTGGCACGCCTCACCTTGATGAAGTGCCTGCTGTCGTCCAGCCTGCTGCTTGCTGTGCTGCTCGTCTGCGCAACGGTGGGGATCGCACTTGATTCCCGGCGGCAGGGCCAGTTTCGTACTCGGAGATGTTGCCCTCTCTGCGGCTGCGGCAAGTCTGGCCGGGCTACTCGTAGGTTGTGCCGGGTTGGCGCTCGCCGTTGCCGAACGAACGGCACCGTAGCTGATTGGGCGATCCACTCACAGAACTGTGGGGCTCCGAACCACGGATCAAGGCGCAGGCCCGTCGTGTATCTGACGCCGCGTCAACACATGCACGCCCTGATGTAGGTCGCCAGCGATTGGGCAAGCGGCACCGGAACTGCGTTCCCGATCTGACGCGCGATCTGAACTTTGGTGCCGCACCAGAGGTAGTCGTCCGGGAACCCTTGGAGCCTCGCGGCCTCGTAGTGGCTGATCGCGCGGTCCTGATCGGGGTGGAGGTAACGACCCTTCTCCGGCTTGTAGAACTCGGTTCGGATCGTGACGGAAGGCCGATCCCAGTGCATCCTGCCCATCACGTCCAACGAGCCTGTGTCGTGGTTCAGCCAGCATGGCGCCTTGAGATTGTCGGGAAGGTCCGTGCGGTTACCGCCGGGCGGGATCGACGCGAATCGCTCGAGCGAGCGTTCCTCGTATCGACGGGTGACGTGCAGGTCGATCGAGGAGAACCGGCCCGGCACGGTGTGGCCTCGGAATACCGTCCAGTCGTCGGGGAGATCCCTGTGATCCGGATCGATCGGCGACAGACCTCCGATCTCGTCCTTGACCGTCCGCCACTCGGACTTGGGAACCGTAGTTCGGGGTACCTGGATCTGGGCAAGATCGCGATGGGTGCCGATGACGATCGTCCGGCGCCGGAGTTGGGCCGCGCCGTGGTCTGTCGCACGCACGATGTGACAGTCGATGGTGTAGTCGCGCAGGCGTCCGCTGCGGTAGGTCTCGCGGACCAGATCTCTGCACTGACCGCTGGTCGCGAATCGATCGACGTTCTCCAGGAGGAACACCCTCGGGCGCGCAGCCACCAGCACGTCGACGTACCGCCGCCACAGGGCGTTGCGCGGGTCACGCTCCCGGCGCGCTCCCAGATTTGAAAAACCCTGGCAGGGAGGCCCTCCTACGACGATGTCGGCCTCGGGGATCTCGCCCGAGGTGACCCAGCCCTCGATCCCGCCCCAGTGGACGTGACGCTCCTCGAAGTTCGCCGCGTAGGTGGCGGCGGCGGCGAGGTCCTTCTCCACCGCCGCAACCGTGCGGTAGCCACCCGCGGCCCTGAACCCAGCCGTGAGCCCCCCGCAGCCGGCGAACAGATCGATCACGCGGAGGCGCGCGATCACCCCCTTGTGGTCTCCCTCAGTACTGGCCTGCACCCGATCTCCCCGCGCCGCGTGGTCGTTGCCATCCGACTGTATCGAACATATGTTCTGCATATCTGCTTGAGTGCAGCGACCCTTATCGGGACTGTTATCTGACGATCAGTTCGTTCAGCGGGTGCGGATCGGTGGCGACGGCCTGCTGGAGCAGGCGGTAGAAGAGCATGCCGCGGGCGGTGGAGTTGCGCCGGTTGAAGCGGAACGCGTACTCGTCGAGGTAGTAGGGCAGGTGCTCGTCGCTGACCCGGTAGTGCAGGGTGCCGATCAGCCACCGCTTGAGCAGCGAGGCGACCATGTGCACTCCGGGCAGCACGGTGGTGGGGTCCTCGGCGTCGTAGCCGGTGACGTATTCGTGGGTGTAGCCCATCCCCCCGAGCCGGCGCATCATGCGGGCGCCGTCGGTGCGGATGGTCGATCCGGGTTCGACGACCTCGGCGGCGAAGTCGACCAGGCTCAGGGTGCTC
>NZ_JACDFE010000272.1 GCF_013815995.1 Sporichthya sp.
CCCTGCCGCGGCGCCTCTTCGTCGGTGCCGAGCTCTGGCCATCTGCGAGGCCCCCGAGGAATCAAGCTGAGCGCCGGTGCCTACAAGGGTGACGACCATGAGTGCGCCGACGTGCCGACTGTCTCGCTCGAGCGTCCGGTCGGGAACGGCGGATCGTGGACGACTCGCGCCTACCTTTCCGGCCCAGTCAACGGGCGGTAGATTGCGTGCAGCCTCGATGTTAACCAGCACTAACTCGCCGGAGGACTGCCATGGGACGCATGGACGAGGAGGTCATGTCGAGAGAGCTCGACATGGCCTGGCAGCACGTCTTCACCTGGGCCAGCTGGGCGATCGTGCTGGTGATGCTCGTGATCGCCATCCAGCTCGGCCGGGCGCACCGCACGCCGTTCTATGTCTGGGCGATTTTCGCCGCCGGCCTCGGCGCGTTCGCCGAACCGCTCTACGACGTGGCCTTCGACCTGTGGTTCTACGACGTCCACAACGGCGAGCCGGGCGCGATGTACTCGCACTTCTCGGCCTTCGGTGTCGTCCAACCGAACTGGTCGCACAGTGGCTACGTGATCCTCTACGCCGCGGTTGCGCTCTACGCCGGCAAGAAGATGTACGACGGCGCCCTGTCGCGCAAGACGTTGTTCCTGATCTGGGGCGCGGAGATCATGACCTCGGTCGTGTTCGAGGTGATCGGCACCGGCACCGACGTCTACACCTACTACGGCCCGTACGAGCTGCGGATCTGGAACTACCCGGCGGTCATCGGCGTCCTGGAGGGCACCCAGACGGTGCTGTTCACCGTGCTCGCCGTCCAGATCTGGCGCCGCGTCAGCACCCCGTGGGGACTCAGTGCGCTGATCGCGGCCTTCCCGATCACCATGTTCGGCGCGAACTTCGGCATCGGGGCGCCGATCATCATCGCCCTGCACCTGGACCCGGGCGACTTCAACACCGGCATCGTCTGGTTCGCGACGTTCCTGACGATGGGGTTGTGCGCCTTAGCCATCAACGGCGCGGCCAGGTTCCTGCCGAAGCCGTTCGGCACCCCGGAGCCCGACGGCGCGCAGGTGCCACGGGAGACCGTCGCGGTCTAAAGAGCAGCGAGAGAACGAGAAGGGGCCGTCACCCGCAGGTGACGGCCCCTTCTACAACGCTGGCGTGTGCAGGTCAGATTGCCTTGACGTTCTCGGCCTGCGGGCCCTTGGCGCCCTGGGTGATCTCGAACTCCACGCGCTGGTTGTCCTCCAGCGTGCGGTAGCCCGTCGTCTGGATAGCGCTGTAGTGGACAAAGACGTCCGCGCCGCCGTCGTCCTGAGCGATGAAGCCGAAGCCCTTTTCGGCGTTGAACCACTTCACGGTGCCCTGCGTCATGCTGTTGTGCTCCTTCAAGTGCCGTGCGACTGCACGATCTGACGGACCTCGGTCGAGGCCCCAGGTCGCCGGCGCTTCGACCCCGAAAGAGAAAAACGCCCTCCGGAGTGTGTGTCTCCGTGGGCGTTTCGAGAACGTACGGGGAACTGCTTCGCCTTCAACCTGGCCCGGACGCTAGCACAGGATGTGTCCCGGAACACCTCCTCTGGGCCATCGGATAAGGCGATCCGATCGGAGCAGTGCAGTCGCGATGCGTTGAATGTCCTTTTACCGTGCGTTGCATGAACAGGGACGCAGCGTCATGAGTCAGGGCAAGCGGGCCAGGGACGGTGTGGACCGGACCCGCGGGCTCCCCGGGGAGGACCGTCCGGTGCCGGTTCCGATCGCGAAGTGGCGCTCGGCGCTCCCGGACGACGCCTGGCCGCGCAGCTTCCCCAAGAGCGGCTATGTCTGGCGCCAGGACGTCTTCGACGTCGCCGACCGCTGGCGCGCCGGTCGCTGCACCGCCCGCCAGCTGCTGGCGGCGACCCTGATGTGGACCTACGGCGAGCAGGCCGGCGGGCGGCGCCGGACGGTCCGCGCGCTGGCCGGCGATCCCACCGGCGCTCTGCTGGGGGCCGGGCTGCAGGGTCTGCTCGTCGACCATCCGCGGATGGTCGACCTACGCGGCGCCTACCTGGCGCTCCGGACCACAGCGCGGCTGCCGGAACTGGACGCCGACACCTGTACCCGGCTGCTCTACTTCGCCGGCTACCGCCGCGGCGGCAGCGGGGTCCAGCCGCTGATCCTCGACGAGATGATCGTCAAGCGGCTGCCGCGGGACGCCGAGGTCTCCAGCCCGGCCAGCCGCGGCTCCAGCCTGGAGTGGGTGCGCTACATCGTCTGGGCCGCCGCCCAGGCCGCCGAGGGCGAAGAACGGGACCGGGTCGAGATGGACCTGGCCGCCGGTGGGGCTCGCTACGGGGAGGAGCGGAACGCGCTCAAGGACTGGGAGGCCCGGGGGCGACACGCGCGCCGGTGACGCAGTCCTGCGGACTGTGCTTCGTCGGCGCGACAGCCTCGCCGTCCTTCTCGGACAGCCCGGTCTCGGCCAGCTCCTCCCCAGGCAGCGAGTCGGGGACGATGCCGTAGTAGTCCGGAGCCGCGTCCGGCCGGCCGCGACGGAGCAGGCGGCCCAGGTGGAGCGGGTTGAGCCGGTACCAGGGAATCGGCGTCCCGTTCCCGAACAGGTACACCACCAGCGCCAGCACGATGCAGGCGATGATCCCGTCCAGCCAGTAGTGGTTGGCGGTGCCGACCACGGCCATCGCGGTGATGGTCGGGTGCACCAGCCACAGCCAGCGCCACCGGGTCTTGAGCGCGGCGATCAGCCCGGCCGCGACGAGCATGGACCAGCCGACGTGCAGGCTGGGCATGGCGGCGTACTGGTTGACCAGCGACTCCTTGTTGGGGTCGGCGGCGTAGACATCGAAGGGGCCGTAGACCGCCGCGGTGTCGACGAAGCCGTAGCTGCTCAGCATCCGTGGTGGCGCGAGCGGGAACAGAATGTGCCCCAGCAGCGCGGCCGCCGTCATCGCGATGATCGCGCGCCGCACCGGCGGGTAGAGCGCGGGGCGCTGTAGGTACATCCAGATCAGGAATACCGCCGTCGCCGGGATGTGCACGAAGGCGTAGTAGGTGTTCGCGAATTCGACCATGCCGTGTATCGGCAGCATCGCCTGCTGGGCGTCGAGTTCGTTCGGCAGCCGGGCCCAGCGCTCCAGGTCCCAGATCCGCTGCGCGTTCTCATACGCCAGGTCGACGTCGGAGGTGTGCACGACGCGGCCGAACTTGTAGATCACGAACAGGATCGTCATCGCGACCAGTTCGCGGCCGAACCGGGTCAGGGAGGCGGCGCGGACGGGCAAGCGACCGGGCACGAGGGACTGGCGAGCGGCGTCAGCCACGGTCCCTCCGTCCATCGGCCCGGGGCCGGAGCCCAGGAAACCCAGGCGCGGCTCGGCCGGAACCTGGGGGATACAGCCCGTTACGTAACAGTTAACTGTAACGGCATGTGGCGCAGATCCCACTGGCGAATTTCGAGACATGACCGGTCGGAAACCGTCATTTGCCCGGCGTCCGGGGTGCTGCGGAGCACGTGCCGTCCTGAATGCAGCGTACGAAGTAGAACTGGCCCTGACCAGCGGTTGAAACGACCGGCTCAGCCGGGGCGGCGCAACCGCCGCGATCGGCCCGGTTCGGCGTAGCTGCCGTCGCTCGCCCGCACCCACGTGACCAGGGCCTTCTTCTCCGCGTCGGCCCGCAGCGCCGCCCGCAGCGGGCGCCACCAGGTGGTCACTGGGATCTGCGGCAGGACCCGCACCACGGCGGGTTGCTGCAGGGCCGAGAGCCCGGACAGCGCCTTGGTGACCGCGGCGGCGTCGAGCTGCCGGCCCGGCCGCAGGGACAGCGCAGCGTGCAGTTGTTCGTCACTGTCCGCATTCGCTCGGACGCCGTAGGCAGCGACCAGCTCGATCGAGTCGAGCTCGCCGAGGGCGTCCTCGACCGCGGCCGGCGGGACCACCCCGCCGGCGGTGTGGACCAGGTCGGTGATGGCGCCGACCAGCCAGTGGTCGCCGTCGACGTCGCGGCGGAACACGTGCCCGGTGGAGGCCCAGGCGTCCTCGGCCGCCAGAACGTTGCGCAGCGCGCCGGGCGTCGAGGTCGAGGTGCGGGCGATTAGCAGGCCGACCTCGTCGGTGCCGCAGGCGTGGGCGAGGGCGTCGTAGTCGCGCCGGACCTCGCCGGTGGCGAGGTCGCACTTGACGACGGCGACCTCGGCGCTGGCCGGGATCGGACGCCCCTTGGCCCCGACCTTGCGGCCGGAGAGGTTCGCCAGCACGACGTCCTCGGAGCTGGAGACGAAGAACTCCAGCACCGCGGCGGTCGGGAACCGGTCCAGGGTGCGCTGCCAGAGCCAGGCCGGCATGCCGGAGCCGACGAAGAGCCGCACCGGGTGGTGGCGTTCGCCGGGTGCGCGGTCGGCCTCGATCAGATCGCCCAGCAACGTCCAGGTGTAGGACACGACGGTGACGCCGTAGCGGCGCACCTCGGCCCAGAACGTGTCCGGGTCGTACGAGGTGGTCAGCGCGAGGCGGGACCCCCCGGCCAGCGCCCCGCCGACGCTGGTGAGCAGCCCGGCGGCGTGGTGCAGCGGGGTGACGCTGTAGACGGTGTCGGCCGTCGAGAGCCGCGCGGCCGTGGCGGTGCCGTAGGCCGAGCGCGCCCACTGGCCGTTGGTGACGGGGTGGGCGCGGGTGGTCGCGCCCTCGCCGGTGAACAGCACGAAGGCCAGGTCCGAGGCCTTGCCCGGGTTCGGCACGTACCAGTTCGGGATCTGCACCAGGGCCGGGGTGATGCGTTCCAGATCGGTGATGCCCGGGCCGACGTCGCGCGGAGCGCCGCCGCCGCCGAGCGCGTAGACCGAGACCCGACGGGCGGCCCGGGCGGCGTCGGCGTGCTCGGGGTCGGCGATGATCCGCCGCACGTCGCCGAGCTGCGCCTCGCGGGAAGTCGCGCCGTCCGGGCGCAGCATCACCGCGACCGCGCCGATCCGGTTCAGCGCGGTGATCGCGGTCAGCGCACTGGGCCGGGTGTCCATCAGCACGCCCACGCGCTCGCCCGGCCGGACCCCGATCGAGAGCAGGCCCCGGACCACGTTGTCCACCCGGACGCCGGCGGCGGCGTAGGTGTGGCCGCGGCCGTCGAAGACGAAGAAGTGGGCGTCGGCGCTGTTGCGGGTTCCCTCCTCCAGAAGGCCGCCCATCGAGACCCGCTCGGCGCCGCTGGTGCGCTCGAGGCGGGCG
>NZ_JACDFE010000067.1 GCF_013815995.1 Sporichthya sp.
GACCGCGCTACTCGGCGAATCCCGAACCGGTCTCCCACCGGTCCCACAGCTCGAGCCAACGACCGCCCTCCCGCCGGCGGCCGGATTCGTACGGCCACTTGACAGCAGACAGCCCCATATCAGCTAGATCGAGTAGGCAGACTAGGCAGCGTCGACCACGTCGGCGATGCAGCGGATCGCCTCGGGGCCGTTGCGCGTGTCCTTGATGCAGTTCTGCAGGTCGGTCGCGGAGTAACTGGTGAACAGCCAGGCCGCGGCCGCGGTCCAGATGACCGCGAGCACCATGGCGATCACCCCGAGCGCGAATCCGCCGCCGGCACTGCCAGGGTTGCTGGCGAAGCCGAAGCGTGCGCGCAGCCGACCGCGCCGGCCGAGCATGATCGCGCCGAAGGCGAAGAAGAACGCCAACGGGAACAGGGGGAACAGCACGCTGGTGAACAGGATCGCGAAGACGCCGAGGATCATCGACATCCGGCCGGCGACGTTGCGCATCGGGTACACGACCGCGTCGCCCGCCATCGGCAGGCCGGTGGCCGGGTCGTAGGTGGTGACGTCAGTGCCGCCCGCGGCCGGAACTGCCGGGACGGCCGGGAAGGACTGCGTGGCCGCCGGCGCATACGCCGCCTCGTAGGACGTGGACTCGTAGGCCGAGTACGCCGGGGCGGGCGGCTGGGTCTGGGCGAGCGGGAAGGCCGGGGCCGGTGCCTGGTGGGCCGGGGCGGGCGGTTGGTAGGCCGGAACCTGCGCGGTGGCGTCCTCGCTGGAGGGGGAGCGGTACCAGACGTGGTCGGGTCCGGACCCGTTGCTCGACCCGTTGCTCGACCCGTTCGGGGAGCCGTTCGGGGAGCCGTTCGGCGACCCGTTCGGCGACCCGTTGTAGTTAGCGGTGTACGCGCCGCTCGGGTAGGAGGCGCCCGAACCGTAGGAGAGGTCGTGCCACTGGTCGGAACCGCGCTCGTACATCTGAGGGTCCTCTCGCCGCCACCACTGCGTATGCCCAGACGCAACCGGAGGGGCCGCAATGCGCCTGAGGCGTCAGTTTGCGCCTGCGCCCGGGGCTACGTCCGGCGCTTTGCCATGGAGATGAATTCCTCCCGTGGAGGGTGGATATCGTGACCGACGTCCGGAACGTGGAGTTCGCGGCCCAGACGGGAGCAAGCGCGCAGGTGGGAGAGTTGGGCGCACGCCTCGTCGTCCTGGTCAGCGGATCGGGCACCAACCTGCAGGCGCTGCTCGACGCGTGCGCCGATCCCGGCTACGGCGCGACCGTGGTCGCGGCGGGGGCGGACCGCTCCGACATCGAAGGACTGCGCCGGGCCGAGAAGGCCGGCGTTCCGACGTTCGTGTGCCGGGTCGGCGACTATCCGACCCGGAGGGACTGGGACATCGTGCTGACCGCGGCGGTCGCTGCGCACGCTCCGGACCTGGTGGTGTCGGCGGGCTTCATGAAGATCCTCGGAGCGGCGTTCCTGTCCAGCTTCGGCGACCGCTGCCTGAACACCCATCCCGCGCTGCTGCCGGCCTTTCCGGGTGCGCACGGGGTCCGGGACGCGTTGGCCTACGGTGTGCGCGTCACCGGGTGCACGGTCCACCTGGTCGACGCCGGGGTCGACACCGGCCCGATCGTGGCGCAGGCCGCGGTCGAGGTCCGTGACGACGACGACGAGGACTCGCTGCACGAACGCATCAAGACCGTCGAGCGGGATCTGCTGACCGAGGTGGTCGGCCGGATCTCGCGCGAGGGGTTCCGGGTGGAGAACCGCGCAGTCCGCATCGGCGGCCCGAAGACAGACAACTGACGGCCAGTGCAGTGCCGATCTCAACCAATCTCAAAACATGACGGAGGGTCAGACGGTGTCGAGTAGTGGTGACGGACGGCGGCCGGTACGCCGGGCGCTGATCAGCGTCTACGACAAGACCGGCCTGGCCGAGCTGGCCCAGGGCCTGCACGCCGCCGGAGTGGCCCTGGTGTCGACCGGCTCGACGGCGGCGCGGATCGCCGACGCCGGCGTGCCGGTGACCAAGGTCGAGGACCTCACCGGTTTCCCGGAGTGCCTCGACGGGCGGGTGAAAACGCTGCACCCGAAGGTGCACGCCGGGATCCTGGCCGACCTGCGGCTGGAGGACCACGCTGCGCAGCTCGGTGCGCTCGGGGTCGAGCCGTTCGAGCTGGTCGTGGTCAACCTCTACCCGTTCAAGGCCACCGTCGCCTCCGGCGCCACCCCGGACGAGTGCGTCGAGCAGATCGACATCGGCGGGCCCTCGATGGTCCGGGCCGCGGCGAAGAACCACCCGAGCGTGGCCGTGGTCGTGGACCCGGCCCGCTACCCGGACGTGCTCGCCGCGGTCGACGAGGGCGGCTTCAGCCTCGACGCCCGCCGGCTGCTCGCGGTGGCGGCCTTCCAGCACACCGCCGAGTACGACGTTGCCGTCGCCTCCTGGCTGGGCTCGACCTACCCGGCCGACCCGACGTTGCCCTGGCCGAACTGGGTCGGCGCGACCTGGAACCGCTCCGCCGTTCTGCGCTACGGCGAGAACCCGCACCAGCAGGCGGCGTTGTACGTCTCCGGTGCGGACGGCCTGGCGGCGGCCGAGCAGTTGCACGGCAAGGAGATGTCCTACAACAACTACGTCGACACCGACGCCGCGCGCCGGGCCGCCTACGACTTCGCCGAGCCCTGCGTGGCGATCATCAAGCACGCCAACCCGTGCGGCATCGCGATCGGGGCGGACATCGCCGAGGCGCACCGCAAGGCCCACGAGTGCGACCCGGTCTCGGCCTTCGGCGGGGTGATCGCCACCAACCGGACGGTGACCGCGGCGATGGCCGAGCAGGTGGCCGAGGTCTTCACCGAGGTGATGTGCGCGCCGGACTTCGAGCCGGCCGCGCTGGAGGTCCTGCGCGCGAAGAAGAACCTGCGCCTGCTCCGCTCCGCTCCGATCCAGCCCGGGCGGGGCGTGGAGTTCCGGCCGATCTCCGGCGGCGTGCTGCTGCAGACCGCCGACAAGCTGGACGCCCCTGGCGACGACCCGGCGAACTGGACCCTGGCCTGCGGCGAGCCGGCTTCGACGGAGCTGCTGATCGACCTGACCTTCGCCTGGCGGGCGATCCGCTCGGTGAAGTCCAACGCGATCCTGCTGGCCAAGGGCGGCGCCACCGTCGGGGTCGGCATGGGCCAGGTGAATCGCGTGGACTCGGCCCGGCTCTCGGTGGCCCGGGCCGGCGAGCGCGCGACCGGCGCGGTCGCGGCCTCGGACGCCTTCTTCCCCTTCCCGGACGGGCTGCAGGTGCTGATCGACGCCGGCGTCTCGGCCGTCGTGCAGCCCGGCGGGTCGGTACGGGACGAGGAGGTCATCGCCGCGGCGAAGGCCGCCGGGATCACGATGTACCTGACCGGCACCCGTCACTTCGCACACTGATTCATCACACCGAGTTACCACCCGCCCTCGGGCGGCCGAGCGACCCCGGACGGCCGAATGTGGCCTCCGGGGTCGTCCGTTTTGTCCCCGCAACTAGGACGAACCGCTCGACCTGCATCCTCCGTTCGTTCCATTCGGGCATGACGGTCTTGCAGTCCGGCTACCAGGGCGTTTGTATGCGAATAGGACGCCGGGTGGGGACCTTTGGCGGGGGAGGAACGAGTGAGCAGCGAGCGCGACAACCAGCGCGATTCCGTCACGGGCAGTGAGGTGCGCGGGCCGGGGCTGTTCGACTTCGGTCCGGACATCGAGGGCCCGGCCACCGGGCCGCAGGCTGTCCTGCCGCCGTGGATGGCCGAGCAGGCCAAGGCCGCGCGCGCCGCCGCGAACGAGCCGCCGGCCGGTGAGACGCTGTCCGCCCGGTTCAAGCCCGTGCCCGTCGCGGTCGACGTCCTGGAGGACGAAGCGCTCGAGAGCGCCGAGGACGTGACTCCGGAGCCCGTGGTCGTTCCCGACTTCGCCCGGACCGTGCCCGCGCCGCGCAAGCGCCGCAAGCCGGTGCCCGCGGACCGCGTCGTGATCGCCGCCCCGGCCGTGGTCGACGGCTCCGGCAACGTCGTCATGGACCCCGCTGACGCCGACGCCGACCAGTTGACCGTGACCGGACCGGCACCGCTGGTCCCGGCACAGCGCACCGACGCTGCCGCGCCGCAGTCGGACGAGACCACTGACGAGCCGGCGCCGCGTTCCCGGCGCCGCTGGGTCGGCCTGACCCAGGCCGCCGCGATCGTCGCCGTGGGCGCCACCGTCGGCATCTTCGCCGCGGGCGGCCTCGGCTTCCTTGGTAATACGACCGAGGCCAACCCGCCGACCGCGGAGGCGGGCGCTTGGGTGCTGAACAACCTGGCCGGTGCCGGCAGCGTGCTGATTCCGTCTTCGATGGCGGACGGCCTGATCCAGAACGGCCAGGACTCCGACACGCTGACCACCTACCCGGACTCCTCGGCCGCCGACCTCGACCTGGGCAAGAACTGCTGCAGCTACCTGGTGCTCTCGGGCGCTCCCGGGCAGGAGGTCGGCAGCGGGCTGCCGGCGTCGGTGCACACGCTCTTCGAGCGGTCCCGGCCGGCCGCGGTGTTCACCACCGACGGCGGCTGGACCCAGGTCCGCCAGGTGCTGCCCGGCTCGCCGGCCAAGGTCGCCAAGGACCTCGAGGCCGACCACGCCGCGCTGGTCGCCACCGGCAAATCGCTGATCGCCTCCGGTCGGGTCGAGCTCTCCGACCTCGCCAAGGCGCAGGTGCAGAACGGTGAGGTCGACGCCCGGGTGCTCATCGGCGTCGTCGCCGTGGCCCTCCAGCACAAGATCACCATCGCGTCCTTCCCGGCCCAGCCGGGCGAGGCGGTGGCGGGCATCCTGCGCCGCTCGGTCGCGATCTCCGAGATCGACGGCAAGGCGGTCAAGGAGGGCTCGGACCGCGCCGCGGCGGTCAAGGCCGTGCTGGCTGGCCAGACCGGGATCTACCGCCCGGCCGGCGCCGAGGTGCACCCGGTCGACGGGGCGAACGCCCTGGAGGTCCGCTACGACGCGCCCAGCCCGTTCGGTGTGCTGACCCTCAATGACGAGGACGGCAACGCGTCCTGAGTGCCGCATAGGATCGACGCGTGGCGAAGATCCTCGACGGTAAGGCGACCGCGGCCGCTATTCGGGCCGAACTGACGCAGCGCGTGGCCGTGCTCAAGGCCCAGAGCATCACGCCCGGGCTCGGCACGATCCTGGTCGGCGACGACCCGGGCAGTCACTCCTACGTCGCGGGCAAGCACCGGGACTGCGCGGAGATCGGGATCGCGAGCATCCGGCGCGATCTGCCCGCGACCGCGACCCAGGCCGAGGTCGAGCAGGCCGTGGCCGAGCTGAATGCGGACCCTGCCTGCACCGGCTTCATCGTCCAACTGCCATTGCCGAAGGGCCTGGACGCCAACCGCGTGCTCGGCCTGGTCGACCCCGCCAAGGACGCCGACGGCCTGCACCCGGTGAACCTGGGCAAGCTGGTCCTCGGTGATGACGCGCCGCTGCCCTGCACGCCGCGCGGCATCGTCGAACTGCTCACCCGCTACGACATCAAGCTGGCCGGCGCCGAGGTCACCGTGATCGGCCGCGGCGTGACCGTGGGTCGTCCCCTCGGGCTGCTGCTCACACGGCGCTCGGAGAACGCCACCGTGACCTTGTGCCACACCGGCACCCAGGACCTGGCCGCGCACGTGCGCCGGGCCGACATCGTGGTCGCCGCCGCCGGCGTCCGCGGGCTGGTCACCGCCGACATGCTCAAGCCCGGCGCGATCGTGCTCGACGTCGGGACCTCCCGCGGCGAGGACGGCAAGCTGGTCGGCGACGTCGACCCGGCCGCGGCCGAGGTGGCCGGGTGGCTGGCGCCGATGCCCGGCGGGGTGGGCCCGATGACGCGGGCGATGCTGGTCGACAACGTGGTTCTCGCAGCGGAACGCTCCGTCGCACAGCGCGCCGCTGCCGGGGCGTGAGCACACCGCCGCGCCGTCCGCCCCGTCCGGTCATCTCCCGGGTCGTGGCGGCGGAGTGGCCGCTGGTGACCGTGTTGGCGGTCTGCACGGCCGGGGTCCTGGTCGTGCTCTCCGAGCATTTCCGCCGGGGGACCGTGCTGTTCGCCGGCGGGCTGGTGCTCGCCGCCGGGCTGCGCGCGCTGTTGCCGTCGGAGTCGGCGGGCCTCCTCGTGGTCCGCGGGCGGCTGGTGGACGTGATCACGCTCACCGCGCTGGGTCTCGGCGTGCTGCTGGCGGCCCTCGTGGTCCCGCCCCCCTCCTGAACTGTCCTTACACCTGACCCGCCCCCGATTCCTGGGTAGTGGTCCGAACGGGCTAAGGTTTGCCCGTAATAATCTCTTGATGCCAAGAGATTCGGCGCCCATCAGAGGTGGGTGCGGTCCCCCGTTTGTGAGGAGTCTGGTCATGGCGCGCAAGGGCAAGGTCACCGTCGTCGGAGCGGGCTTCTACGGATCGACCACCGCGCTCCGACTGGCCGAGTACGACATCTTCGATGAGGTCGTGCTCACCGACATCCTCGAGGGCAAGGGCGAGGGTCTCGCCCTCGACATGAACCAGTCCCGCCCGATCGAGGGCTTCGAGACCAAGCTGACCGGCGCGACCACCACCGCCGACGGCGAGGGTTATGAGAGGACCGCCGGCTCGGACATCGTCGTCATCACCGCGGGCCTGCCCCGCAAGCCCGGCATGAGCCGGATGGACCTCATCGAGACCAACGCCAAGATCGTGCGCGGCGTCGCGGAGAACATCGTCAAGCACTCCCCGGACGCGGTGATCGTGGTCGTGTCCAACCCGCTGGACGAGATGACCGCCCTGACCCAGCTCGCCTCCGGCCTGCCCAAGGCGAAGGTCATCGGCCAGGCCGGCATGCTCGACACCGCGCGCTTCACCAACTTCGTCGCCGAGAAGCTCGGGGTCGAGGTCGGCGCGGTCACGACGCTGACGCTCGGCTCGCACGGCGACACCATGGTCCCGGTGCCCAGCGCCTGCACCGTCAACGGCAAGCCGCTCGACGAGCTGCTCTCGGCCGAGGACATCGAGGACCTCGTGGTCCGCACCCGCAACGGTGGCGCCGAGGTCGTGGCGCTGCTCAAGACCGGCTCGGCGTACTACGCCCCGTCGGCCGCCGCCGCCCGCATGGTCAAGGCCATCGCCACCGACTCCGGCGACGTCATGCCGGTGTGCGCGTGGGTCGACGGCGAGTACGGCATCGAGGGTGTCTACCTCGGCGTCGAGGCCGAGCTCGGCGCCGGCGGCATCAAGAAGGTCGTCGAGCGCGATCTCACCGCGACCGAGCTTGCCGCCCTGAAGGAGGCCGCTGAGGCCGTCCGCGCCAAGCAGGGCGACGTCGCCGACCTCTGATCATTTCCTGACGACTCCTCAGATTACTCGAAGGACTAACAGTATGGCGAAGATCAAGGTCGCGAACCCGGTCGTCGAACTCGACGGCGACGAGATGACGCGCATCATCTGGACGTTCATCAAAGAGCAGCTGATCCTGCCCTACCTCGACATCGACCTGAAGTACTACGACCTGGGCATCGAGGCGCGCGACGCCACCGGCGACCAGATCACCATCGACTCCGCCAACGCCATCAAGAAGTACGGCGTCGGCGTGAAGTGCGCGACGATCACTCCCGACGAGGCCCGCGTCTCCGAGTTCGGCCTCAAGGAGATGTACAAGTCTCCGAACGGCACGATCCGCAACATCCTCGGCGGCGTCATCTTCCGCGAGCCGATCGTCATCTCGAACATCCCGCGCCTGGTACCGGGCTGGACCAAGCCGATCGTCATCGGCCGTCACGCCTTCGGCGACCAGTACCGCGCCACCGACATGGTGGTCCCAGGACCTGGAACGCTCACGCTGACGTATACCCCGAAGGACGGCTCCGCCCCGATCGAGCACAACGTGTACGAGTTCCCGGGTGGCGGCGTCGCGATGGCGATGTACAACCTGGACGACTCGATCCGCGACTTCGCCCGCGCCTCGATGCGCTACGGCCTCAACCGCGGTTACCCGGTGTACCTGTCGACGAAGAACACGATCATGAAGCGCTACGACGGCCGCTTCAAGGACCTTTTCGCCGAGGTCTTCGCAGATGAGTTCGAGGCTGACTTCAAGACAGCGGGAATCACCTACGAGCACCGCCTGATCGACGACATGGTCGCCGCGGCCATGAAGTGGGAGGGCGGCTACGTCTGGGCCTGCAAGAACTACGACGGTGACGTGCAGTCCGACACCGTCGCGCAGGGCTTCGGCTCGCTCGGCCTGATGACCTCGGTGCTGATGACCCCGGACGGCAAGACCGTCGAGGCCGAGGCCGCGCACGGCACGGTCACCCGGCACTACCGGATGCACCAGCAGGGCAAGCCGACCTCGACGAACCCGATCGCCTCGATCTTCGCCTGGACGCGTGGCCTGCAGGCCCGCGGCCGGATGGACGACACCCCCGAGGTCAGCGCGTTCGCCGACACCCTCGAGCAGGTCTGCATCCAGACCGTCGAGTCCGGGGCGATGACCAAGGACCTGGCCCTGCTCGTCGGCCCGGATCAGCCGCACCAGACCACCGAGGAGTTCCTCGCCTCGATCGACGAGAACCTGCAGAAGCACATCGCAGGCTGACCGTCACCAACACCCCGTACTTCCCGAACGCGCCGAGAGGCCGGTAGATGGATTCACCGGTCCTCGGCGCGTCCGGCGTCTGTGCGCTGCTGCTCTTCGGCGGGCTGCTCACCCTGGCTCAGGCTGCGCTGTTCTCGCTGCGCGAGGACAACCTGCGGGTGCTGGCCGAACGCGGCCCCCGCGGCCGGCGGGTGGCGGTGCTGGCCGCCCGTCCGGAGCGGGTCTCGCAGACCGTGCGGGTCGGCACCGTACTCTCGGCGGTGTCGGCGGCGGCGCTCGGCGCGACGACGTTGGCCGAGGACCTCTCGCCCGAGCTCGTCGACGCCGGGATGCAGCGCGACTGGGCCCGCTTCACCGCGACCGCGCTGGTCGTGCTGGTCGTCGCCTTCGTCGCGCTGGCGTTGGCCGAGCTGGTGCCGTTCCGGCTGGCCCCGCACCGCGCGGAGGTCTACGCGCTGGCGCTGGCCGGCACACTGAACCGGTTCGCGGTGCTGATCGCCCCGGTGCGCTGGTTGCTGCCGCTGGCCTCCGGCCGTCGCGCCGCCCTGGCAGCGGGGGAGCCGGCGCCCGCACACGAGGCGATCAGCTCGGACGAGCTGCGCGAGATGGTGAGCGCGCACGCCGCGCTCACGCAGGACGAACGCAAGCTGATCGGCGAGGTGTTCTCGGTCGGCGAGGTCGTCCTGCGCGAGGTGATGGTGCCGCGCACCGAGGTGGATTTCATCGACGCCGCCCTGCCGCTGCACGCCGCGATCGACTTCGTCCTGTCCCGCCCGCACTCCCGCTATCCGGTGGTGCGCGGCTCGCACGATGACGTGGTCGGCTTCGTCAACATCCGGGACCTGCTCGACCCGATGCTGTCGGACCAGCAGACCACGGTGGGCGATCTGGCCCGCGAGATCAGTGCGTTCCCGGCCACCAACCGCGTGCTGCCGGTGCTCAGCGCGTTGCGGGCGAGCCGCTCGCACCTGGCGGTCGTGGTCGACGAGTACGGCGGCACGGCCGGGATCATCACGGTGGAGGACCTGGTCGAGGAATTGGTCGGGGAGATCCAGGACGAGTACGACCCGGTCCCCGACCCCACCCAGGAGCTCCCCGGCGGGGATCTGGAGGTCGACGGCTTGCTCAACCTCGAGGACTTCGCCGAGGTCAGCGGCCTGAGGTTGGAGGACGGCCCGTACGAGACCGTGGCCGGCTTCCTCGTCGCCCGGCTGGGCCACATCGCCCGGGTCGGCGACCTGGTGGCGGTGGAGGGGCGCGACCTCGAGGTGTGCGCGCTGGACGGGCGCCGGGTGGCCCGGGTGCGGGTGACGCGTTCGGCCGGGGCGGACGACGGAGAATCGGTTGGCGACGGGCTGCAAGAATGAACGCCATGTCCGCTCCCCGCAGAAGCGAGAGGCCACGGGTGCTCTCCGGCATCCAGCCGACCGCCGATTCGTTCCACCTGGGCAACTACCTCGGGGCGGTTCGGCAGTGGATCGGCCTGCAGGACACCCACGATGCGTTCTACTTCATCGCCGACCTGCACGCGATCACCGTCGAACACGACCCGGCGCTGCTCCGGCAGCGCACCCGGGTCTCGGTGGCGCAGTTGCTGGCGGCCGGCCTCGAGCCGGAGCGGTGCACGCTGTTCGTGCAGAGCCAGGTGCCCGAGCATGCCCAACTCGCGTGGGTGATGAACTGCCTCACCGGGATGGGCGAGGCCTCCCGCATGACCCAGTTCAAGGACAAGTCGGCCAAGGGTGGCACCGACCGCTCGACGGTCGGGCTGTTCACCTACCCGGTTCTGCAGGCGGCGGACATCCTGCTCTACGCGGCCGACCAGGTGCCGGTGGGTGAGGACCAGCGCCAGCATCTCGAGCTCACCCGCGACCTCGCGCAGCGCTTCAACCACCGCTACGGCGAGACCCTCACCGTGCCCGCGCCGTACATCCTCAAGGCCACCGCGAAGATCACCGACCTGCAGGACCCGACGTCCAAGATGAGCAAATCCTCGTCGTCGCCGGGCGGCATCATCGAGCTGCTCGATGAGCCCAAGGTGTCGGAGAAGAAGCTGAAGAGCGCGGTCACCGACTCCGAACGCGAGATCCGCTTCGACGAGGAGAACAAGGCCGGGATCTCCAACCTGCTCACGATCTCCTCGGCGCTGACCGGCACCCCGATCCCGGAGCTGGTGGCCGCCTACGAGGGCCGGGGTTACGGCGACCTGAAGAAGGATGTCGCCGCTGCCGTGGTGGACTTCGTGACCCCGTACCGCGAGAAGACGAACGCCTTCCTCGACGACGTCGCCGGACTGGACGCGATCCTGGCCCAGGGTGCGGACAAGGCCCGCGCCGTGGCGGCCGAGACCCTCGCCAACGTTTACGACCGGCTCGGCTTCGTGCCGGCCAAGCACTGATGACCAATCCCATGACTGACCCGATGGCCGGTGTGACGGCTGCCTCGACGCGTACCATCGGCGTCGCGATCGCGATCCCGGAGCCGTTCGGCAGCGAGCTGCAGAACCATCGCGAGCACTTCGGCGACCCGCTTGCCCGATCCATCCCGACCCACGTGACCCTGTTGCCGCCGACCGAGGTGCCGGTGGATGCTCTGCCGGGGATCGAGACGCACCTGCGCGGCATTGCCGCAGCCGCGACCTCGTTCGACATTCTGCTGCGCGGCACGGGCACGTTCCGGCCGGCCTCGCCGGTCGTCTTCGTCACCCTCGCCGAGGGAATCTCCGACTGCGAGCTCCTGGAGCGGCAGATGCGGAGCGGGCCACTCGGGCATCGGGAGTTGGAGTTCGTCTACCACCCGCACGTGACGGTGGCGCACGACATCGCCGACGAGGCGCTGTCCCACGCGTTCGACAAGCTGGCCCAGTACGAGGCCCGGTTCTCGGTGTGGGGCTTCAGCCTCTACGAGCACGGATCGGACGGGGTATGGCGCCCGGCCGTGGACTTCCGGTTCGAATTCAGCTGAGGCTGCGTCAGAACCGGTACGCGCCGTAGCGGCGGTAGCGCCGCTTGTTGGCCAGGAACCTGGCCGCCCCGAGCAGCACCAGCAGCGCGACCAGGGCTGAGCCCGCGACCGCCGACCAGCGCAGCGAGTCGTTGCTCGAGACCGGCGAGGCGTCGATGTCGGTACCCGAGCCCCTGTCGCCGCCTCCGCCGTTCGAGGCCACCTCGGCCTCGTTCGAACCGGCGGAGGTGAAGCCCTCGTCCTCGGGGGAGAGGACGGAGGCCGAGAGCGGCTCCACCAGTTCGCCGACCGGTTCGGCCACCGCGGCAGCGTTGAAGCCCCAGTTCAGGAGGGTGCCGGCTTCCTTGGTGATCTGGCCGAACGGGGTGTACATGAGCGTGGCGATGATCGTGCGCCCGTTGCGCTCGGCGGCGGCGATCAGCGTGTTCTGCGCGAGCGTGGTGTAGCCGGTCTTGACACCGATCGCGCCCTCGAAGCCCTGCAGGATCAGCCGGTTCTCGGTGTAGACCCAGAACGGCTTGCTGTTCTGCTTGGTCGCGGTCGCGGTCTGGTTGCCCGGGAACATGTAACGCAGCTGCGAGACGTAGTGCCGCAGGTCGCGGCGCTGCAGGGCCGCACGGCCCCACAGCGCGAGGTCGTAGGCGGAGGCGAACTGGCCGTCCGCGTCGAGGCCGGAGGGGTTCACCACTGTGGTGTCCAGGGCCTGCAGGCGCTGCGCCTCGGCCTGCATCATCCGGATGCCACGCTCGACCGTGCCGCCGCCCGCGCGGGCGAGCGCGTTGGCCGCGTCGTTGCCGGAGCGCAGCAGCAGGCCGTACCAGATGTCGTCGACCTTGTAGGCCTGCGGGGCGATCATGCCGACCCGGGTGCCCTCCTGGTTCTCGTCGCTCTTATCGGCGACGATCGTGGAGCTCGGGTCCAGACGCGGGGCCATGGTCAGCGCGAGCAGAGTCTTCAGAGTGCTGGCCGGGCGGTACTTGCCGTGCGGGTTCTTGGCCGCGAGCACCTGACCGGTGTCCGCGTCGGCGACGACCCACGATGCGGCCGTCGTTCCCGGAACCGCAGGTGCGCCCGGGCCGACGACGATGCCGCGCTCAGTCATCCGCGAACCGCCGATGGAGTTCGTGGCGGGCGGCGGAAGAGGGGTCGGGCTCGGCGTGACGGACGGGCCGCCGATGGTGCCGGCGGACGGGGTCGGCAGCGGGTCGACGGCGACGGCGGTGGAGGCCAGCATCGCGGGCAGGACCAAGCCGAGCGCGGCCGCACCGAGCCCGATGCGACGACGGCGGACGGTCTTCACGGTTCCCCCCGGACACCTGACAAATGGGCGCAGCAGTGGTGAAAGTTCAGTGGGCCTCGCAGGGCGTGGACCCTGTTCCCGAGCAGCGTAGGGTCTGAATGCGGCCGGGCGCGGTTACTTGACGATCTAGGTCACTGTGTTCACCCCGTCGGCCCAGGTGCGCGAATCGGGCCAGTTCCGGCATCTGCTCCCGATCCGAACGGAAGGGACCATCACCCCATGACGGTGAGCCTCGGCCTCGCCGCCGTCGTCGAGCAGATGCGCGAAGTGCGCCGTGACCTGCACGCCCACCCCGAAGTGGCCGGCCTGGAGCACCGCACGACCGCCTTGGTGGCGGACCGTCTGACCGCGATCGGGCTGCGCCCGCGGACGCTGCCCGGCGGCACCGGCCTGACCTGTGAAATCGCTGGACGCGAGGGCTCCGGCGACACGCCGGTGACCGTGCTCCGGGCCGACCTGGACGCGCTGCCGCTACCCGATGCGAAGGAGGTGCCCTACCGCTCGACTGTGCCCGGGGTGTGCCATGCCTGCGGGCACGATCTGCACACCGCGGTGCTGTTGGGCGCCGCCCTGGTGCTGGCGGACCTCGCTTCCGCGGGAGCGCTTCCGGCCCCGGTCCGGCTGGTCTTCCAGCCCGCCGAAGAGACGATGACCGGGGCCCGCGCGGCGATCGATGCGGGGGCGCTGGACGGGGCGGGTCGCGCGTTCGCGTTGCACGCCGATCCTCGGCTGGAGGTGGGCAAGGTGGGGCTCCGGGCCGGTGCGATCACCGGCGCCGCCGACTTCGTGCTGGTGCGCCTGCACGGGCCTGGTGGCCACACCGCGCGGCCGGAACTGACGGCGGACCTCGTCCACGCGCTCGGGGTGGTCGCGACCGAGGCGCCGGCGCTGCTTGCCTCGCGTTTCGACGAGGACTCGGGGCTGAAGCTGGTGTGGGGCCGGGTTCAGGCCGGCTCGGCGCCCAACGCCATCCCCGCCACCGGCGAACTGGCCGGCACGATCCGCTGCCGGGATGCCGCGACCTGGGAGCGCGCGCCGGCGCTTTTCGAAGCGATCGTCGCCGACCTGGCGGCCCGGCATCGGGTCGATGCAGTGGTCGAGGTGAGCCGCGGCGTGCCGCCCTGTGTGAACGACCCGGCGGCGGTGGAGTCCCTGCGCGTGGCCGTGGCCGGCGAGTTCGGCGCCGACGCGGTCGCCCGGACCGAGCACAGCTTGGGCGGGGAGGACTTCGCCTGGTTCACCCGGGCGGTGCCGGGGGCGCTCGCGCGGCTCGGCACCCGCTCGCCCGGCGCGCCGCCGATGGATCTGCATCAATCGCTCTTCGACGTCGACGAGGCTGCCGTCGAGGTGGGAATCCGGACGCTGGTCGCCCTCGCGACGGGAGGCACGACGTGAGCATCGGCATGAACATGGACATGGACATCGACATGAACATCGACTGGGACGCCTTGCGGGCGGCCGCCCGTACGGCTGCGGCCGCGGCCTACGCGCCGTACTCCGGGCTGCAGGTCGGCGCCGCCGGTCTCGTCGCCGATGGCCGCACCGTGACCGGGTGCAACGTGGAGAACGCCTCCTACGGGCTGACGTTGTGTGCGGAGTGCGGGATGGTCTCGTCGCTGGTGGCCGGCGGCCGTGCGCGGTTGCTCGCGGTCAGCGTGTGGTCAACGGCCGGCGCGCTGCTCACCCCGTGCGGCCGGTGCCGGCAGGTGCTGCTCGAGCACGGCGGGACGCAGTGCCTCGTCGACACCGGCTCCGGCCCGCGAGCCCTCGGCGAGTTGCTTCCCGAGGAGTTCGGGCCGGCGGACCTGCCCTGATGGACGCGGTCTCGATCATCCGGGCCAAGCGCGACGGCGGTGTGCTGACCGATGCGCAGATCGACTGGGTGCTCGATTCCTACGTGCGCCGCGAGGTCGCCGAGGAGCAGATGGCGGCGCTGGCGATGGCGATCTGCTGGCGCGGCATGGACCGGCGCGAGATCGCGCGCTGGACCGCGGCGATGATCGACTCCGGGCGCCGTGCGGTGTTGAGCGGCCTGGACCGACCGACCGTGGACAAGCACTCCACCGGCGGGGTGGGGGACAAGATCACCCTGGTGCTCACGCCGCTGGTCGCGGCCTGCGGGGCGGCCGTCCCGCAGCTGTCCGGGCGGGGCCTCGGGCACACGGGCGGGACGCTGGACAAGCTGGAATCGATCCCGGGCTGGCGGTCGGATCTGACGAAGAATCAGTTCGAGGCGCAGCTGCGCTCGGTAGGGGCCGTGGTGGCCGCGGCCGGTCCGGACCTCGCACCGGCCGACGCACGGCTGTACGCGCTGCGCGACGTCACCGGCACGGTGGAGTCGGTGCCCTTGATCGCCGCCTCCATCATGAGCAAGAAGATCGCCGAGGGCACCGGGGCGCTGGTGCTGGACGTGAAGGTCGGGTCGGGCGCCTTTATGAAGACGCTTCCGGATGCCCGGGAATTGGCCGAGACGATGGTCGCCCTCGGTACCGACTCCGGAGTGCGGACCTCCGCGCTGCTCACCGACATGGCCACCCCGCTCGGGCTGGCCGCCGGCAACGCCCTCGAGGTCGCTGAGGCCGTCGAGGTGCTGGCGGGCGGCGGCCCGGCCGACGTGGTGGAGCTGACCCTGGCGCTGGCCCGGGAAATGCTCGATCTGGTCGGCCTCCCGGTCGATCCGGCGGACGTGCTCGCCGACGGGCGGGCGATGGACTGCTGGCGGCGGATGGTCCAGGCCCAGGGCGGCGATCCCGATGCGGCGCTGCCGGCGGCCGCTGAGCGGCACGAGGTGCTCGCCCCGGCCGCGGGCGTCCTGACCGAGGTGGACGCCTTCGCGGTCGGGCTGGCCGCGTGGCGGTGTGGGGCCGGGCGCGTCCGCAAGGAGGACCCGGTCTCGGCCGGCGCCGGAGTGACGCTGCGTCAACAACGCGGTGCCACCGTGCATGCGGGCGACGTGCTGGCCGTCCTGCACGCCGACGATCCGGCCCGATTCGGTGGTGCGCTCGAGGCCCTTGCGGAAGCGTTCACCATCGGGGGCGGCACCGGGGAAAAGCTCCCGCTGGTGATCGAACGCGTGGGCGGCTGACTCAGCGCGCCCGGACCTGCGGCACGCGGTCGAGGGCGATACCGAATCGGTCGCGGTAGGCGCCGAGCACCGCGGCGCCGCCGTCGAGGTCGCTCTCCTGCCGCGCGCCGTCGACCGTCTCAATCAGCTTGCGGCCGCTCAGGGTGACCCGGCCGGACTCGGTGAGCCGGGAGCAGACCAGGGACCTGGTGAAGTGCGTGTCCGGCGAGTGCGACTGCCACCAGCACATTGCCGCGAAGTCCCGTAGCTCGTAGGGGCGCGCCTCGACCAGGTAAGCCGGCTCCCCGTCGTGGGTCACCTCGAACTCCCCGTGCGTCGCCGGCCGCACGCGGAACACTCCGCCCGGGTCGGGCTGGTCGTCGGCGGTGTCCAGCCGTAGCGGATAGGTGCTGTGCGCGCCGAAGCCGACGTCGACCAGCACGTCGTCGTTCACCACCAGCGCGAGGTGGTCCAGCGGCGAGCCCCAGCGCTCGCCGTTGCGTGGCCGCGCGGAGCGAAGTTCGACCCGGTGGCCGAGCTCGGTGAGCAGCACCGCGAACAGGCCGTTGAGTTCGTAGCAGAAGCCGCCGCGGCGGCGGGTCACGACCTTCTCGCACAGGTCGGCCGGTGCGAGCGAGTAGGGCTCGTCGAGGTGGACGCTCAGGTTCTCGAACGGCACCGCCAGCAGGTGCGCGTGCTGCAGGTCGGCGAGGGAGTCGTCCGCCTTCGCCCCGATCCGGGCCAGGTAGCCGGGGACATCGATTTGTGCCATGCCACGGATTGTCTCGAACGCCGGGCGGCGCGACGCGCGCGGACGTAGCGTGAGCCATGGCAGCACTTCAACGGCGGCCCCAGGGCGACGATCTCGCCTCTTTGGTCAGGCGCGCCCCCAAGGTCCTTCTGCACGACCACCTGGACGGCGGGCTGCGCCCCGCCACGATGCTCGAGCTGGCCTCCGACTGCGGCTACGCCGCGCTTCCGCACTCCGACCCCGAGGCCCTCGGCCGGTGGTTCGTCGACGCCGCGAACTCCGGATCACTGGAGCGCTACCTGGAGACCTTCGGGCACACCGTCTCGGTGATGCAGACGCCGGAGTCGCTGCACCGGATCGCCGCGGAGTGCGCCGAAGACCTCGCGGCTGACGGCGTGGTCTATGCCGAGGTCCGTTACGCGCCGGAGCAGCACCTCGCGGGCGGGCTCTCGCTCGACGAGGTCGTGGAAGCGACCCTCGACGGCTTCCGCGCCGGCGAGCGGGCCGCGGCCGCGGCCGGGCGCCGGATCAGGGTCGGCGCGTTGCTGACCGCGATGCGGCACCAGGCCAGGTCACAGGAGATCGCCGAGCTGGCGATCCGGCACCGCGACCACGGCGTGGTCGGCTTCGACATCGCCGGAGCCGAGGCCGGCTTCCCGCCGACCCGGCACCTGGACGCGTTCGAGTACCTGCAGCGGGAGAACTTCCACTTCACGATCCACGCCGGCGAGGCGTTCGGGTTGCCCTCGATCTGGCAGGCGATCCAGTGGTGCGGCGCGGACCGGCTGGGACACGGGGTGCGGATCGTCGACGATATAACTGGCGGTCGGGATGGCGAGCCGGTGAAGCTCGGCCGGTTGGCCTCCTACGTCCGGGATCGGCGCGTGCCTTTGGAGATGTGCCCGTCGAGCAACCTGCAGACCGGCGCCGCCGACTCCCTCGCCGAGCACCCGATCGGGCTGCTGCGCGAGCTCTCGTTCCGGGTCACGGTCAACACCGACAACCGGCTGCTCGGCGGCACCACGCTGACCCAGGAATTCCTGTTGCTGGCCGAGACATTCGGCTACGGCCTGAGCGACGTCGAGTGGTTCACCGTGAACGCGATGAAGTCGGCGTTCCTTCCGTTCGACGACCGGCTGATGCTGATCAACGACGTCATCAAGCCCGGCTTCGCCGCCCTCAAGGCCGAGGCGGCGATGGGCCGGGTGGCCGGGCTAGGCTGACTCCGCCGGGAACCCGGTGACGCTGCAGCGACCCCGGAGGGCCCTCGATGGCCGAGCCTCGCAAGATGCCCGGGGGCGATCTGATCCGTAAGGCGGCCCGGGTCACCACCGGCACCGCGGTCGCCGCCACCGAGGTCATGGTGATGTCGTTCGAGATGACCGGACGCGTCGTGAAGCGCCTGATCCCGGGCCGGCGCTCGGAGCACGACGACCGGTAGAAACCGGCGCTCAGAAGGGGCAGGGCTCCGGGTCTTCCTCGGGCGCCCCGAACTCGGGTGGTTCCTCGCCGTTGGCCGGTGGCGGGCGGACGGTGAAGATCTCCCCGGTGGGGCTGGTCCAGGTGAAGGTGCCTTCGGTGTCCTGGGTGCAGGTCCAGCCGGGCATGTGCTTGATCTTGTGGTGGAAGCGGCAGATGCACCCGAGGTTGCTGT
>NZ_JACDFE010000273.1 GCF_013815995.1 Sporichthya sp.
GGGCAGCGTCGAGGACCGCGCCATCCGGGCCAACTCCGCGCGCTGCTCACTACTGACCGGCAACGCCGGTGCTGTCTTGATCGGCATGATCAATCATACCGCGCTAATTCACAGACAGACCACTAGGTCCATCGTGGTGCGATGGTCGCCTCGCGGCGCGCGGCACGAACGCAGCCCCAGCCGAACTGGGTTCCCGCGACGGCCTTCATAGTTGGGACCCGGGGACACATAGCGCACCCGTGCGGACCTGGGTCCAGACTAATGGCGCTGCGCCACCTTGCGAGCCCAATCACCCAGGAGGGTTCTGATGGAAAGCACCCCCAACACCACCATCGACGAGATCGCCGACCGGATCTACCGGATTGCCACTTTCGTCCCGGAGATCGGCCCGACCGGCTTCACCTTCAACCAGTTCCTGATCGACGCCGACGAGCCCGCGATCTTCCACACCGGCCCGCGCGGAATGTTCCCGCTGGTGACGGCCGCGATCGAGACGGTTCGACCGGTCGCCGACCTGCGCTGGATCACCTTCGGTCATTTGGAGGCCGACGAGTGCGGCGCGATGAACAATCTCCTCGCCGCGGCCCCGCAGGCCACCGTCGCGCACGGCGCGATGGGCTGCATGGTCTCGCTCAACGATCTGTGCGACCGCGCGCCGCGGCCGCTGGCCGACGGCGAGGTGCTCGACATCGGCGGGCGGCGGCTGCGGCACATCGACACCCCGCACGTGCCGCACGGCTGGGACGCCCGCGTGCTCTACGAGGAAGTTACCGGAACGCTGTTCTGCGGTGACCTGTTCTCCCACCTCGGCGCGGGTCCGGCCGTGGTCTCCTCCGACGTCGTCGAACCGGCTGATCAGGCGGAGGCGATGTTCATGTCCACCAGCCTGACGCCGAGCACCGCACCGACGATCCGCAAGCTGGCCGACCTGGAACCGCAGACGCTGGCGATCATGCACGGGTCCTCGTTCTCCGGCGATTGTGGAAGCGCCTTGCGCGAACTCTCCGACCGGTACGCGAGCCGCTTCGCGGTCGCGGGCGCAGAAGCCGGCCCTTGAGCCCGCAGCGGAAGGCGGCCCGGCGGCTCGCCGTCACGGCCCCGGACGGGGTCCGCCTCGCGGCCTGGTCGAGCGGGGACAGCTCCCGGCCCACCGTGCTGCTGGTGCACGGCTACCCGGACACCCACACCGTCTGGGACGTGGTCGCGGCGGCACTGGCCAAGGACTGGCACGTCCTGCGCTACGACGCGCGCGGCAGCGGCGAGTCCGAGCGGCCGAGCGCGAAGGCGGCCTACGAACTGCCGGCGCTGGCCGGGGACTGCCGGGCCGTGGTGGGTGCCGCCGGAGTCGAAGGCAAGGTCCATGTGGTCGGCCACGACTGGGGATCGATCACCGCGTGGGAGGCCGTCACCGCCGCGGACGCGGCGGGGTGGATCGCCTCGTACACGACGATCTCCGGGCCCTGCCTGGACCACGTCGCAGCCTGGACCCGGGACCGGCTGCGCCACCCGTCCCCGGGACGGCTCGCGCCGGTGCTGCGCCAGCAGGCGAAGTCCTGGTACCTCGGCCTGTTCCAACTGCCGGTGCTTCCCGAACTCGCCTGGAAGCGCGCCCTGGGACCGCGTTGGGACAAGCGGCTGCAGCGGACCGAGGGCATCCCCGCCGACGAGGTCCACACCGCGATCACCCTGACCCAGGACGCGCTGGCCGGACTGAACATGTACCGGGCCAACATGTTCCCCCGGCTCAGCCACAGACCGCAGGCGAAGCCCGCGGCCGCACCGGTGCAGTTCGTGGTGCCGCTTAAGGACAAGTACGTCAGTCCGGGCCTGGCCGCGGCCGGCTTGGACTGGGCGTCCCCGGCCTGGTGGCGCACGATCGACACCGGGCACTGGGGGGCGCTGATCACCCACGGCGCGCAGGTCGCGTCCTGGGTCGACGAATTCGCGCGGCACATCGACGGCGATCCCGAGAGCGCAGCGCTGGCGGCCGCGCGGGTGTGATCAGGACAGCGTCGCCCAGCCGTCGACGTCGATCTGGTGGCCCTTGGCCGCGCCGCGCTTGGTCCCGAGCACGACGATCTTCACCTTGTGCTTGCCCGAGGTCAGACCGGTGATGAAGAAGACCGTGCGCCGCGAGGTCGCGTTCTTCGCGTAGAGGTCGACGACGCCGATCTTCTTCCCGTCGACGTAGACCGCGGCCTTGCCCCGGTCCTTGGCCATGGTCGCGATCCAGCTCGCCTGGCTCCCGGTGAACGTCATGGTGACCGAGGATCCCGACTTCTGGGTGCGACGGACCGCGCCACCGAGGGCCGCCTTCGGGGTGGCCACCCTCCACAGGCCCCCCTGGGAGAAGGACGCGTTGCTCTTCTCCTCGCGCAGCGACAGCGAACGGGTCGGGCCCAGGATCCAGTCGCCCACGTGGCCGAGGTGGTCGGTGGCCCGGGACCGGAAGCGCAGCGCACCGGTGGCCGGGATCTTGAGCCCGACCGAGGCGGCGCGGGCCGAGGGCAGCGCCACCTCGGACCAGGTGATGCCGCCGTCGCCACTGCGCTGGACCTGATGGCTGGTCACCGCGTCACCGTCCGGGTCCATCGCGGCGTCCGCGATGACCTTGACCGGGATCCCACGGCCGGCCGTCGCCTGACCACCCATCAGAAACGGAACGGGGGTACCCATCGTCGGGCCGCGGTTGGCCACACCGCCGAGCCCGGCGGCGAAGAGCAGCTTGTTCGGGGACCCGGGGCCGAGGTCGCGCAACACCCCGGTGGTCGCGGTCGAGGTGACCGCGGCGCTCACCTCGGCCGGGGTCGAGGCCGGGAAGCGCTCCAGGTAGAGCGCGGCCGCACCGGCCACGTGCGGAGTCGCCATCGAGGTACCGGACAGCGTGATCGTCGCGGTGTCCGAGGAGTTGTGCGCGGACCTGATCGCCGACCCCGGCGCCCAGATGTCGACGCAGGAGCCGTAGTTGGAGAAGCCGGCCCGCTCGTCCTCCCTGGTGATGGCACCGACGGTGATCGCCTCCGGGACCCGGCCGGGAGACGGGGTGCACGCACTGCCGTTCTCGTTGCCGGCCGCGGCCACGAAGGTGATGCCCTTGCCGATCGCGGTCTTGACGGCCTGGTCGATCGCGGCGGAGCCGACCTGGCCGAGGCTGAGGTTGGCCACGAACGCCCCGTCGGTGTGCGTCGCCCGCCAGGTGTCGACCTGCTGGGACATCCAGTCGATGCCTTCCACCAACCACATGACCTCGCCGCCGCCGTCACAGCGGAGCACCCGGACCGGGACCAAGGACACCGCCTTGGCGACGCCGAAGGTGGCACCGCCGACCGTCGCCGCGGTGTGCGTGCCGTGGCCGTTGCAGTCGTCGGAGGTGCGACCGTCGGGGACGGCGTTGTAACCCGCCTCGACGCGCCTGTTCGAGGGGCCGCCGAACTCGTGGTGGGTGGCCCGGATGCCGGTGTCGATGATGTACGCGGTCACGCCCACGCCGGTCGCCTCGTAGCCGTACCGTCCGTCGACCTGGCCCGGCCGCTGGTCGACCCGGTCCAGGCCCCAGGACGGGACCGAGGTCTGGGTCGAGGTGATTCCGACGGTGCGGTCCGCCTCGACGAAGCGGATCTGGTCGTCGGACTTCACCGCCGCCAGCGCGTCCTTGGGCAGGGTGGCACCGAAGCCGCGCAGGGCCTTGGTGTACTCGACGTGGATCCGGCCGCCGCGGACGGTGGCCTCCTGCTCGACGTCGCGAATGTGCTCGAGGGTCGTGTCTTTGTTGAAGATCACCAGGTAGCGGTCCGGAACGCGTTCGGAGTCCTCGCCCTCCGCGGGCGCGACCGTTGGCTCGGCCGGGTTCGGGCCGTCGCCCGCAGCTGCCGGCCCGGCCAGACCGGCGATCACCACGAGCATGGAGAGGCCGACGACCACTGCGCGTGAAGCTCTGATTCCCTGACCCACCCTCACTACCGGACCCCCGATCCGTCGTTCCCGGAGCCGCCTTGGCCGGCGGCCCGTCGTGCCTTGCGCTGCGCGCTCCCCGTCAGCGCGCGGTAAAGAAGGTGTCCACGTCGACGTAGCCGGCGTTTCCGTAGACCTTGACCACCAGGGTGTGGCTGCCCGAGGTGGCGCCCTTGGTGAAAAGGGTCCGGCGGGTAGCGACGCCGGCGGAGTTGAGGTCGACGACGGTGGTCCTGCGCAACGCCGGGCGGGGACGGTTCACAGGCAAGCACTCCTCGGACCTCAGACAGTGGGTCTCGGGGGTGAGGATGCGCCGCCACCGGCAAGAGAACAGCCCGGTGTCATTTCGGCCGCGTTGTACATCCCCCGTACGCGCCCGTGTGTTCCTCAGCCTAGGAACTAAACAGCGGTGCAACCACCGCCTTTCAGCTATTCGGGCCTTGTACTTTCGGCCAGAACGGACATAAGCCACGTTGCCTCTGACGCTTCGTCAGGAATGTCCGTTCTAACGCACGGTAACGAAGGCGTCGGCGTCGACGTAGCTGGACGCGGACCGCGAGTCCTTGGTCCCGAGCACCTTGATCAGCAACGTGTGGTTGCCCGACCCGACCTTCTTGCTGAACAGGATCCGGCGGGTGGACACGTCGGCGCCGTAGAGATCGACGGTGCCCTGGCTGACCCCGTCGAAGAAGATCTCGGCCCGGCCGCGGTTGGGCGACCAGGTTCCGATCCAGGCGATCTGCGTGCCGTTGAAGGTGAACGTCGCCGTCGAACCGGCGGCCTTGGCCTGCTTGAGCGAACCGCCCGAGGCGTCGCTGTGGTTGACCGTCGTCCAGTTCGTGGACAGGCTCAACGTCGCTGCGCTCTGCTGCGCCAGGGTCATCGCGAACTGCGGGCCGTTGGCGTAGCCGCCGACCGCACCCCGGGCGTCCGACGCCCGGACCCGGAACACGTTGGTCGTGGAGCCCACGTTGACCGTCACCGAGGTCGCGGTCGGCGAGGGCAGCGACACCGAGGTCCAGGAGCTGCCCGCGTTGCCGGAGTACTGCAGCGTGTAACCGGTGATCGCGTCACCGTCGGCGTCGGTGGCCGCCCAGCTGACCTTCATCGGGACGCTGCTGGTGCCGATCCGGTTACCTGCGGATGCGATCACCGCGGCCGGCGGGGTCGCGACGGGGGCGGCGTTGGCCGGGCCCGGCGTGGGAGTGGGCGTCGGCGTCGGCGTGGGCG
>NZ_JACDFE010000068.1 GCF_013815995.1 Sporichthya sp.
GCGTTGCACGACCGCTACCGCGGCGAGCGCCGGGTCGGGGTGGGCGTCGGGCTCGCGCTGGTCGACGGGCTCGCCGGGCGCCTCGGCGGGTCGGCCACGGCCGGTCACGCCCCGGAAGGCGGCGCGGCGTTCACCGTCCGGCTTCCGACCGCGGATCCTTACACGACCCGAACATCGCCCTGACCCTGTCCTCACTTCGCCGGCGCACCGTAGAGGCATCCAATGGGAGGGGAGCTTCACATGAAGCTGGGCAACATGCGATGGAGTCACGCGACGGGGTGGGCGGTGGCCGGCGTTCTCGCCCTGGTCGCTGCGGGCGGGGTGGCGAGCGCGGCGGTCGGCGGCGAGTCGCCGGCACCGGGCACCACGAAGAACAGCAAGCTGACGGAAGATCAGAAATCTGAAAAGAAGGCGGGAAAGGGCGCCCAGAATGTCCTGCAGCGCCTCGGCGGGCGGGTGGAACACGGCGAGGCTGTGCTCCGGACCAAGGAAGGCACGAGGTCCGTCCTGGTCCAGCGGGGCGAGGTGACCGCGGTGTCCGCCGACGAGCTGACGGTGAAGAGTGCGGACGGGTTCCAGGCCACCTGGCCCCTGACCGACGCGACCCGGGTGCGCTCGGACGGCAAGAAGGCCGATCCCGCCGACCTCGCCACGGGCGACAAGGTCGGGGTGGCCGGCTCCGGCGACGGCACGACGGGCAAGGCCGCGATCGTGCGCGAGAAGAGCTGAGCCGGACGCGGGGCAGGCAGGTTCTCCCTCGCTGAGGCCGGGGAGGTTGGCAACCGACATGCGTCCACCAGACGTCGACTGTCCAGCCGCCCTGGCCTCGGTTGAGCTGGGTTGCGCCCAGTGCCGACGGGTAGAGCACGGCGACCGAGAGAGCTGCTCCAGCTGCGGGGGATGACGATGGCGCTGCCGTACCCGACGATGCCCGGCGATGTGGACCACATGATCGCGAACGACCACGCGGTGGTGACCAGGCAATTCGAGCACTGGGAGGCCGGGCGCGGGGACCGCCGAGTGCTGGCCGATCAGATCTGTTTCAACATTGCGCTGCACGCCGATGCCGAGGAGCGCACGTTCTACCCCGAGCTCAAGCGCATCGGGCGGGAAGCGGACGCCGAGAAACTGCTGGCCGAGCACGCGAAGGTCAAGAAGCTGGTCAAGACGGTGGAGCGCGACGAGCCCGGCGAGGCCGATCTGGAGGACGCGATGGGCGAGATCATCGCCGCCATCCGCCACCATGCCCATGAGGAGGAGACGACCTTCCTGCCGCGGCTGCGCGAGGAGGTCGGCGCCTCCCGGATGGCTGAGCTCGGAGGGAAGTTCCTGGCCGCCAAGCGCACCGCCCCGACCCGCTCGCACCCGGCGGCGCCGTCCAGCGCGATCGGCCACAAGCTCGCGGACGCCGGCGCGGCGATGATCGACAAGTTGCGCGACACGATCGACGGCCGCGTCAAGGGTCTGGCCACCGACCCCTCGGGGCTGCTGGACCCGCAGGCCCAGGACCTGCTGAACGCGTTCTCCGCGCTCGGCCCGCAGCCACCGGAGATCCTCGAGCCGGACGAGGCGCGCAAGCAGCCGGGCCTCGATGAGGCCGTGCGGTCGTGGTTGTTCCAGCAGGGCAGGTCCAACGAGCCTGAGCCGGTGGGCGACGTCAAGAACATGATCGTTCCAGGTCCTGGCGGCGACCTGCCGATCCGCGTCTATACCCCCGCCGGGGCCGGGTCCGAGCCGCTTCCGGTGCTGCTGTGGATCCACGGCGGCGGGTGGGTGCTCTATACCGTCGACAACTACGACGCTTCGTGCCGCGGGTTGTGCAACAAAACCGGTGCGATCGTGGTCTCCCCTGAGTACCGCCGTGCACCCGAGGACGTCTTTCCCGCCTCACACGATGACGTCCTCGCGACCTACCGCTGGCTGGACGCGAATGCGGCTCAGCTCGGCGGTGACCCGCGCCGGATCGCGATCGGCGGCGAGTCGGTCGGAGGGAACATGGCCGCCGCCACCTGCCTGCAGCTGAAGGCGGCCGGGGACCCGATGCCAGTCGCGCAGGTCCTCGTCTACCCGGTCACGACTGCTGAGCAGGTCGGTGAGTCCATGGCCGACGCGGCCGATGCCCGGCCGCTGAACCTTCCGCTGTTGTCCTGGATGGCGATGCACGCCTTCCAGGGAGTTCCGCACGCGGCGAAAGACCCCCGGATCGATCTCCTCGGGGTGGCCATCGAGGAACTCGCCGGGCTGCCGCCGGCGCTGGTGATCACCGACGAACGGGACGTCCTGCGCAGTCAGGGCGAGGAGTTCGCCGCGCACCTGGACAAGGCCGGTGTCGCGGTTACGGCCACACGCTACGACGGGATGATGCACGAATTCTTCGGTGCCTCGGCGGTGCTGGACAAGGCCGAGCAGGCGCAGCAGGAGGCGGCCGACCATCTCCTGCGTGCGTTCAACTCCGCTGCGGGTCCCGTCGCGGGATAGCTCGCGGACCCGCCGTGGCGGAAGTGGGCGCGCCGCCCGATGAGCTGAACAGGTACGGGCAGAACTGGGACCTGCCGCTGTTCTCCGGCGTCTGGGCCGCCGTTGCTGTGAATCCGGTTGAACCGTCACGGATTGCCGTCGGTGGTATTGGACTCCCGGGCCAGATGGACGCCGGTGTCCTGCACGTGGTCGCCGGGGAACGGGCGTAAGTTGCGGTCGGTGATCAGGTTGCCGGTCCCGCGGATCGCGCGCGGCTTCGGGTGTGATCGTCCCGGCGGCGAGCGCACCGCGGTCAGTAAGCACCGCCGCGTGCATGCGGAGGGTGAGGTGCTCGGCTGTGGCCATCGGCGTCGTCCCTCCACTCGGCAACTGGCGTCACCGGGGTCCGGGCTAACGATGCGATCAAGTACGCAGACCGCAGGGCAAAGTCGAGGGATTCAGCCGTGCTGGGTGATGAAAAGCCTGTTTCGTGGGTGCCCCGTTGCGATGCAACGGCCGCAGAAGCCCGCTCCGATCCGCGGCCCGGCAGGCTTACGAGCGCAGCCGCAGGCGGCGAGGACCAACGCGAGGGCGGCGCAGCCGATCACGCCGGCGTCGTTGCCCAGGACGGCGCCGATGAACCTCGGAGGGACCGCGACCGGTCCAGCGCGGTGTCGAATAGGCGGCCGGTAGCCTGGGCCTGGACGTACTTGTCGACCACGTCGACAACGACATCCTTGGTGGACCAGCAGGTGGGGCGGTAGAGCCCGAGGGCGGTGTTGAGCAGGACGTCGCCGGTGTATACGGCGCCGAACACGGCGTTCACCGCCTTCTGCCCGCGCAGGCCGCGCCACGTTGCCACGCCGTACGCGGCCCCCCACAGCGTCCCGAGCGCGTAGTGGGTGACGTTGTTCAGCCGCCGTCGTCCGGCCGGGGTCCGGGGATGGATGGGGAGCACCCGCTGCGCGAAGTCGGCGGGCGCGTAGCTGGGCTCGCGCCCGGTGATCGGCATCTCGACGTACTTCTGAAACGCCGTCATCACCGCGGTCCCGGCCACACCGGCGACCACGCCCAGGCCCAGGATCCGGACGGGCGAAGGTGATCCGGCCCCCATTGCCCAGCTCATGCGGGCATGGCCGCGAGCAGGTTGCGGGCCTGATCGGCGACCCGATGCTCGACCATGACCTCGTACTTGGTGGCGACGATCTGGCTGACAGAGGAGAAGTCCCGCGTCCCGCCCCGGGTGAGCGCGGTAAAGCCGATCTGACTCCAGATCAGGCCGAACAGGGCGCCCAGCGGCGGCGTCGTGAACAGCGCGCCCGCCTGCCCGTCGTTGCTGAACAAGGCGAAGGCGAGGCCGACGAACAGCCCGATCCACAGGCCCGAGATGGCCCCGGCCGCGGCCACCCGGCCGCGGGTCAGGCGCCCAGTCACGCGTTCGATCGACCTCAGCTCGGTGCCGACGATGGCGAGCGCACTCACCGCGAACTCGTTGTCGGACAGGTAGTCGACCGCGTGCTGGGCCTGGGCGTAGTCGTCGTAGACCGCGAGGGATCTCGGATAGTCCAGTTCCAGGCCGCGGTACGGAACCGCTTTCTGCATAGTCACGATCGGCGCCTTTCATTGGTGTTGCTATCGAGTGGTTACCCTCCAGTCAGAGCACGAACCTCGCCAGCGGGTCGCGCCCCGTGCGCCCGCACTCCGGTTGCCGCACCCGACGCGGACTGATCACGGCGGAGAATCATCAGGCAGGCCGGAGGTCATGCGGTCCTCCGACCTGCCCCTGGTGACCGCACCCTGGCGACGGCCAGGAGCGGCGTGCGTGGAGGTTCGGGACAGCTGGCCATGAGCTGGGTCCGCAGGTCCGCCAACGTGCTGTCCAACAGCCGGGAGACATGCGGTTGGGAGATGCCGAGCCGGCGAGCGATCTCGGCCTGGGAGTGATCGTCGTAGAAGCGCAGCCGGACCAGGCCTGGGAAGAGCCCGATGCGGGGATGTGGGAGGCCCGGGACTCCCAGCGTCACTACACCTCCTCCAAGGTGATGTGCTGGGTGGCCCTGGACCGGGCCGTCGAGCTCGCCGCGAGGCTCGGTGGCGGCGCCGACCCGGACACCTGGCTGGCCGCTCGCGAGGACATCAAGGCTGCCGTGCTCGCCCAGGCGTGGAGCGAGAAGGCAGGCGCCTACTGCGGCGCCTACTGCGGCGCCTTCGGCTCCGATGACCTGGACGCCTCCGTGCTGCTGGTGCCGCTGGTCGGCTTCCTGCCGGCCACCGACCTGCGCATGAAAGCGACGATCGAGGCCGTCGCCAGCCACCTCGGCGAGCGCGGGCTGGTGCGGCGCTGGCCGAGTGACCGCAGCGGGTTCTTGATCAGCACCTTCTGGCTCGTCGAATGCCTTGTCCTGGTCGGTCAGCCGGAGCAGGCGGAGCGCTGGTTCCGCGGCGCGACCGCGCACGCCAACGACCTGGGACCGATGGCCGAAGAGGCAGATCCGAAGTCCGGCGAGCTACTGGGCAGCTACCCGCAGGCGTTCTCCCACGTCGGGCTGATCAACGCTGGTGTTCGACAACGCCCTGCGCAGCAACGTGTACGCGACGTTCTTCTGCTGCCGGCGCTTCGCCCAGATCCGTACGTCGGCAGGCGGCGGCGGCAAGATGATCAACGTCACCTCGGTGCACGAGGACATCCCCAACGTCGGCGGGGCCGACTACGACTGTTCCAAGGGCGCCTTGCGGATGCTCACCCGCACGCTGGCCCTGGAGCTGGCACCGCAACGGACCAATGTGAACAGCCTCGCCCCCGGCATGGTGCTGACCCCGTTCAACCAGGCGGCCATCGATGACCCCAAGCTGCTCGAGGAGCAGGTCCAGAGCATCCCGTGGAAGCGAGCCGCCCAGCCCTCGGAGATCGCCCGCCTGGCCGCGTTCCTCGCGTCCAGCGACGCCGACTACGTCACCGGCGCGACCTACGTCATGGACGGCGGACTGCAGCGCAGCCTGGGTCAGGGCGCTTGACCTCGATCCATCCTTGGTCGCGCTCGGCGGCCGGCGCTCAGGCCCACCCGAGCAAGGCGACGTAGGGGCACCAGGCCGGCAACGATGGCCAGCTCCGCCAGCGACGGCGTACCGGCCAGGCGCAGCAGCCCGGCCGCGAGGAGCAGGTCGAGCACCGCCACCAGGGCCGGTTCCAGCCGGTGCGTGCTGGCCAGTACGACGCCGCCGCTGACCAGCGCCATGGCCACCAACACCAGCGCGAGCTGCCCGTAGATGCTCAGCGTTCGACCACCTTGGTTCGGTCCTCGGCGATCTCCCGAGCGAGGAAGAAGTTGAGGGCGGTCCGGATCGCCGCCGTCGCTGCGAGCTTGCCGAGTTCGTCGAACGACGGAGCGACCGCGGTTCGCAGGATGTCCGCGGCCAGCTGGAACTCCAACCCCAGGACCAGGAACCGGCCGAGCACGAAGCGCACCTTGACGAAGTCCTCGATGCTGCCCCGGCGCACCGCCACGAGCAGGAACAACCCGAAGGCGAGGACCGCCCCGATGACGATGATGACCGCGCCGGCCGCCTCCACCAGCAGGACCATGGCGTCGACCACATCGCGAAGAACATCCTCCGCCTTCACAGCCGCCTCCCCACACCCGATGCCTAGGCGCCGGCCTCGGCGTCGTGGACGTAGGACATCACCGGATTGTCCGGCAGGGGGCCGCCCGGATTGGCCACGGTCACCGCCCCGGGAACGCTCGCCTCGACCTTGGCGGCGCCCCACGACCATCGGGGCCACCCCGATCGCGACGACTCCGTTGGCCGAGCGCAGAAACGACCGCCGGCTGCCTGCGGGCAGGTCGCGGCAGCTCGCACCGTCCGTCGATCCAGCGGATCGGCTCGGCATGAAATCCGCTTTGATTCGCCACAACCTCATCGGCCAGACCTCTTCCATGCGGGCTACGACACGACCAGGGCGACCCCCGCGTGGGTCCACAGGCCGGCCGGGATGTAAGGAATGTGCAACCCGTCGATGGGGGCGTATTCGACGCTGCCTCAGGTTGCGGGCCACACCGGCTCGACGCCGTAGTCCAACCGGTAGCCGACGCCCCAAACGGTCCTGATCAGCACCGGGTTCGACGGGTCGGATTCGATCTTCACCCGGAGGCGGCGGACGTGGACGGTGACGGTGTCCAGGCCGCCGATGTTATAGCCCCACACGTCCGCGCGGAGCCGCTCGCGGCTGAGCACCTGACCGGGATGGGTCATGAAGAAGGCGAGCAGGTCGAACTCCAGAGCCGTCAGGCTCAGCGGCGTGCCACGAAGCGTCGCCGTCCGGGCCGCGAGTTCGAGGCGCAACGGGCCGACCTCGACATCGTGAACGGTATCGGGGGTACGGGAACCGCGGCGCAGCAGCGCGGCCAGCAACGACACCGCCTCGTCCGGCCGCAACCGGCCCAGAACGCAGTCGGCGCCGCCCCGGACCAGATCGGTCCTGTGCTGGGCGTTCGCGGCCGCACTCACGATGACCGAGGCGGCCTGGCGGGCCACCGCGGCGGCGAGCTCGAGGGGAACCAGCTGATCCTCGGCGCAGACCAGCGCCCCCGCTCGCACTCCGGCCGCGGCGATCGCGTGGTGGGCCGCGGGTAGCCCGGTGACGGCCTGCACCTCGGCTCCGGCCCGTTCTAGGACCTCGATCAGACCCCGCGGGGTCGGTGAGTCCAGGACGACGAGCACGATCGTCTCGGCGTCGAGCAATGCCCCGCCCGGGCCCTCGCCCTCCGCGGTCAACGCTGCGTGCCGGATTCTGCGGTGCTTCTCGGTATCACCCGGGTGTCGGGAGGGAACGATCGTCATGGTCGATATCCCAGCTCCGTGAAGATCACGTAGGTGACCTTGTCCGAGTGATGGTCCGTAGTACAGGACCAGTGATAGGCATAAATCGAGGACCACCGGTGTCACTGAATGCCGCCGAGCTGCTTCTGCTGCTCGAACGAACCCCGACCGGGCCGCTGCGGGTGCGCCTGGCGACGGCGCTGCGCGATGCGATCCGCGCGGGCCAGCTGGCCCCCGGAGCCACGATGCCCTCGACGCGCGTGCTCGCCCAGGATCTAGGTGTCTCGCGGGGCGTCGCCGTCGACGCCTACGCACAACTCTGCGCGGAGGGATTCCTGACGACCCGACACGGCTCCGCCACCACGGTGGCCTTCCGGCCGGCGACGGCGCCACATGACCTCTGGACGGGTGGGGAGCCGGCCCGCCCGCCCGTTCCCGAGCTCGACCTGCGGCCGGGTTGGCCGGATCTGTCGGCGTTCCCGCGCAAGGAGTGGGCCGCGGCGGTGCGCGACGTGCTGACCGTGCTGCCGAGCGCGGCTCTCGGCTACGACGAACCCTGGGGCGCGTGGGAGTTCAGGAGCCAGCTCGCGGCGTACCTGGCCCGGGTCCGCGGCGCCGTGTGCGCGCCGCCCGGCATCGTCGTGGTCGGCGGGGTGACCCAGGCCATCACGCTGATGTGCCGGGTCCTGCTCGGGCGCGGCCAGCCACGCCTGGCCGTCGAGGACCCGAGCAACCCGATCCAGCGCCGGCGGCTGGCCCGCCTGGGGATGGAGGTCGTCCCCATTCCGGTCGACCGGGACGGCCTGCAGGTGGACGCGTTGGCGCGCAGCGAGGCGAGCGCCGTCCTGTGCACCCCCGCGCACCAGTACCCCTGCGGGGTCAGCTTGTCACCGGAGCGCCGCGCGAGCCTGCTGCGCTGGGCCACCGAGGTCGACGGGCTCGTGCTGGAGGACGACTACGACGCCGACTTCCGTTACGAACGGACCCCGATGGGCTGCCTGCAGGGCATGGACCCGATGCACGTCGCGCTGCTGGGCAGCGTCAGCAAGACCCTCGCGCCGGCGCTGCGCATCGGGTGGGTCGTAACCCCGCCGCACCTGTTGGCGGCGCTGCGGGCGGCGAAGCGGGACGACGACCTCGGCGGCAACACCCTCGATCAGCACGTGCTCGCCCGGCTGCTCTCGACCGGCAGCTACGACCGGCACCTGCGGCTGCTTCGCCGCCGCTATCGCATCCGGCGAGACGGCCTTGTCGGGGCATTCACCCGACTGTTGCCGGACTGGGAGATCCTGGGCAGCGCCGGTGGGCTGCACCTGACCGTGCGCCCACCCGAGGGCACCCCGGAGAACCGCCTCGTCGCGGCAGCCGCCGGGCTCGGTCTGGCGGTCTTCGGGCTCGGCGCCATGAGCGTGGAGCGGGCTCCGATGGCGGGGATCGTGCTGTCCTACGCCCGCGCGACCCCGGACATGTCCGCGGAGGCGGTGCGCCGGCTCGCGCTGGCCATGGCAGCGCTTGATCAGGTCACCCCCGCCATGGAGGCGGCCGTCTCAACCGGCGCGCTCCCCTGGTTCGAAACGGGCGGCCTTCACGTCCCTGACATGCGGTGAACCGCGGGCCAGCGAGTGGCCGAGCGAGGTGGCCCGGCGCTTCGCTGCGCGCACCGTCCGCTTCGGCCCTCACGAGCGCAGGTGCTGGATCGTGTCGGCCGCGATCGCCTTGACGATCCCGGCCTTGTGCGGCTGACCGCGGGCGAAGGCCTTCGCGAACCCCTTCGCCTGCGCGTACTCGATCTTGCCCGGCAGCGGTGGCTCGTCGGCATCGACGTCGCAGTCGAGAAGGGCCGGCCCGTCATGGGCGAGGACCGCACGCACGGCGTCGTCGAGCTCGCCCGGGTCTCTCACCTTGACCCCGTACGCGCCGCAGGACCGGGCCCAGGGCGCGTAGTCGGCGAAGCCGGCGTGCCGGACTCCGTACTCCGGGTAACCGAGCGCGATCTGCTCCCACAGGATCTGGCCGTAGGCCCCGTTGTTGTTGATGAACACCTTGATCGGCAGCCCGTGCCGGGCTGCCGTGAGGAACTCGGCCATGAGCATCGCGAAGCCGCCGTCGCCGATGAAGGCCAGGACCTGACGGTCCGGATTGTTGAGCTGCGCGGCGATCGCATAGGGCAGGCCTGGGGCCATCGAGGCCAGGTTGCCCGACAGGTAGAACTCGCGCCGGTCCCGGATCGTCCAGTGCCGCGCGGCCCAGGTCGCGATCGTGCCGGAATCACACGTCAGGATCGCATCGGAACTCGCGTGCGCGTCGATGACCGACATCAGGTACTGCGGCGCGATCGGATCGCGGTCCACGCTCTCCAGCGACGCCATCTCCGCCCGCCAACGGCCCATGTCCTGCTGACACGAGGTCAGGAAGGACCGGTCCGGCTTGGGCTTGAGCAGCGGCATCAGCGCGGCCAGACCCTCCTTCGCGTCTCCGATCACCGGTGCCTCGGTCGGCATCCGGTTGCCGGCACGCACCGGGTCGGCCTCGAGCTGCACCGTGCGGACCCGATCGGGTTCGGGCAGGTGCTTGGTGTACGGAAAGTTGGTCCCGACCAGGAACAGGGTGTCGATCTCGCGCATCAGGTGCTCAGAGGGCCGGGTGCCGAGCAGCCCGATCCCACCGGTGGTGTACTCCGAGTCGTCTGGAACAGCGGCCTTCCCGGACAGCGTCTTCACGATTGGGGCGCCGAGCAGTTCGGCGAGCGCCAGCAACTCCTCACGGGCGTGCAGCGAACCCGCACCGGCCAGGATCGCCACCTTGGTGCCCTCGTTGAGGACGTCGGCCAGGCGCTGGAGGTCCTGATCCCGGGGACGTCCCGGCGCGGGGAACCACACCGGCGCGGTCTTGGGAGCCCGGCCCGGGGACGGATGACCGTAGGGGTCCTGGTCCGCCGGTGCCAGCTGGATGTCGTTGGGAAAGGTGATGTGGCTGACGGTGCGGCGGGTCAGGGCGGTGCGCACCGCCAGGTCGACGACGGTTTCCACGTGCAGCGGGTTGGTGATCATCACGTTGTACGCGGCGACGTCGGCGAACAACGTCTCCAGGTGCACCTCCTGCATGTACCCGGTGCCGAGCAGCCCCGTCTCCTGCATGCCGGTGATCGCCAGCACCGGTTGGTGGTCGAGCTTCGCGTCGTAGAGGCCGTTGAGCAAGTGCACCCCACCCGGCCCGGAGGTGGCGATGCACACGCCCAATCTCCCGGTGGTCTTGGCGTGCGCGCAGGCCATGAACGCGGCGGCCTCCTCGTGATGCACGAGCACGAAGCGGATCCTGTCCTGGTGGCGGCGCAGGGCCTCGAACAACCCGTTGATGCCGTCACCGGGCAGGCCGTAGATGGTGTCGACGCCCCAGTCGATCAGTCGGGTGATCAGCGACTCGGCCGCCAGTGCCTTCATGACGCGATGGCGCGGTCGAGGGCGGCGTAGGCCCGCCCGGTCGCCATCGCGTAGACGAGGTGGTGGAACACGTCGATCGCGATCTCCTGGTATTCCCACTCGTTGATCGGCGGCGCGACCTCGAGGGCGGGGAGCATCGTGGTCTCTGTCCCCCACACCAGGGCGAGATGCACGGCGTTCGCCAGCGGGGCGGGCAGGCGCGCGGCGGCGAGCAACCCGCGCGGGGCTCCCCAGCCGGTGCCGTACCCCCAGTGCACGAGGGTGGCGAACCGGGTCTGCTCCTTGGCGCCGACCGGTTTGACGCCCAGGACCTTGCCGGCGGCATCGGCCGGGGCGGTGCTGGGGTCACGACCGCGGATCTTGGCCTCCACGGTGCTGGACAGCGTCATCGCGGCCGTCCCGGCGACCCCCGCGAGCAGGCCCTTGGCCATCGCCGTGATCACAGTCGCAAACACCATCTCAAACTCCTCCTACCTGGGTGCGAAGCAGCCGGCCGGCCGCTCCAGTTGCTCCAGTTGCTCAGAAGCGATCGCTGGGCCATGGGGTCGCGGCGCCGTAGCGCTGGGTGGCCGGCCCGGCCGGCGGCGGGTTCGGACCGAAGATCCCGGGCCCGTAGGAGACGAGCCGGCGCGGGAAGAGCCGGGCGAACGGGTCGTCGCGCAACAGCACCACCGCCTGCTCGGCGGTGCACCCGGTCACGCCTGTGACGGCGCCGGCCAGGGTGTCGTCGCCGCGCGTCCGGGTCGACATGAACGCCGCGTGCCCCGAACGCAGCCGGGCGCGGACCGCGCCGCTGACCGCCACGTCGTCGAAGGGCAGCACCGCGCCGTCGGTCCAGCTGAGCGAGAGCCAGCCGGGTGGGCCGTCACTATCGAGCACCGCCGGATCGATCTTCGCGGAATCACTGTCTGTGCTGTCCGGCATTTCCCGGTCGACGTCGCGGTCGTCGCTGGGCACCAGGATCTCCAGGTAGCCGCACGTCCGCCCCGCCAGGTCGAGGAGCGGTGAGAACCTGGCCCCGGACTCTGGGCGGTCCTCCGTGATGCGAACCATGGCCATGACCTAGCGGTCCTCTGCGAGGCTGTCCGGCTGGACCCGGTGCGCGGGGTCCGCCCTGGGTGCCGGCGAGCGCGCACCCCGGGCGCGGCGTAGCCCGAACAGCAGCGCCGAGACACCGAAAACGATGGCGGTGACCAGCAGCCAGCTGCCGAGATAGCCCGACTGGTCCAGCCCGCTGGCGTTGCCGTAGGTGTCTTGGCTGCGGCGCAGGATGAGGGGGTAGAACATGACCAGGAGCAGGACTGAGATCAGGGCGGGCACGCGCACGTAGTTGACGTTGACCGCGCCGAGCGCGCGCAGGTACCGATCGGCGCGGGTGTAGAGCGGGAACAGCACGAAGTCGTGCAGGATCGCGGCGCCGAGGAACCACAGCGCCATCCGCAGCGGCGACGGTCCACTGCTGGCGGACAGGGCGGCCCAGCCAGCGAGCGCAAAGCAGGCGAGCAAGGACACCAGGTGCAGGGGCGAGGCCCCGTAGGCCCGCCTCCACCGCCCGGTCACGGTGTTGTGTATGCGCGGGTCGCTCATTGAGAGCACCAGCTCGATCGTGTTGACCCACTTGGTGTTGTGCACCCCGGGCAGCGCCGGGACGATGACCCGCGCCGGGTAGCCGTGATCTGGCGAGAGGTCCGCCCCGTTGACCCTCAGGGCCAGCAGGGAGTCGGGGTTCAGCAGCTGCCCGCGGTTGAGCGCGGCCCGGGCGAAGGCACCCTCTTTCTCCAGCGAGGTGACGACCCCGTGGCTCAGCTCCGTGGTGCCGGTGAGGGCGACCAGATCGCGCAGGCGGACCCCGGACCAGCTCTGCACGGTCGACCAACCCTCCACGCAGGCGATCGGGAGCCGGGCGGTGTGCTGCGGCAGGCTCTGCAACTGACGCAAAGTCAGAATCTTCTTCTCACGGCCAGTCACGGTCAGGGCCCAGGCAACTCCGGTCACCGCGGGCACGATCCCGGCGGCCATCGCCGTCCGGTTGACCTGGAAGTCATTGGGGCCACTACCGTAGGACTGCCCGCGGGCCGAGAGCACGGCGAAGGGGCGCAGCGGTGTCACGGTCTGCCCGATGGTGACTGCGGTCACCGCCAGCCCCGCCCCGCCGACGATCGCCAGCGCGCCGCGCCGGGACACCGTCGCCGGTGCCGGGTCCGGGGACACCAGCCCGTAGTCGTCGGGCGGCTCCGGCACGGTGTCGGCCAGCGGCGTCCGCAGTTCCTCGCGCAGGCTGCGACTGCGCAGGGACTTCACCATGGTCGGGAACTTGAGGCCGACGTGGAGCAGGAACGCGGCGATGAAGACCCAGGCGCCGTAGTAGTGCGCGGTGTAGAAGTCGAAGCCGTAGACGTAGTCGTACTGGATGTTGAGCACGCCGGTGACCAGCTCGAACAGGATGCTGCCCACGAGCAGCAGGACCGAGGCCCGTTCCAGGAGCTGAGCGATCGAACGCGAGGGGGGCCAGGCGAACAACTTGGGAATGACGGACCACAGCTTGGCGAGCACCACTGGGACCAGTGCCAGCCCGAGAGCCACATGCAGCCCCTGGTTGAGCCGGTAGAGCCACGCCGGATTCGTGGGCCAGGTGAAGAACGGCAGGTGCAGCCCGTGCGTGTCGGCCGGCAGCCCGTTGCCCTCGAACTGCGGCTGGTAGGCGATGTAGGACAGCAGGCCGGTGATGGTCACCACGGGCAGCAGCGCGAGCAGCACCGCGGCGAACACCGAGGTCAACCACGGACCGCGCAACGGGCTGCGAAACGCGCGGCCGGTGAACAACAGCCCCGGCGGCCGCCGGGCGGCCAGCGCTCGGAAGGCTCCCTGCGGCGCCCCGTACCGCGCGTCATCCTCGGCCATGGTGGTCCTCCCACCAGGTTCATTGCGCATGGGCTCGGTCTCCTCGCTCATGGGTGCGGCGCCGACCAGTCGGGCCGGACTCGGCGGCTGATCGCCCGCAGGTCCGCTCGAAGCTCCTCCACCGTCGGGCGGCCCAGGAACCAGTACCCGTCGTACACCGCCTGGACCGTCAGATCAGGCGCCAGCACCGCGACGGTCGGCGCATAGGGCCGATGGGTGGGATCGGTCGCCTCCTCCAGACCGAGCTTCGGCAACCACCGCCGGTCGGCATCGGACAGGAAGGTCCATCGGGCGTCGGCGCCGGCCCGCCAGGCCGCCTGGACCTCGGGCGGGTCGACGCTGACCGACACGATCCTGCAGTACGCGACCTCCAGCTCGTCCTGCCAGGACGTCAGCAGCCGCAGGTAGGCCTGCTCCTTCGGGCACCACCAGCCGCGGTAGAAGTGCAGCACGGTCGGATCGCCCGCCACCAGGTCCGACAGGCTGCGTTCGTTGCCGTTGTGATCGGGCAGGTCCAGGTCCGCGAAGATCCCACCGACCTGGATCGGTGGCCCCGCGGGATGTGGTGATCGGGTCTCAGGCATAGTCGATTCGTCTCCCAGGGCGCTGCAAGCACGCACCAGCCCCCGCGCGTCAGCGGCTTGCCTGCGTGCTGCCCCAGCAGCTCCTCGTCACCCGAGATTTGCCTTACAAGGTGCTAACAGGCACGAGAGCAGGAGCACCGACCACCCAGCGCGGACGCCCTACGCTGTTCCCGGACAGCAGGATCACGCGCTCGGACTCCTCGACCGCGTCGGTAAGAGCCGGTGAGGTCTTACCGGCTGGTGAACCCCGTCGCCGGTTCGGTTAGCAGCACCTCTACGCGGATACGTTCCCACTCGTGATCACCACGGCAAGGCGCGCGAGCGCGACGAGCGAATCGTGAAGACCTACGACCTGATCGTGCTCGGCGCGGGCAGCGGGAATTCACTGCTGGGGCCGGAACTGGCGCACCTGCGCACCGCGATCGTGGAACCCGACCGCTTCGGCGGGACGTGCCTGAACCGTGGGTGCATCCCGTCGAAGATGCTGGTGGTTGCGGCGGATGCCGCGCGGGCGGTGACCGAGGCCCGGCGCCTCGGCGTGCATGCGACGCTGGATCTGCTCGACTGGCCCGCGATCCGGGACCGGATCTTCGGGCGGATCGATCCGCTGCACGACGACGCCATCGACTACCGGCGCAAGAACGGGATCGACGTCTACCCCGGGTCCGCTCGCTTCGTGGCACCGAAGGTGCTCGAGGTCGACGGTGAACAGCTGACGGCAGATCAGATAGTCGTCGCGGTGGGTGCGCGACCGGTCGTCCCGCCGATTCCCGGGCTGGACGGCGTGCCGTTCCACACCTCGGACACCATGATGCGCATCGACGAGGTGCCCCGTTCCCTCGTCATCATCGGCGGTGGGTTCATTGCGGCCGAGCTTGGGCACGTCTTCGCCTCGTTCGGCGCCGAGGTGACGATCATCGCCCGCAGCCCCCGTCTGCTGATGGCCGAGGACGAGCAGATCTCCATCCGGTTCACCGAGCTGGCCCAGGAGCGCTTTCGCGTCCTGCTGGACTCCGCGGCCACCTCGGTGGCTGCCCGCGACGGAGGTGTGACCGTGAGCGTCGAGCGGGACCGACAGGCCTCACAGATCGAGGGTGCAGCCCTGCTGGTGGCGACCGGACGCATCCCCAACACGGACCTGATCGACGCGGCCACCGGCGGGCTGGCGCTCGACGAGCACGGCCACGTCGTCACCGACCACGCCTACCGGAGCACGGTTTCCGGCGTCTGGGCTCTCGGTGACACCGCGAACCACTTCCAGCTCAAGCACATGGCCAACGCCGAGCAACGCGTCGTGAGCCACAACCTGGCCCATCCCGAGAGCCTTCGCCAGTTGAACCATCGCGTGCTGGTTCCGCATGCGGTGTTCTCCGACCCGCAGATCGCTTCGGTCGGTCTGACCGAGGCGCAGGCGCAGGAGCAGGGTCTCGCCCATGTGGTGGCGTGCCGGGACTACGCCGCGACGGCCTACGGCTGGGCGCTGGAGGACACCACGAGCTTCGTCAAGATCCTCGTCGACCCCCGCGCCCGCACGCTGTTGGGCGCCCACATCATCGGCCCGCAGGCCGCGCTGCTGCTGCAACCGCTGCTGCAGGCCATGATGCTGGGTCAGACGGTGGACCAGCTCGCCCGTGACGTCCTCTACATCCACCCCGCCCTGACCGAAGTCCTCGAGCAGGCGCTCCTTGAGGTGAGTAGCTGATGCAGATCGGCATGGTCGGCCTCGGACGGATGGGTGCGAGCCTGGTCCGGCGGCTCCTCGCGGACGGCCACGAGTGTGTGGTCTTCGACACCGATGCCGACACGGTTGCGAAACTGAGCGAGGAAGGCGCAATCGGCGCCGACTCCGTCGCCGACCTCGCGGCCCGGCTGAGCGCGCCGCGCGCGATCTGGGTGATGGTCCCCGCGGAGCTCACCGGCACGGTCCTCGACGATCTCGCCGCGCACCTCGACTCCGACGACGTGCTGATCGACGGCGGCAACAGCTATTACCGCGAAGACATCGACCGCGCCGAGGCGCTGCGCGAATCCGGCATCCACCACGTCGACGTCGGGACCAGCGGCGGGGTCTTCGGCCTCGTCGGGTGCAGGGGACGGCTCCGGGTCCTGCGTCGCGATTCCGGGGGCGCACCTAGGCGATGCGGTCAATGGCCGCCCCATCATCGACACCACCAGCGGCCGCCGCTTCACGCTGCCCGCCAACCCAGTCGAGCCGTCGGTCGGGGTCTGGATTGCCGAGCTCAACGTTCCAGGCGCAGCTCACGACGTCCCGGAGACGCTGATCTGCGCGACGGCCAAGCCCGCGTCCGCTTCCTGACGGTGCCGCGGAAGCGCCACCCGATGGCGACTCGGTTGGGAGCAACGCCTTACTCTCTCAGCCCCAGGCAACCCACGGTAGATTCCTTCGATCGACGTTATCGTTTTGGCGGCAGGACGACCGGCCGGTCCGACGGCGCCTACGCGGCCGCCTTGTTGCGCGCCTTCTTCAGCGCGCGGATCGGGCATTTCTTGCACAGCGGCTTCGACTTGCAGCACTTCTTCTTCACCTTGCCGGCCTTGATCAGCCTCCGCACGACCTCCTGTGGGGAGGGCGGGGCTTTCCCTGGCCTCGGCTCATCTCTCCAGCATGAGTACCCGCAGCGCCCGGCCGGATTCGGGGTCTTTGAGTTCGACTGATCGGCCGCTCAAGATCGCCGCTCCTGCGACCGTTGCAACGGACGGATCAGAAGGGGAGGGGCGCGTGGTCAGGTTCGCGGGCGGACCCGGGATCCGGCGATCCCGGCGCCAGGCACCGGACGTCTTCGATTTCGGCCTGGCGGGGTACGTCCCGACCTGGACGAACGACCTCGACGCGTTGGTGACCACCCACTCCGGCCGGCTAGGAGATCTGGTCGGCCGTCGCCTGGTCCGGGCCTCGCTGATGTGGGACGCCAAGCGTGATGTCTGGTGGGCGGACGGCCCCGTCGTCCTCGACTTCGACGGCGTCCGACTCGAGATCAACCACCAGAAGTTCGACGATCTCTCCATCACCTGGGACACGATCGACCTCGACCGTCCGATCCGGTGGGCGGGCTCGCGCCGACCCAAACTGAGATGGCGTCACGACGTTCCCCAGGACCTGGCCGAGCTGCACGGCCGGCCGGTGACCGGCGTCCAACTCCTCCGCTGGGCCAGCGACGATCCGACCGATCTCGGCAACGGCAGCCCGCAGGTGGGGTTCGGCTTCGGCGGGCGCGAGATGACCGTCTTCAACGCCCTCGACGAGAACGGCCTGTGGTTCGGCCCGCTCGGGCGGCACCACCAGGTGGTGTGGTCGGCAGGCTGACGCACGGGGAGTAGGTCGCTACCTTCCGGCCCCGTCAACGCACGGTAGATCTCCTCCAGGCTCGATGTTGAGCCCTGCTAACTCGCCGGAGGATCGCCATGGGACGCATGGATGAGGAGGTCATGTTTCAGCGCGCGGACCGGGCACTTCTTGCGCAGCGGCCCCGACCTGCAGCACTTCCTCTTCACCCTGCCGGCCTCGATCTTGGCCCGCACGATCTCCTACGGGCTCTGGTCGAGGCGGTGATCGAAAGGGGCTTCCAGCGGCTAGCTGGGTGCTTTGCTGAGTTCGAGCTTTCGGCGGATCCTGTCGCCGACATGGCAGGCACGCGCTCGCTTACCACGAGGCGGCAAGAGAGAACCCGCACCTGTTCGACCTGATGTTCGGCTTGTCGACGCCGGGCGGCTACCGGCAGATCGAACGGCGGCGGCGACATCATCAACGGCGGCGCCGGCAAGGACCTGATCTGCGGCGGGACCGGTGAGGACACGCTCCGCGGCAGCACGGGTGGCGACGCCCTGATCGGCGGGGGCGGTAACGACACCCTTAGTGGCGGGGACGGGGCCGACGACCTGCTGGGCAACGCGGGGAAGGACCGGCTCAACGGCGGGAAGGGACCGGACGACCTCTCCGGCGGCGCCGGCAACGACAAGCTCATGGGTGGGCCCGGCAACGACCGGATCGTCGGCGGCGGCGGTACGGACCGCGGCGACGGTGGGCCCGGCACCGACACCTTCCGCAGCACCGAAGTCCGCAAGAACTGACTGTTCCGACCAAGCGTCGAGGCGCCGCGGC
>NZ_JACDFE010000001.1 GCF_013815995.1 Sporichthya sp.
GGCTGGGTTGCCGGTGCTCTGACCCTTGACCGGCTTGGGCGTGGAGCTCTTCGTCGAGTTCGGTCTCACCGTGGACCGGCCCGGCGAAGAGGTGGATTGGCCGGGTGGCGTTGTCGGCTTGCCCTTGGCTGGTGTGGACGTCGGACGCGCCGTGGAGCCCGGGGGTGTGACGGTGCCATTCCCGGGGACGCCGCCACTTCCGGGCGTGCTCCCAGGGCCGCCTGGACGGTTCGACGGTCCGGGCGTCGATGTGGTCCCGCCCGGGGTTGTCGCCGGACCGGAGACCGGGGCGGCCCCGGTGCGACGGGCGTCCTCGACCGCGTCAGCCGCGCCGACCTCGTCGCCGTCGGTGGTGACGACTTCCGGGGCCCGCGGGCCGGGGAGAACGCCACCCGCCCCGGGCACCACGAGTCGGTCGAGACCGGGAGGCGCCACCAGCGAGGCAACCACAAGCGCCAGGTAACCGGCGAGCCCGGCTCCCGCGACGCGGCCCGCCATCCGCAGGGCGCCCAGTCGCCGCCCGGTCGGGTCGACGAAAATCGGCTTGTCCATCTACCTTCTCCGCCACCGTCGGACTCGCGGACCCGCGCCGTCCGTAGAACCGCTGAGGTATCGCGGGGACATCGTGTCACTGCGCGCCCTCCGAGGGCGTCCAGCACTCCACGGATCGGTGGACTTCCGCAAAGGGTCGGGCGCTCGACAAGTTCAGAGCCCTGAGGGGGCTGTCGCTCGCGACGATGCACGTGTCTACCGGCGGGCCATGGTGGTGCTGGCAGGCAACGAGGTCTGGAACGCGTTCTTCTTCGGTCGCCGCAGCACCCGAGACGGCTTCTACGGGGTCCTCGCGTTCCTGCCGCCGCTGGCCCTGCTACAGACCGCAGTGGCGGGCGACACAACCTGACCGGCCCGGAGTAGGTTGGCAGGACGTTCCGGACGGGCGGTCCGGCCGTACCGGAGCCGGTTTTCCTGGCCGAGGCCGCCGCCTCTGACATCGGGAGCTTCTGCACGGATGAGCAAGATCCAGACCTTCACCGTCGCCCCCGACCGGTCAGCTCTCCTGGTCGAGACACGCAGCAACGTGGGTCCGATCGTCTTCGGTTCCCTCAGCGTCGAAGGCGAGGCCGAACTCAGTGTCGCGAGCTCGGCCATTGACTCCGCTGTTGTGTTGTCGGCGGTCATCCGCGTCCCGGTCGGTTCGCTGGAATCGGGCAACTCCCTGTACGACTCCGAACTGCGCAATCGGCTGGATCAGCGTCGCTTTCCGGCGATCACGGTGGCACTCACGCAAGCCCGCTCCCTGGGCGACGGGCGCTTCGACGCTGAGGGCGACCTGACAATCCACGGCACCACCCAGCGGCTGACCGGCAGCCTGGCGGTCACGATGCCCGATGAGAAGACCGTGATCGCCGAAGGGCGACACGTCGTCGACATCCGCGATTTCGCGATCAGCCTCCCCACGATGCTGATGCTCAAGATCTACCCCGACGTCAGCGTCCAGTTCCGAATCACGGCTGTGCGCGCCTGACCCCGCGAACACGTGCGCAGATCAGGGTTTCGCCTTCTCGACAATGCTCAACAGCTCCGGCCCGGTGAACGGTTTGACCAGGTAGCCGCTGGCGCCCTCCAGCTCGGCCCGTCGGAATTCGCGAGGATCCACGTGTGCGGAGAACAGCACAACGCCGGTGTGGCGGAGCCAGTCCCGGCGGCGCAGATCGGCGAGCAGTCCCCAGCCGTCCATGCCCGGCAGCTGCAGGTCGAGCAGGATCACGTCCGGCCGCCCGTCGGCCAGAACGTCGAGGGCGGCCTCGGCGGTCGCCGCCTCCGCGACCTGATGACCAGCACGCTCGAGCAGCAGGCGCGCGAGCAGTCGGATGTCGGGCGCGTCATCCACCACGAGCACCTGACTCATCGCCCGTCACCGTTCGCGACGCCGAACCGGAACGTCGATCCCTGTCCTGGCTCGCTGTCCACCCACACCCTGCCCCCGTGGAGTTCTACGTACTGGCGCACGATGGCCAGGCCGACGCCGGTGCCCCGCTTGGCCCTCGTGGAGCCCGGGACCCGGAAGAATCGTTCGAAGATCTCGGACTGATGCTCAGCCGCGATGCCAGGCCCGTCGTCGGCCACTGACACGACCGTGCCCTGTTCCCCCGGTCCAGCGCACACCCGAATGATCCCCGGCGGTTCTGAGTACTTGGCCGCGTTGCCGATGAGGTTGACCAGGATCCGCTGCAATGCGTCCGGGTCGGCCCACACGACCAAGTCGTCCGGCACGTCGACCTCGACGGTGCGACCGGCCAGCGCGGAGTCGAGCTGGCCTTGCACACTTCTGACCTGTTCGGCCAGACCAACGGATCGGGGCTCGATCATCACCCGACCGGCCTCTAGACGCGAGTAGTCCAGCAGGCGCTCGACCATCTGATGCATGTCATACGCGTTGCGTTCGATCGGCTCCAGCAACAGCGCATGCTCGGTGGGGGTCGCGCGCAGAAGCGAGGAGAAACCCAGGATCGCGGTCAGCGGCGTTCGCAACTCGTGCGAGACCGTGGCCAAGAACTCCTCCTTCGCCCTGTCGAGTCGGCGCAATTCCTCGCTGGCCGCCCGCTCGCGATCCAGGGCCTCGCGGGCCGTTGCCTCGGCTCGCGTCCGGACGCTGACGTCCTGGCACACGCCACTCGCGCCGATGACGCGACCGTCGGGGTCGCGAGTGGGCTCGATGGCCAGGAACACCCAGACCGTCGAGCCGTCCGGATGCCGGGCGCGGTGATCGAGCTCGGCCGGAGTGCGACCCGCCAGTACTTCCGCCAGCGCGGCGCGGACCAGATCCTGATCGTCGGGGTGGATCAGGTCGAGATGGGCGCTGAACGAGGGAAAGAACTCGGCGGGGTCCACGCCGAAGATCGCGTACATGCCCTCCGACCACTGCACCATCGAGGCGCCGAAGTCGACCACGAAGGTGCCGGTGCCCGCGAGCGCTTCACTGCGACGCACCCGCCGCTCGCTCTCCGCCAGGGTGCGCTGCGACTCCCGCCGCTCGGTGAGGTCGAACGCGACCACCCACCAACCGCCACCCTCACCCGGCGCCGATGTCGGGGCAAGGGTCAGGACCACTGGCACGACCTGGTCGTCGGTCCGACGCAGCTGAAGTTGGAGATCGTCATCGATTCGCGCGCCGGCGCCGGCCTGCACGAGCACCTTTGCGAACCTGACCGCATCCGGGGGGTGCAGCGCATCCACGAAGGGCGCACCCACCAGATCGCCGTCGATCCGGCCGAGCATCCGCCGCGCGGCCCGGTTACGCCAGGTGACCACCCCCGCCGAGTCGAGGTGGAACGTCGCGTCGGTGGAAGAGTCCAGGATCGCGGCGAGGTCTGGATCCACCGCCACGCCGGTCGCGGCGACGTGGGCTGTGGAAGTGGCAGCCAGAGAGTTCACCTGGGCCCCCTCGCGGGTGCCAGCTCAGACCGCCGAGCCGAGCTGCAGGACATCGGCCAACCGATCAGGCACGGGTCCATCGCGAAGGCTCTTCTCCAAGCAACCCCGCGCACCCAACTCATACGCGCGCTCGGCGAACTCGTGCAAGGCGTAGCCCGAATGGAACACGATCTGCGTGCGCGGGGACGTCTCCAGGATGAGCGGCACCGCGTCCAGGCCGTCCATGTCCGGAAGCGAGAGGTCGAGCAGCACAACGTCCGGGCGCAGCCGACCGCTCAGGTCGATCGCTTCCTGTCCGGTGGCGCCCTCGCCGCAGACCTCGAACTCCGAACTGGCCGCAAACTGCAGTTTCAGTAATAGCCGGATGTCCGGTGAGTCGTCGATGATGACGAGCGTCAGCACGGCTGGGACCTTCTCCCCCTGGCAAGGTCAAAGCGAGGACCTCAGGGTCCCGCCCAGAAAGTATCGGCTGCGCAGACACTCGACTTGACCCCTTTCCGGCGGTTCGATTGCGGTCATCAGCGGACTCCACCAGAGTGCGACGGAAGTGGCGATTCGGGCAGGGCCGGACGACCCGCCGCTGGCCCCATTTACGGTCGATCGATGGCCCATATGGACAAGGACCTTCGGCCCAGGGGCAGCGGCCCGCGTGGGCCGGAGGCATCGTCGCCTTCAGGTTCCGGTCGAGGTCGGACCGGCCGGCTGAACCAAGGCGCGGACCCGTGCCACCAGGTCGATCACGGACCCGGGACGGCTGTCCGCCGAGTCGAGCAATGCCGCGCCGAGGTTCTGCAACGAGTGGCCGGCGTGGTGCCGCATGGCGGTCACGAGGTCGGCGACCTCATCGGAGTCCCGGACGGCCTTGAGTGCGTCAAGGACCTCATCGCTCGTCTGGCCGCCCCGGGCGCAGGTCATCCACCCGGCGAAGAATGCGAAGAGGATTCCCACGGTCGCGCCTCCGAACTCCTACGAGACCGCTCGGACACCAAGCGCAACTCATTGTGTTCGCCCACGGGCACCCGCTTCCTGTCGCCACCGTAGTCCCCCACGGCGACCTACTGGAAGCCTCACTTCTACTGCCTGGAAAAGCACACCGAGACCTGGCTGCTCAACGCCTAGTCTCATGCTGGTTCGTCGGCGACCACGTGTCTGACGGACCTTCCCCCGGCCCGGTCAGCTTCGCTAGCCTTCGCCCAGCGCTGGCCAGGGCTCGGAGGTCGAGATGCACCGACGGATCCAGTTGACGTGCGCATGGGCCGGGCCACTCCTGGTGGTCCTGGTCGGGCTCGGGCTCACGGTGTTCGCCGACCTGATCCCGGCGAACAGTCCGGGGGACAGCTCCGGCCAGGTGGTCCAGCACTACGCCGACCACACCACCGGCATCCGCATCGGCATGGTGCTGGTGATATTCGGCGGAGGCTTGATCGTCCCCTGGGCCATCGCCCTGGCGACCCAGGTCCGCCGGGCGGCGCCGGGTCATCCCATCCTGTTCCACATCCAGGTCGCCTGCTCGATCGGCGCCTGCATGCTCCTGGTGATCTTCAGTCTGGTCGGCGGTCTCGCGGCCTTCCGGCCCGGGGAGATCGACGAGCAAACGACGCAGGCACTCAACGACCTGCTCTGGTTCTGCTGGGTCATCCCGGGCTCGTACTTCGAGGTGTGGTCCGTCGTGGTCGGAGTCTCGATCCTGCTGGACAAGCGGGCTCAGCCGATCTTCCCCCGGTGGTCCGGCTACCTGAGCATCCTGGCGGCCATGTCCTACCTGCCGGGGTGCTTGGGCTACTTCTTCAAGGACGGACCGTTCGCCTACAACGGCCTGTTCGTGTGGTGGATCCCGACCGTGGTGTTCTTCGCCTGGATCATGCCGATGTCGTTCCTGACCATCGGTGCGATCAACCAGGAGGCCCGGGAGAACCCCGACGGTGCGCCGACGATCGCAGACCCGGCCGTGGTCGCCGAGTTCGCCCGGCTGCGCTCCGAGCTCGCGCGCCGCGGGCTGACCCAACCCGATCCGGTCGGGACGAATGTTCCCTGAGCCGCCGAGGCGTCGGACCTCCTCCATCCCGGCTATCCCGCCGCTACCCGAGGGGTCGGGTCCGGCCGCGATTCGCACGGCCTTGCTACCGGAGGAGCACGAGGAGTTCGACCGCGACTACCGGCGCGCGTTGGCGTCAGCCGCGGACTCGCTCGACCTCGCCGAGGTGTTGCGGATCCTGGAGCATTGGCGGCTTCGGGTGATCATTTCCTCGGACCCTGAGGCCTACCGGCTCGGACTCGCGCACGCGGTCACCCTGCTGTCGGGCGAGCAAGCGCCGGTGGGCGAGCCTCTGACGAGCGTCAAGGAGCGGCTCGACCAGCTCGGTGCGTAGGTGTACCGGGTCGTCGAGGGCGAGCACGCCGCCCAGCAGGTCGCTGCGCTGCCGCCGGACGCGTTGGCCGCCTACGCGCAGGCCCGCGTTGTGTCTGGAGGTCGCGCCCTGGTCGGGCGATCCCTACAAGGACGAGTATCCGGAACGACCGGTCAGGGTCTTGCCCTTCGGTGGTGGTGGCGGAGCCACCTACCTGATCCTGGAACCGCGACGAGAGGTGCACCGCCTGTGGTCGCAGCTGGCATAGCACTCAGTGCTATACTTTGATCCATGACCGGGCGTGGCGACCTGCTGCGTGAGGTGATGCTCAACACGAGCACCACCCAGTCCGAGCTGTCGCGGCTCAGCGGAGTCCGCCAGCCCAGCATCAGCCAGTTCCTATCAGGCAAGGTCGAGCTGAGCGACGAACAGCTCGACCGACTCCTGTCCTGCATGGGCTACCGGCTCGAAGTCGTGCGACGACCGGTCGAGCCGAAGCTGACCCGATCCGAGCGCCGGTCGTGGGAGTTGCACCGCCGGCTCTCGTCCCACTTGAACCGCTCAACCCTCGAAGAGTGGCGCCCCACGATCGAGCGCAACCTGGAACGCCTGCGCGGCCGGGTGATCGGTCAGCCCCACCTCCGGAACCTCGACCACTGGACGTCGCTCGTCCAGCGAGGCGACGTCCTGCGCCTCCATCGGATGATGACAGGGCTCGATCGTGAGTCGATCGAGATGCGCGAGGTCTCCCCGATGGGCGGGCTGCTCGCCGCGGACCAACGCGCCGAGGTTCTCGCGACGGCCGACTGATGCGCCGCGACCAATTGGAGCACGCCATCCGCACGGTCTGTCAGATCATCGGCGCGCCCGCGGTGATCGTGGTGGGCTCGCAGTCGATCCTGGGTACCTTCGATGAGGAGCAACTGCCGGCCGAGGCCACGATGTCGATCGAGGTCGACATCCTGCCCATCGCCGACGACAACCACGAGACCGCACGGCTCGCTGACCTCATCGAAGGTGTAGCCGGAGAGTTCTCGCCGTTCGAGGAGCTCCACGGGTTCAGTCTCGACGGCGTCGACCTGGAGACCTGCGCCCTCCCGGAAGGCTGGCGCGAGCGTCTGGTCAAGGTCCAGAACGCCAACACTGCTGCGCCCTCTGGCGAGCCACAGTTCACGGGCTGGTGCCTCGACAAGGAGGACCTCTGTGTGGCGAAGCTCTGCGCCCTTCGTGAGAAAGACCAGAACTTCGTTGCCGCGCTCATGGAGGCGCACCTGATCGACGTCCAGACGATTGTCGACCGACTACCCACTGTCGAACATCGTCACCACAAGTCGGCGGATCGGCGATCTCATGGCTGCGATCATGGACGTGACCTCGCCCGGAAATCGGCTATGCCGAGTAGACGGTGACCTCACCGACCCGCTCCAAAATTGCAGTGTCGGCGCGGTGGAGGACTGGCGCGGGATCGCCGCCGGCCGGCAATGGCTCGGAGTTCGTCCAGCGAATGCGCCGGCGTCCATTGCGGCGAGTCGCGAAAGTGTGCGTACAAGCTGCCCACCAACGATTAAAACCCCGATCGCCGTGGTGGGCAATCAGGGCCCTGACCTGCGGAAACGGTAGTAGCGGGGGTAGGATTTGAACCTACGACCTCTGGGTTATGAGCGACCCGAGCAGGTGGGTGTCATCCGCCGTCGGTAGACGGCCGCGGCCGCGCCGGCGAGCAGGTTTGAAGAACCTGATCGAAGACGACAATCACGACACGCCCCCTGTTGAGGCGTGACCCCAATCCTCGGCAGTCGCGGAGGGGGTCAGGGCACCCCTGGGGCGCGACGCTCCTTCACCGCCGGGATCATGTCTGGTATCGCCCGCCCGGCTCGCCACCATCGCCTGGTCGGCGTCCGGCCTCCGGTAGCCAGGCACCCGGCCGGATCGAGCACGACCGGACAGCGTCGAGAGGAATCCATGTCCCCCGCCCCCCGCAGCCGCCGTTCCGAGACACCGACCAGCCGACGGATCCGCGCGATCGCCGGCGGTGCCTCGATCGTGCTCCTCCTGACCGGATGCGGCCCTTTCGGCGGTGGGTCCGACGAGGACGAGGTGACCGCGACCGGCGCGGCGTTCCTCGCCGACTGGTCCGCCGGTCGGTACGCGGACGCGGCCGCCCGCACCACCGACCCGCGCCAGGCGGAGGCGGTCCTGCGCAAGGTGCAGGACACGCTTCGGCTGGGCACCCGGTCGTTCCGTCCCGGTGTGCTCTCCGGATGCAAGGACGACCGGCCCTGCGTGCTCGCCTTCGACGCAACGCTCTCGCTCGACGCCCTCGGGGACTGGAGCTACGGGGGCGCGTTGACCCTCAAGGAGAACCCGGACCATTCCGACCCGGCCCGAGCGTGGCAGGTCGACTGGAGTCCTGCGGTCGTCCACCCGAAGCTCACCAGCGACACTGCGCTGGCGCGCGTGCGCAAGCTCCCCTCGCGCGCCCCGATCCTGGGCCGCGACGGCGACCCGCTGGTGATCGAACGGGAGGTCGTCCGGGTCGGCGTGGCCGCCGGGAAGATCCCGGCTCAGGAATTGGCGAAGCTCTCCGAGGTGCTCGACGTCGGCTACGACGGACTGGTCAAGCGGACCCAGAACGCGCCGGCAGGCCAGTTCGTCGAGGCGGTGGTCCTGCGCCGGGCGGAGTTCGAGGCCGTCAAGCCGAGACTGGACGCCCTCGAGGGCGTCGTGACACGGAGCGACATGCTCCCCCTCGCTCCGACCCGGCAGTACGCCCGGGGCGTGCTCGGCACCGTCGGCGTGGCCACGAAGGAGACGCTGGAGAAGGCCGGCCCCACGGCCTCCGGCGTCGACGCCATCGGCTCGTCCGGCTTGCAGGCCGTCTATCAGAAGCAACTGGCCGGGCAACCGGGCGGGCGGGTCGACCTCGTCGACGCAGACGACGGCTCGGTGCTGGAGACGCTGCACGAGTTCACCCCGGTGGCCGGCACGCCATTGCGGATCTCGCTGGACAAGCAGGTGCAGGACGCGGCCGAACGCGCGCTGGAGTCGACCGAGGGGACTGCCTCGCTGGTGGCCATCGACACCGAGACCGGGGAGATCCTCGCCGTTGCCAACAGCCCGAAGGGCAGGGCCGGCGAGGACCGGGCCCTGGGCGGCCGGTACGCCCCCGGCTCCACCTTCAAGATCATCACGACGACCGCGCTGCTGCGCGACGGGCTCTCGCCGTCCGACACTGTCCCCTGCCCGCCGAGCATCAACGTCGGCGGCAAGCGGTTCGAGAACTACGACGGCCTCGGGTCCCTGGGCGAAGTCCCGTTCAGCGAGGACTTCACCGAGTCCTGCAACACCGCCTTCATCTCCAAGGCCGAGGACCTGGCGCCGGACGCGCTGAAGAAGGCGGCGGACTCCTTCGGCATCGGCGGCACGTGGGACCTCGCCATGAACAGCTTCTCCGGTGACGTCCCGGCGTCCTCGGACTCGGTCGACCAGGCCGCCGCCGCGATCGGCCAAGGGCGGGTCCTGATGAGCCCCCTGGCGATGGCCTCGGTCGCGGCCACCGTCGCCTCCGGGACCCCGCTGACTCCGCGGCTGGTCCTGAGCGGACCGCCGGCGGAAACGGCCCCCGCGGCGCCGCTCCCGGACGGCCCCGCGCCCCTGCCCGCATTGCCAGAGGCGGCGACGCTGCGCGACCTCATGCTGGCGACCGTGCGCTCCGGGACCGCCCGCGTCCTGGAGATCCCGGGCGAGCAGATCGGGGCGAAGACGGGCACCGCCGAGTACGGCAGCGGCACCCAGGCCGGCCTGCACGCCTGGATGGTCGGATTCCTGGACCACATCGCGTTCGCCGTCATCGTGGAGAACGGGGTGACCGGGGCGCAGACGGCCGGCCCGATCGCCCGTCGCTTCCTGCTCGACGTCCGCGACCTCGGCTGATCCTCCCCGGGCCCAGGCAGGAGGGCCGGGGATGGTTCCTGAACGGACAACGCTCGAAATCTGACGCGGTTTCAGAGGTCAGGGGATCCGCAGACCCAGAGGTCTGAGGCCCGCTGTACTCATCGCCAGTGCCCACGGTCCGGGACCGCGTTTGATGATCTCTCGCCGCAGCCGGTCTTCGTGGCGCAGGAACAGCTCCAGTTGTTGATGCGGGCCGAGGTCCTTCTTGGTCCCGATCCACACGGAACGGATTCCAAATTCGGCGTGGCCGCCAACTCGGCTGGTCGGGTGCGGATGCGCTTGTCGCGGGTGATCACGATCAACTTCCGGTGGGCGACGACAGGCATCCAGTCGAGATCCGGGGTACCAAGCGGAACTTGGGGCAGGCCAGGATGTCCCGGAAACAGCACGTCATCGCGCCCGCTCCTCAAGAGCAGCTTGCCAAGGCCCAAGGCGTTCTCGTCGGTGAAGTACAGCGCCCTTGGCGCCTTGGGCATCAGGCAGCAGGCTCGCGACCGACTATCAGCTCGAACCGAATCGCTGCATCGACCTGTTGGGCCGTCAGATCGTAGAGGTCGGCTAGTTCCTCGCGACTAGTACCAGCGCTGTAGTCCTCAGCTAGTGATTCGGTCCGCACGTTACGGATCGTCGGCTGGCCGAAACTGCGGACGGGGTCCATCACGACCTCAGGGGTACGAGGATCGGGCCGGAGGCGTCCGGCGACGCCCTCGTCATAGTCAACTGCCGAGCTGAATCGCTCAGCCTCGTCCGCGAGGATCAGCTGGTTGTTACGCACGATGACCAACTGCAGGCGGCGCTCCAGCTTCACCTGCTCCTGCACCACGCGGACCAACTCTCGCCCCTCGACCTCGAGGAACGGCCGAGCGTGCGCCAAGGGGTACAGACCGAACTCTTCGCGAAGCCGCACGATCGCCGGACGCATCCGCTGAACCGGGACGTCACGGCTGCGGAACTCCGCCAAAAGACGAGCCTCGACCATCTCGCCCCACGTCACGGCGTCGGACCCGGAGGGCTCCGGACGCAGCACGGGGTCGTAGAAGCAGCTGGCTCGTTCGTAGCCCTCGAGCCATCGACGAGCAGTGCCTGCATGCAGACCGACCAAGCGATCGACATCCCCGTAGGAGTAGATCGCGCGAGGTCGAGCATCGAACTGGCCATGCGCACATCTTGCACCTGGCCACCCACTGCACGCGCTCAAGTTCATCCGTGTTGGCAACACCGCCCAAGCAGCGCACGTCCGCCGCAATCCAGCGACGTCCGCCGAGGGGTCGCTCGAGTCCGTCTCGGCGTGTCGCGAAATCTGCGTACAAGCTGCGTACAAGCTGCGTACTCAAGAGCCCCGATCGCCGTATGTGGCGATCAGGGCTCTGACCTGCGGAAGCTAAGTAGCGGGGGCAGGATTTGAACCTGCGACCTCTGGGTTATGAGCGCTCAGAAGGCCTGGTCGATCTCGCCGATCCAGCTGTTGACCTGGCTCACGGCGTCGTCGAGAGGAATCGTGATGGCCGCCGATGATGCGGCCCGTGCATAGTCGTTCGCCCAGTGCGGATGGGAAATCACGGTTGGCGGCCAAGCCCGAGGAGTCAACCCGAGGTGCTCAGCTTCTTGGGCTCGACCTTCGAACACCGCGGCCCCGGCAGCACGGATCTCGCTGAGTCGCGGGCTCCCGGTTGCCTGCGTGAGGTCGCGCAGGAGCAGGAGGTCCACGACGTCACGAGGGCGGTCGTTGACGCTCGCCGGCGGATCGTGAAGATCCGACACGGCATGGAGCTTCTGCGCGATCTGGAACCTCATGGCGATGCCAACGAGAACGTCAGGGTCAGGCAGGCCGAAGCCGGCCAGCGGGGGTGGCTGGATGGATTCGAACTCGTCACCGACGCCGGCCTCATCAGGGGAGACCTCGATCTGGATACGCCGCCACGTGACACCGCGGAGCCCGATGATGATGTCGAATCGTCGGGGCTTGAGGGTTCTCGCGGGCACGTTGACCACCGTGACCTCACCACGCCGCAACGTCAGTGGGCCCCACGGCTCGGCCAGTACACGCTCGAGTTCGACCAGGAACGCATCGAGGTCGGCCCTGACCAGTCCGTCGACATCCTTGGTAGCGCGCGCTGTGGAGGTGAGGCGGTGCTGGAGGAGAGTGCCCCCTTTGAGCAGGAACACCTGCCTGTCGTCGACGTCGACGACTCGCTGCAGCGCCGCGATCACCACCGAAGAGGCGACGAGCCACCCGAGTCGCCCTCCGCTCGCCTCCGGGCCGAGCTTGCTCTCCGCTTGGAAGATCCAGTTGTTCAGCACCGCCGCGGACACCGGCTGCCTGTCCTTCGGCTTCAAGGTCCGCAGCAAGTCGGCGAGCCGCGAACCGACGGGTTCATCGCTCATGACGCAGCTCCAGTGCCGTCGCGAGCTCGTCGCGCTCCGCGCTCTGCAGGTATCCCTGGGCATGGCCGCGCTCAAGGGCCTGGCGAAGCACATACGTGGGAGTTCCGTAATCGAGGCACTGGGCCACGGCCGCCGCCGGAGCCACCGTGGGGATCTCCTGCCACCAACCGATCTGACGTTGCGTCAAATCTTCATAGTGGACCTCATACAGCTCTCCACCCGCGCGGCGAAGTCGGCGCCGCTTGGCGACAGTGACGTGGATGCGGTTGGGGTTGACGTCACTGATGCCATAGGCGTCGAGCGCGGTTTCGTGACTCAGACAGGCCTCGGGCGCTCGAGTCCACAGGACCGCCAGCGCGTACGGGTCGTACTGGTCGACCGGGTACTGCGGGAACCGGTACACCCCGTGGGCCGCGCGGTTCAGGGTTCCCCGGTGGACCAACATCTGCAAGGTCTGGATGCCGATTCCCAACGTGTCCGCCTGCTGAGCCGTCACGTACCCGTGCTGACGCGTCGCCACCTCCCAGAGGTCGTCCCGCGCGAGGGCTCTGCCCGGTTTCATGGCAAAACTATAACGTAACCGTGGTACTTTTGCCAGAGGACCAGCTGCTACCAGCTCCGCTCGTCGAACAGCTTGATCAGATTGCGCTTCGGCTTGTGGGTGGCGCGCAGCTTCATCAGGTACGGCGAGAAGTCCGGCGCCCGGTCCGCGGCGAGCATCAGGCGGCCCACCCGAGCGATCAGGTCCACCGCCTCGGCATAGGCCTGGTTGTTCTTCGCATCAATGCGACGCTCGACCTCGGCCTGCCAGATCGGGATCACCTCCAACGGATGCTCGGCCTCACGCAACGCGGCGAGTCTCAACCACAGCACCCGCCGGCAGCCCGCCCCATTCGCTTCCGTCCAGGCCTGCTCGACATCACCGTCGAAGAGCAGCACCTCGACCAGCGTCGAGCTGTCCAGACCATAGGACGACCACGGACTTGCCCGACCCTTCGTCGGCTGCTTATTAGCTTGGGTGATCCGCTTTCGCAGCAGCTCCAAGGCCTGCTCATGCCAGTCCGGCCACAGATCGGCGCGCTGCGCCTGCTCGGCCAGCTGTTGGTAGGTGCGTAGCCCGGGGGTGGCGTCATACGCATCCCACGCCACCCGCACGGCGTCCTCGCCGCGACCGGCACGGTGGTACTCCTGCGCCGCCGCCTCCACCAACCGCGAGTCCGAGCCACCGTGCAACGCCAGGCCCTTCTCCGCCCAGGCCAGCGCGTCCTCGTAGCGCTTCGCACCGCGGTAGACCTCGGCGATCCGCACGAACTGATAGGCGCAGGACTGGTCCCGCGCCAGAACATCGACCACCGCGTCGACATCACCGGTCAGCGCGGCGAGGGACTCCATGATGTTGGTGATCCGGAAGCGTCGGGATGAGTAGCTGCGCTCCTCCTGCCCTGGCCCTAGTGATGGCAGGGCGTCCCACTCCTCCTGCGCGAGGCGCCGGTACTCGACGAGACCCTTGTCACCGAGCACGTCTGCGTAGGTGCCTGCAGCACCGAAGAAGACATCGAGGTCGCCGGCGTGCCGCTCGCGGTCGAACAGATTCCGGGCGAGTGTCACCGGATCGGGCTTGACCGCCAGGCACGCATCGTGGTGCAGGTCATGCAGTCGTTCGGCAATGCCGGACATCCACCCATCGGAGTCATCGACGGAGCCGACGGCATCCTCTGCCCGGTCGATGGCATGCTCGGCCAGCGCGATCACCTGCTCGGCGTGCCCGTCGCCGACCAGGTCCTGCAACGAGTCGAGGACCGAGTTGACGTTGGCCACGTAGTCGTACATCTCGCGGTAACCGACGTAGTCGTCCACCACGAACGCCTCGTCGATCGCATGCCGAAACACCGCTGGGTTCGCCGAACCCCCGCCCGCCCGCGCCGCATCCATCCTCAGGCGCGCGTCGAAGATGTCGTCCTCAGCCGCACGCCCGACTAGGAGGTCCACCAACACGTAGTGGTCCAGGCCTTCCAAGTAGCCCCGGACATCGACCCCCGCCTCGGCACTCGCGCTCGGATCCGCGCCCGGATCGGTCACCACCAGCGCCACGGCTACCGCGTGCTTGCAGAACCGACCCTCCTGGCCCACCGGGCAGGAGCAGTTGTAGGCCGGTTCATCGTCGTCGTCGAGCCAGAGTTCGACCTGGTACGACGCCGAGCCGCGCACCTTGGCCTTGACGCTGTCCTCGCTGGCCGCCCGTTTGCCCACTCGGTCCTTCGCGGCGTACAGCAGGCCGCGCTCGAACGAACGCCGATCCGCCAACGCCTCAACCGAACGCCGGGCGAACGCCCGCCTGAATGAACCGCCCCAACCGTGGAGCAGCTCCGAGCCGCGCTCACCCGATGACGGACGACAAGAGGGTCGGCGCCATCGCCGCCCTGGCCGGTGTGGGGCTGGCGCTGTGTTGCGCCCTACCGGTGCTGGTGAGTCTCGGCGCCGGGATCACCATCGCCGGGCTCGGGCTCGGCAGCTCGGCGCTCGCCGTCGCCGGACTGATCGTCGTGGCCGTGGGCGTCGGGCAGTTCCGCCGCCACCGCACGTGCGGATCGGCGCAGCCTTCGGAGCGAAGGGAGCGCACCGGCGATGTCGACCGCGGTGGGACGCGCTGAGCTGCAGCGCCTTCTGGACGCCGGAGCCCAGCTCGTCGAGGTGTCCCCACGAAGGAGTACGACGAGGAGCACCTTCCCGGCGCCCTGCACCTGCCGCTGAAATCGCTGACCCGGCCGAAGGCGGAGGAGATCCTCGACCGAGTTCGCCCGGTCATCGCTACTGCTGGGACGCGCTCTGCGATATGACCCCGCGGGCCGCGGCCAGGCTCGAGGCGTTCGGCTACCCCGAGGTCTTCGACTACGTCGTCGGCAAGGCGGATTGGCTCGCCGCCGGTCTGCCCACCCAAGGCAACCGCCCGCACCCCGCGCGGGTGGCCGAGGTCATGAACCGGTCGGTGCCGACCTGCACCCCCGACGAGCGGATCGCCGACGTGGTCGCCCGACTGCCCCCCGGGTCAGCAGTCTGCGTGGTCATCAATGACCATCGAGTCGTCCAGGGACGGCTGCGCCAGCTCAGCGCTACTTCGCGCGTTCGCGGAAGACCTGACCCCGCGCTGGGAGCGAGGGCAGGCAGCGACGAGAGGTGCTCAGGTCTGGGCAGTTGGCGTCTTGCTCGGTCAGAATGTTCCTGCCGCGTGCCTCGTCAGGGAGTGTTGATGTACATGCAGTCGAGGAGCGTACGGGTCGACCTGTCCACGCATCGCGAGATCAAGGCGCTCGCCGCCGAGCTCGGCACGAGCATCGGGGACACCGTCGCGCTCGCGATCCGCAGGCTGCGGCAGGACCAGATCGGTGCCCAACTGCGGACAGAGCAGACAGCCGCCGAGGCGGCCTGGCAAGACGCCGAAACCGAGTGATCCTGCGCGAAAGCATCATCGTGGACCTCAACCCCGGCCAATCGGCCGCCAGGCAGGTCTGGGCTCCGTGTCGATTCTTGTCCCGGTTGCCAGAACCTAGCCCGGGTCGATCTCCCTGAGAATCACCACGGGGATTTCCCGCTCGGTTCGCTGCTGATAGGTCGCGTAAGCGCGATACATCTTCACCAGCTTTGGCCAGAGCCGCGCCTTGTCGTCCGCGTTCGCGACCTCGGCGCGCATCTCGCGCCGGGTTCCCAAGACCTCGACGGTGACCTTCGGATCGGCGACCAAGTTGTGGAACCACTGCGGGGACCGGTCGTCCCCGCCGTAACTGGCCACCACGACGATCCGCGCACCGTCGCTCAGGTAGACCAGCGGCACGGTGCGGGCCTTGCCCGACTTACGCCCGGCGGTGGTCAGCAGCAGCACCGGAGCCTTGCGAAGGTGGCTGCCGATCCTGCCGTCGGTGCGCCGGTAGACGTTGGAGTGCAGGCGATTGACGATCCTGACCGCGCGGTCCTTCATCGCTCTCGCACTCATTGGCCCAGGACCTGGCGAATCGGCGCCTGGTACCGGCCCGTGTTGGGCGGCCCGTCCTCAGCCTGGTCGGCTGGGCAGGGCCGGCCAAGCAGGTACACCGACGTCGCAACCATCCAGATCAACGGCGCGCCCAGCGGGACGTAGACCCCCAGCAGACCGTTGCTGATCTCCCAGACCCCGTGGTGCACGAAGCCGGTCGGGATGAAGAAGAGCTGCGAAGAACACGCGGGTCACCATTCCGTCGCCGCCCTCGGCCGCGCGCAGGATCGAGTACAGCCGCGCCTCGAACCAGATCAACGCGAACAGCGACAGGCAGCCCAGCGTCGCCGCGGCCCGACACGCGCCGGTATGGTCGACAAGCCCCTGCTGGACCTCGACCGCGTTGCCGTAGTCCGGCCGTCCGGGCAACCGCCAGCACGCCCATCCGAACGCGAACAGCAGGGCGGGCGCGATGCCACCCAGGGCACCGATGACGTTGCGCGCGCGTTCACTCAGCACCCGACACTCCGATCGTCACGAGCACGTGGCCCGCACAGGCGAAGGACCCCAGAGAGTGCGCGGAGCGGATCTGCCCGCGGTCACGGCCGACCGGCGCGCCCAACAGATACCGGGCACGACAGGACCTTGGCCTCGCGAGTAGCGGTGCGCTCCTGTTCGTTGAACGAGGGCGCGATGCACAAGAACAGGGTCGTGCCGTCGGCGCCGCCGAGCATGCACGCGAAGACGGCGTCGTCGCCGGTCGAGATCTCCTCCAGGATCTCCCCTCCCTCGCGCACCCGCACAACACGGTGCCCCAGGGCATCGGCGGCCCAGATCAATCCCTCGGCGTCGAGGCAGATCCCGTCGGGCGCCAACCGCAGACCTCCCAGCACCGTCATGAGGTCATCCGACTCGGCCGGCTCCCCGAACCTCGCCCAAGCGCGACGGTTGCTCAACGAACCGTCCGGCTCGACATCGAAGGCGGTGAGCTCCTGGCCGAAGGTCTGCGCCACGATCAGCGTGCGGCAGTCATCGGTCATGACCGTGCCGTTGGGAACGACGAGGTCCTCGGCCACGATGGTGGCGCTACCGTCCGGATCTACCCTGATCAGGTTTGTGGACTTGATCGGCTTGCCGGCATGCACATCAAAGCCGATGTTGCCGACGTACGCCCTGCCCTGGTCGTCGACGACAATGTCGTTCAGGTGCCAGTCGGCCAGTTGGGAGAGGTTGGCGTGCTCGACGAGCCGACCGTCGTCCACTCGCATCAGCTTCCGATCGTGCATCGAGACCACCAGCAGCCGACCGTCCGGCAACCAACCCAGACCTGAGGGCTGGCCCGGCACCTCCACAACCGTGCTGACGGTCCCGTCGCCGGAGACGGTCACGACCTGGTGGGTGTAGAAATCCGATAGCCAGAGAGCGCCGTCGTGCCAGCGCGGCGACTCCAGGTACGAGAACCCGTCTGCCACGACCATCAGGCGGGGGTCGGCCGGGGGGAACGAGGGCGTACTCATTCGGAGCCTCCATGGGATAGGTGCATCTCGAGAAGCTTGTTCTTCTGGACCTTGCCCGACGGCGTAGTGGGCAGCGCAGGAAGGACATGCCAGACCACGGGGCGCTTCTGCTTCGCCAGCTTCATCTGCTCGAGGAAGTCAATGACCTTCTCCGGGCCGGCCCAGGCAGCCCCGGGCATCAGCGTGACGAACGCTCCGACGGCCTCGCCGAACCGTTCGTCGGGGACGCCCACGACCGCCGCGCGGTCGATGTCCGGGTAGGCGACCAGCGCGGCCTCGATGTCCTGACAGGAGAACTTCTCGCCGCCCCGGTTGATCAGGTCCTTGATCCGGCCAACCATGCGGAGCCAGCCGTCCTCGGTGACGAACCCAACGTCGCCCGAGTAGAACCACCCGTCCTCATCGAGCTGCGCCGCGGAGACCTGACTGTTCGTGTAACCGGCCATCACTTGCGGCCCTCTGATCCGCAGCTCGCCGGTCTGGCCATGCGGAAGCGGCTTCCGGTTCTCGTCGACCGCCTGGATCTCCGTCCCCTCCCCGATGAGCCCGTCGAACTCCATCCGCACCTCGGGCGGGTCTTCCGGCCGCGGGAGCGTGCACGGCCCACCGGTCTCGGTCATGCCGTAACAGGTGAGAACCGTGATCCCGAGTCCCTCGGCGCGCTGGAACAGCGAGGCCGGCGTGGGCGCGCCGCCGCTCAGGAACTTCGAGAGCCGATGATCCGGCGATCGACCCGCCTCGTAACGCTGAACGAGATCGAGCAGGAACACCGACCCGCCCGACATGAACGTCCCACCCTCTTGTTCGACCACGTCGACCGCGTCGTCGGGCTTCCATTCCGACAACAGCACGGTCCGGCAACCGGCGACCGCAGGCAGCAAGAAACCGTTGACGAATCCCGACACGTGCGAGACGGGCGTGCCGTTCATGATCACGTCGTCGGACCCGATACCCATCCGGAGCCGCAGGGTCCTGCCGAGCGCCATGATGGCCCGACCGCTGAGCATCGCGCCCTTCGGCGCAGCGGTCGTTCCCGAGGTGTACAGCACGAGGGCGCACTCGTCGCCGGGTGCCGGGTCCGGCAGCTGCGCGGGGTCGACATCGTCCAGACCGAGCTCCGGCAGCGTCGCCCAACCGTCGACCGGGCCCCCGACGCAATATCGAACTGCGACGTCGAGGCCCAGCCCGTCCAGGAGGTTCGCCATCTCAGCGGCCGGGCGACGCTGCCCCAGCTCGACCGAGACCACGACGGCCTTCGGGCGCAGGTCGGCAAGGATCTGCTTCATCTCGTGCTCGCGGTAGATCGGCACGACCGGCGAGACGACGGCCCCGATCCGGAAGGCCGCGAGCTGCAGCAGCAGGGCCTCGAGGCAGTTCGGCAGCTGCACCAGGACGCGGTCGCCAGGTCCAATGCCGCGCGCCACGAGGTCGCGGGCCGTGAGCCGGACCCACCGGGCGAACTCCCCGTAGCTGTACCGGACACCCTTGAACATGGTGAACTCGCGGTCGGGCCACCGCTGCCCGTTCTGCTCGATGAGCCAACCGAGCCGTTCCTGGGTCCACATACCGAGCGCCTCGTACCGCTCCTGACGCCGCGCGGTGTCGGCAGTGCTCGTCATCAGCACCCCTCACAGGTCGAGACGGGACCGTGCCATGACGTCGTGCCCCGCGAAACCGCGAGGTGGGTGAGTTCGCCGTCCGGGGTCGCGCCGTGCCAGTGGCGTTCACCCGGATCCGCGATCACGAGATCGCCCACGGAGATCGGGACCGGTTCCGTGCCCTCGATCGCGACGAGGCCTTGGCCCGATAGCACCACGAGCAACTGGCCGAATTCGTGGTCGTGCCAGAAGGTCCGGCCGCCCCTGACGAACGTCACGACGTGCACCTTGTCGCTCGCGACCTGCTCCCACACGTGGTGTTGGCGGATCACGCCCTCGCCCTCGAACGTCTGCGAGCGATGCGCACCTGCGTCGGCCGCTTCGGAGGCGCGGATCACGCGCATGCCGACCACCTGCCGCCGCTCCTCATGTCGTCCGCTCGCTGCCGAAGACACCGACGAAACTGACACAACGGCCGGGAGCGCCACCCAGATTGTGCGTGAGGGCAAGGTTGCGTCCGCCCTCGGCAATCGCTCGGACCGTGCGCTCTGCGGGAGCCTCGTGCCGCAGCTGCAGGAAGCACTCGAAGAGCATCCGCAGCCCCGACGCGCCGACCGGATGCCCGAAACTCTTCAGACCACCGTCGGGATTGACCGCGAGCTCCCCTGTGAGGTCGAACGTGCCGGCCAGGACGTCCTTCCACGCGAGGCCGCGTTCGGAGAAGCCCAGGTCTTCCATCAGCACCATCTCAGTCGGGGTGAAGCAGTCGTGCACCTCGGCAAGTGCGAGCTGGGCGCGCGGATCGGTCACCCCCGCCTGCGCGTAGGCGTCGCGGGCGCTGCGGACGACCTCGGGGAACGTCGTGTAGTCGTAGTCAGCGTGGCGGACGCCGGTCGCCGGGCCGGCCACGAACGACAGGCCCTTTACGTAGATCGGTTTGTCGGTGTAGCGCAGCGCATCCTCGGCGCGCACGATCACCGCCGCTGCAGCGCCGTCGGACACTCCCGAGCAGTCGAACAGGCCGATGTCCCCGGCGACGATCGGGCTGTTCGCGATTGTCGCCAGCGACACCTCCTTGCGGAACTGGGCGCGCGGGTTGCGGGCCCCGTTGTAGTGGTTCTTCCACGCGATCCGGGTCATCGCCTCCTTGATCTGCGCGCGGTCGACGCCGTACTTCTCGGCGTAGGCGGGCACCAGGTAGGAGAACTTCGCCGGGGCACTGGCGGCCGTGCTCGTGCCGTCGTTGGCGGGCCCCGGCACGACGAGGCCGGAGTAGCCGGAGTCTTTGAGCTTCTCGACGCCGACGGCCATCACCATGTCGTAGGCGCCGGAAGCGACGGCATAGCAGGCGTTCCGGATGGCTTCGCTGCCAGTCGCGCAGTAGTTCTCCACACGCGTGACGGGCTTGTAGTCCAGGGCCAGCGGGCTGGACAGCGTCATCCCCGTCATGCCGGAGCCCATGGTCCCGAGCCAGAACGCGTCGACGTCGTCGATCGCGACGCCGGCGGAAGCGATCGCGGCGGAAGTGGCGTCCACCAGCATCGACTCGGTCGAGGAGTCCCAGTGCTCGCCGAAGGGGGTGCAGCCCATTCCGACGACGGCGACCCGGTCGCAGATCCCGCGCGAGCCCATCAGGCGGCGGCCGATCGCGCGCGGGACGTGCGGAGGGGACGGGCCTTCCAGAAGTAGTCGTGGACGCCGTCCACCGTGTAGAAGCGCCGGAAGGTCATCTCGACCGGCATCCCGATCCGGATCTCGTCCGGATCGACGTCGGTCAGCTCGCATGCGTACCGGCCTCCGCCGTCGAAGTCGACGACCGCGGCGATCAGCGGAACGCCCGGCGCGGAGTAGGCCAACCGGTCGACGGTGAACGTGGCGACCACGCCGGTCGCATCCGCCAGTGGCTCGACCGTCATCTGGTCGATGGCACGGCAGATCATGCAGACCCGCTCAGGCGGCAGGTGGCGCGTCCCGCAGGCCGTACAGCGCGAGGCCTCGAACGCGAACTTCCAGCGCATGCTGCGCAGCGACGGCGGCGCAGCGGGCCGGTCGGGATCGGGCCGGCGGGGCGGAGTGTTGCGCAACACCCCGCGCCAGCTGGTGAACATGTGGTAGCTCAGGGCGCGGCTCCACCCGGCCAGCTGCTCCTCTACGGTGGGCATCCCGGCTCGCGAAGCCAACGCGTCGGTCGTGCGCAGCAGGAGGCAGTCCGCGCCGTCGGCCAGGGCGAGGACGCAGATGACCTGGTCCGGCCCCGCCCGGTCGAGCGCTGCGGCAAGCAGAACGCCGACCTGCGCGGCGCCGGGAACGCCGATCCGATCGGCCAGGTTGTCTACGACCGCCTGCATGCCGACCCCGAGCTTGCCGGTGACGGCCGAGGTCGCCCGCACGTGCGGACCCGCCACGACGAGGTGGTCGATCGCCGATGGCTCAAGGCACGCCTGCGCGAGGGCACGCTGGACGGCCTGCTGGGCCAGCGGCACATACGCCGTCTCCCCGAATCGCTCCTCCCAGACGTGGCTCGCGATCTCCCCGGGCACCCGCCAGCGGTCGAGAAACTCGCGCGACACCGACGCGGCCGCGAGCTGGGTCGCGATCGGCGGGTCGCCCGGCGAGAACACGAACGCCGCCGCGGCGTCGCCGCCGTTGACCTCGTCCGGCGAACCCGGCAGACCAGTCCTGATGTCGGACAGCACGGCGAGAGCAGCCCGGCCGGCGTGCGCGGCATCGGCGGCGGCGCGAAGCGCCCCGAAGCCCGAGCGCACCGACCCCACAACGTCGTACGCGGCGCAGTCACCGTCCAGCGACAGCGCCGCGTGCGCGCCCACCGCGTTCGTCTTGTCAGCGTAGGCCGGAGCGGTCGTCGCGAACCAGAGCTCCAGGTCGCGCACCGCGGTCCCCACCAACGCCTTCCGCGCGGCCTCGACGCCGAGCGAGGTGGTGTCCTCGTCGTGCGCGGCGACGGCACGCGCACCCGTGCCCGCCCGCACGCCCAGCGCCCGGCCGATCGTCTCGCGGTGGATGCGCCACGGGGGCACATAAACGCCGTACGACGTGATCCTCATCGGACGGTCAGGACCCGGCGGGCCGGAACCGGATCGGCATCGACCCCATGCCCCGGGTCGCACCCGGGACACGACGGATCGCCGACGGGTCCGGGATGTCGTAATCGGGCGCCCGCTCCAGGAAGAGCCGCAGGAAGACGCTGAGTTCCAGACGCGCGAGGTGGGCGCCGACGCAACGGTGCGGGCCCGCACCGAACGCCAGGTGCTTGGTCGGCGCGCGGTCCAGCTTCAGCTTCTCGGGCTCGGGGAACTGGGTCTCGTCGTGGTTCGCCCCCATCCAGAGCAGGAGCACCTTCTCCCCCGCCGGGATGACGCTGCCGTCCACGTCGACGTCCCGGGTGGTGGTGCGGGCGAGGCCGGGGAACGGCGAGATGTAGCGCAGCAGCTCCTCGATCGACTGCGGCACGCGGTTGAGGTCCTCGACGAGCCAGGCCCGCTGATCTGGGTTGCGCCAGAGAAGCTCGAGTGCGTAGGCGGCGGCGCTGACGACCGTCTCCAAGCCCGCGGTGAACACCGTGAAGCAGGCGTTGATGATCTCCATGTCTTCTAGCGGCCGGCCCTCGATGGTTGCGGCGATCAGATCGCTGGGGATGTCACCTCTCGGGTGCTGCCGGCGCTCGGCGATGATGGCGCCGAACTGGGCGAAGAGGTCGCCGGCAGCCTCGAGGTTGCCCAACTTGATGATCTTGCCGACGTTCTCCTCCAGCGCCGCCGCTTGGGTCCGGTCCATGCCGAACAGCCAGGACAGGGTCACGGTCGCCATCGGGAAGAGCACGTCGTTGACGACGTCGCATTCGCCCCGCTCGATCGCCTCGTCGAGGAACTCGTTGACCAGCTTGACCAGATCGGGCTCGAGCGGCGAGACACGGTTGAGCCCGAGGTGCGAGAGCAGCAGCTTGCGGTAGTTCGTGTGTTGCGGCGGGTCGAACTCGATCGGGATCAACGGGACGGGAGCGGCCCGGGGAATCGACGCGCCGTTGGCCGACGAGAAGGTCGCGGTGTCTCTAGCAGCCTCCCAAACGTCGGCGAAGCGCAGCACGACGTAGTAGCCGTCGTGCGCGTCCGTGTGCAAGACCGGACAGCGCCCGCGCGCCTCCGCGACCACCGAGTACGGGTCCTCCATGCCGGCGAGCGCGATGTGGTCGAATGTCGGCGCCTCGGTCATGCGTCATCCCCTTGGATCCTGATTGCGCCTTCCGGGCACGCGTTTTCGGCTGCCCGTGCGCGCGAGAGCTGTGCGCCGGACACCTCGGGAACGAGGACCACGGCCAGGTCCTCGTCGTCGAGAGCGAACAACGTCGAATCGAGCGTCACGCAGCGGGCGTGCCCTTGGCATGCCCCGCGGTCCACAGTCAGCTTCACGCTTTGAATCTAGAGACATCGTGTCGCTAGTGCAAGAGTCGACGGGGGTCCAGCTAGCGCGAACCCGTCAGCTCGCGGTGGGACGCCGGGCGTACGTCCGCCGAGCCCCCGGAGCCGTTCTGAGACAGGTACTCGCGCGCCCGGAAGGACGCGGGTCCGACCAGACGGTCCTGGCGTTTCGCCGCCTCGGAACCCACGAAGCGTCCGATGCCGCCTTGCGAGGCACCCGCGGCGATGATCGCGGCCAGGCCGAAGCTGATCTGCAGCGCGAGGTTCAGGTCGGCGTCGCCGATGTAGGCGGGGACGACGACCATGAGCGCCGAGGCGACGACCGAGGCCAGCACGGTGGTCCGTCCAGAGATCGCCAGCACGGCCAGCAGGATGAGCGACTGGACGTAGTTGAAGCTGTCCTGGTTGACCGCCCCGAACAGTGAGGCGAAACAGGCCCCACTGATCCCGGCGAGGAAGCCGGAGATGCAGAAGATGATCACCTTGGACACGTTCACGTCGAGACCGAGCGTCGTGAGCGCAAGCGGCGAGTCCGCCATCGCCCGAAGCAACCGTCCGAGGCGTGACCGTTCTACGGCGACGGTCACGCCGATGGCGGCGATGACAATCCCGAGCAGCAGGTAGTAGTAGTGCTTGTCGTTGTCCATGCCCCAGAACTGGGGCCGCCCGGTCGGTAGGACACCGGCCGGGAACATGTAGCTCTTCCCGTATGCGAATTGGGCGACGGAGATGCCGAAGCCCAGCGTGGCGAGTCCGAGATAGAGCCCGGACAGCCGGATGGCGGGGATCGCGAGCAGCGCCGCGATCGGTACCACGACGAGCCCGCCGACAATGACGGCCAGCGGCCACGGCACACCGTGTTCCAGGGCGTGGCCGAGACCGGCCGCGCCGATCGCCGCGAACGCGATGTGGCACAGCGAGATCTGACCCGAGGTACGCACGAGCAAGCCCAGCGAGAGGAACAGGATGACCTGGGTCATGCCCTGATTCCACGACGGCAGACGCGTGCCGGCGAGTGTGGGCCCGAACAGCGCGACGACGAAGAGTGCGGCGTAGCCAAGCGCTCGAACCTGGGCGGGGAACGGGCTTACCGGCGGCGGCGCCGGCTTGACCTGCCGGCCGATCTCGACGAGCTTGCGGCGCGGCACGACAAGCAGGACCACAAACAGGATGATGAAGGGCAGGTTCAGGTCCAGCCCGTCCAGGTTCGCATGTGTGCCCGACCACTTCCCGACGAGCTTCTGCAGGACCCCGACGGCGATGCCGCCGGCAAAGGCGAGCGGCACACTACGGAACAATCCGAAGCAGGCGGCACCGAACGCCTGCACGACCAACAGCGAGAGCACGTTGATGTCCAACTGACCCTGGTTGGACGCGAACAGCACCCCGGACAGCGACGCGAACGTCGAGCCGATCATCCAGGCCTTGCGGCGTACGGCGGTCGGCGCATACCCCGTCATGTCGAGCAGGTTCGGGTCGTCGACGACCCCGCGCATCTGCGTGCCCAGGCGCGTGCGAGTGAACAGCAGCGTCAGCACGACCGCCGAGCCGACCCCGAGCCCGACGAAGATGAGGTTCTCGTAGCTCAGGGCCACACCGGCGAGGGTGAACGCGGTGTCCTGCGGAAGGAACGAACGGAACTGCAGGGCGGAGGACCCGTAGATGAGCTCACAGACCGCGCGGATCGCCACCAGCAGGCCGACCGTGCCCACGATCTTGTTCGCGGTCGTGGCGGGTCCCAGCACGACCGCCAGCCGCTCGAGGATCAGGCCGCTGATCGGACCGAGGATGAAGATCGAGATCACGGCCGCGAGCTGCCAGGGCAGATCAGCCTGCTGGCGTAGCGAGTAGAAGACGAAGGCCGAGGCGGCGCTCACGGCGCCGTGACCGATGTTGAACAGGCCGGATATCTTGTAGGTGAGTACCAGGCCCATCGCCGAGATGCCATACAGGCAGCCCGTGGTGATGCCGAAGATCAGGAAAGGGGCGTACTCGTTCATGGGCGACACACCGGGCAGCCCGCCAACCCGCGTACGAGGACCTCGGCCTCGGTAACCGGGGCGACCTGCTTGTTCCGCACGAATCGGCAACTGGGCAGGTGCGCACGGGTCATCGATGGGGCCGACACCAGCGCCGGCACACCCGGCGACTCGATCACCGGCTCGGACGACGCCGTGGGACGGACTCGCGCGACCCGGGGAGCAGTGTCCTGGCCGAGCGGAAGGTCGAGCGCCAGTCGACGTCGCAGGATGACTGCAGTGAGGAGCCGCTTCTCCTCGCCACGCACCGCCCGCATCCCCGCCTGCACCCAGAGGGTGAGGCCGACGCTGGCGATAGCTGCCGACGCGGTACCGGCGGCGAGCCAGCCGTACTGGTCACGGAAGTAGGTCTCGCCCGCGCAGCCGTACCAGCTCACGGCGAGACCGACCGCACCCACCGCGACGAGAATCGCCCGGACGAGGTGATCGCGCAGCACCCACGGGGACACGTCGGTCAGCGAGCGCCAGGTCTGCCCGGCGGTCGCCGTCGTCATGAGGTGGTTGCCGCATGGCGGCTGGGGGACTCGTTCGTGACGTCCGCGCGGGCGACTCGGGCCGTGGGCTGCTGGGGTTGCTCGTCCTGCGCCAGCAGGACCGCCACGGTGTGCAGTTGGCGCCATTCGTCCCGCAGGTCGGCGGAGATCCAGAACATGACTCCAACGCCGAGCAGGAAGATTCCGAGAAGCCCGCCGGAGACGATGTACGGCAACTGCAGCGCGAGGTACTCCTTACCGCTCGTCCCGATCCACCCGAAGAGCAAGGCAATCAGGCCACCGACGATCGCCAGCACCGCTCCCACCCTGTCCCACTGACAGCGGATATAGGTCATGAACGTCACAGCTGCTTCACCCCAGTCAGTCGCACGATCGTCGCGGAGAAGACGCCCACCGCCGCCACGGCAATGAGCAAGAGGTAGACGTCGAGCCCATCGATGGGGCGCGCGTCACGGGCGTCCGCCGCAAGCCTGAGAGTGGCCGTTGGCAAGCCGGACTGGTCCGTCTGGGCTGCAGCCGCGGAGCCAGCGACACCGGGCACCTCACCCACACCGGAGGGGAGCACACCCGCAGAGTCCACACCCGCGCCAAGCACGTTGTCAGTCCCGGCCGAGGACGGCAGACCCCCGGCGGCCGCTCCGCCGGTCGGCAGGTCGGCGGGCATACCGTCCACCGCAGTCGACGGGTCGAGGCTGACCCCGGTGGTCACCCCACCGAGAGTGAACGAGGTGGGCACCGCCCCGGTGAAGTAGGGGTTGGGCGGCAGTGCGGGAACCGTGTAATCCACATTGAAGCTCGCGCCTGTGATGCCCGTCTTGGTCTGCACCGCAGGCTGATAGCTCAGGTTGGCTCCACCTGCCCTGAACGCGTCGAGCACCGCGTCGGCTGGAACTGCGTACGCCTGCTTGCCACCCGCGAAAGGCAGGGTGATCGTGAACGTCCCGTCCACGAAGCCGATGTCCGGGGCATCGATCGTTTGCCCGCCGAAAGGGAACGGCACCGGCGGCGGCTGGAAAACGGGAAGTTGACCGAACCCGGGGACCGGTACCGGAATAGGTACGTTGCCCGGCGTCGCAGGCGGGATGGTGATCCTCAGGCCGGGGATCGTCATGCGCGCGATGCTCAGCGAGGAGCTCGTCACCCGCTTGCCCGCAGCACTCACCACCGTCTCGGCGTGGGACTGAAATCCGGTGAGGGAGAAGTTGCTGCCGAACTTCAGGGCGTTGAAGGCCACGTCAGCAGTTGCACTCAGGCCGCCGTCGACCGTCTGGTCCACGCGCGCTACCGAAGTTGCGCCCGAGACGCCATCGTTGCCGACCGTCGCACTGCCGACCACGCTTCCCGCCCCACTCTCCGCGTGCAGCGTGATCCCGGGGTAGCTGACGTTGGCCGGCTTGCTGCCTGCCGTGGCTGACGCGCCGAACGGATACTCCGGCGCCGGCAGCCCGAACAGGGCACCGAGGAAGATGCCCGGAAGCCCAGGCGCGATCGGGCCGATATATGGGAAGTACGCGTTGGCGCTCGCGGTACCCAGAGAGTCGAGGGTTGCGTCGGCCTCGGGACCGACGCCCTGGCCGACGAACGCCAGCGGCAGCGACTGGTTGGTGAATGTGCCGTCGATCGCATTCGCCGAGGCGGCGGCGGCGTACGAATCGGCCAAGACCTCCGCCTTCGCCGAGTACCCGCCGAGGCCGACCGCGGTACCCGTGACCGTCACCAACAGTGCTGCGGCTGAAACGGAACCGAATCCGCCCCCCCTCAGGTGACGACTCCTCGGGTGCTGCCTCATCGCATCTCCGCCTTCCGCGTCGCCTGTCCGTATGCGCCGTCAGCCACCCTGCCCCCGGTTATGGGCGGGACATCCGCTTGACACATGATGCCAACTGCAGCCAGATTTGTATACTAGTTTCGCGGCCACGCCAGGCAAGGCGAATAATCCCCCGTGGAGGCCCAGTGCCACTCACCACCCAGACGCACTCGCGTTCCGGCAGGAGCCTGAACCGACGGGCGAGGCGCACGCGGCTTGTGATGGTCAGCATCGCCGTGCTGATCTGCACGGCCCTCGTCGGTGCGTGCGGTTCCCGAGTGGAAGACCGCGTGGTGGCCGCCGAGACCAACACCGGCGGCAGTGCCGGCGTGAGCGCTCCGGCCGCGGGGGACCTCGCTCCGGACGCCGGGGAGATCGCCCCGGGCACGACAACCGGGCAGGCCCCCGCGGTCGCATCCGGCACCGCACCGCAGCAGTCAGGCGCAACTGGTGCGGCCACGAACGCCCCGGCTGCTAAGCCCGGCGCCAACAACAACGGCGGGGCAACGAGCACCACCCCGCAGGCCGGCCCCGCTCCGTGCACGTCGTCCGGGCCGCCGATCACCATCGCTCAGGTTGGCGCGTTCAGCGGATTCCTGGGCCAGGTCTTCAGCGGCATGAAGCTCGGCATGCAGGTCTGGGCCAAGGACGTCAACGCCCGCGGCGGCCTGGGTTGCCACCCCGTGCAGCTCCTGCAGAAGGATGACCAGTCGAACCCCTCGATCAGCTCCTCTGCCGTCTATGACGCGGTGCAGAGCCGCGGGGCACCAGTGCTGGTCGGCAGCGTGGTGCCGATCGCCATCGCTGGCTACCGCTCGGCGGTAGACAAACTCAAGGTCCCCACCCTTGGTGGCGACATGGTGGCGCCGGATTGGAAGATCGACCCGTACCTTTTCCCCCAGGGCGGCGACATACTGTCGTCCTTCGCCGCAGGCATCGACGCGGTCGGTCGCCTGCCCGGCGTGAAGAAGCTGGCCGTCCTGTACTGCGTCGAGGCGACGATCTGCGCGCAGATGCGAGACGGGATTCCAGGCCCGAACGGCTCTGCGGCACGCGCTGGCATGACGGTGGTGTCGACCCAGTCCATCTCGCTAACGCAGACCGACTTCACCACTGAATGTCAGAACGCCAAAAACGCGGGAGCGCAGGCAATCTTCTCCGGCATGGATGGCGCCTCCTCGCAACGTCTGGTGCGCTCCTGCAACGCGATCGGCTTCAAGTTCCCGATAGCCACCGCCGCGGTCGCCATTCCAGCCAACGTCGTCCTCGACCCGGTGGTGACCGCCAACGGCATGTACGTCGGGACCGCGGTGGCTCCGTTCACCGAAAGCGACACCCCCGGACTGAAGGAGTACCAAGCGGCGTTCGCCAAGTGGGCGCCGAACGCCCCTCTTGACGGGGGAACGATGCTCTCCTGGTCGGCGGGGAAGCTTGCCGAGACCGTCGTCGGGCTGATGGGCCCCGAAGCGCGGACGAAGCAGCTGACGACCGCGATGTTCATGGCCGCACTCGGCAAGATAAAGAACGAGACCCTCGGCGGACTAACGCCGAAGCCGGGTCTGACGTATGCGGAACCCGGCGTCAAGCCGATGCCGCCGATCACCTGCGCCTTCCTGGTGCGCTTCCAGGGCGGGAAGCCTTCCGCGCCCAACGGGAGCAAGCCGACCTGCATCGGCACCCCCGCGGTGAATCCGGCGGAAGTACCCAGTGACCTCGCTTTGTCACCTTACGCACGCCTGAATGGGGAACATCATGTCTCACTCGAACGCTGACACCATCACTCACCTCTACGAGCTCGCAGCGGCATCGAAGAACGAGGAGATGTTTGGGCTCATCAACGAGATCCTCGCGCCCGACGTCGTACTCCGGGAGGCGACCAGCCTGCCGTTCGGCGGCACGTTCGAGGGGAAGGCGAACGTGCTCCAGGCCCTCGGCGCCGTCATGCCGTTCGTCGACTCCAGCAAGCTCGTGCCGGAGCGGATTCTCTCCGATGGCGACGTTGTCGTCGCCCTGTTCCAAGCGGTGCACTGGCGGGCCGAAGGCTTCACCACGCACGGTGTCGAGGTCCCGGCTCCCACCAATTTCCTGGAGGTATGGCGGTTCCGCGACGGCAAGGTCGTGGAACTCCAGCCGTGGTACTTCGACCAGGCAACGGTACCCAAGATCTGACCATCGGACGCGTGCGGGACGGTCGCGCCCAGGGGTCAACCACGCCGGCAAGGGGAGTCCGCCCAGGGGCAGAGCGGACTCCCCTTGCTGGCGCTTCTACCTATGGACTCGTAGTTGAGGGTGGCGGCGCGAGCTAGCTGTCACAGGTAGTCGCGTGCCAACTGATTGATGTCGGCGCTCTCTCCGTAGCGGACGGCGCCATCCGCGAACAGCCGTCGGACCAGCTCGCCGATCGGCGCGTGCACCCCCGAGGACTCCGCCAGGCTCGACGCGAGTCCAACGTCCTTGAGCATGAGCCCGATCTGGAAGTGCTGCTCGTGGATCTCTTCGTCCAGGAGAAACCTGGGGAACGTCACCTCAGTCATGTAACTGCGCCCGCTGCCGGTGTTGATGCCCGCGACGCAGGTTGCGCGCTCAACCCCGTTTGCCGTCGCGATCGCCACTGCCTCCAGGGCGGCCAGCCGGTTACAGGCGGACAGCATGTTGTTGACCAGCTTCAGCACGTGACCGGCGCCTACCGGGCCGACGTGGGTGATGTTGGGACTGATGCCCGCGAGCACCGGGCGCACACGCGCGAAGTCGTCCGCGGCGGCGCCGACCATGATCGCGATAGTCCCGGCGGCCGCCGCCTGCGGTCCGCCACTGACCGGTGCATCCACGAACGACACCCCGGACCGCTCCAACCCGGCGGCAATCTCCCGGTCGATCGTCGGATCGCCGGTGGTCATGTCAACGAGCACGCTGCCCGGGTGTAACGCTGCCGCGAGTCCGCCGGCCCCGAGCACGAGGTCGCGCACGTCTTGGGATCGCGGCAGGCAGGTCATGACCACCTCGCATCGCGCGGCCAGGTCGGTGGCGGGCAGCCCCGTCGCACCTTCGGCCTCGAGTGATTCGACCGCCCCGACGTTGAGATCGGCCACATAGAGCGCCCCGGCCAGGGCGAGGCGTTTGGCGAGAGCGGAACCCATAGCGCCCAGCCCGATGAAACCGATGCGTGGCATGGTCGTGGCATCCTCCGTCGCAGTCACCGGATCAGTACCAACTGGTCATCACGTCTTGGTTCTGGTCCCAATAGGGTCGCCCGTCGACGACGTGGATCGGCCGGTCGTGGCCGGGAATGATCACGTCGGCGGTCGCCAGCAGCCAGGCCACGGATTCCTTCGCCTGCTTGAGCATCCGCGGATCGGACAGCACAGGATGACCCACGATCAGCTCACGGCCGTTCTTCGCGGCGTCCGAGGAGCACACCACCACCCCGTCGGCGGTCAGAGCCCTCACCACCAGCTGGCCGTGCCGGTGTCCCGGGAGGTGGACCACGTCCAACCCCTCGCCGAGGGAGAGAGTCCGACCGCTCATCACCGAGGGGGAACAGGCGTCCAGGAGTGGCTGCCAGAAGTCGGCGAGGTACGGATCGCGATCCGGGTGCTCGCGCGCCTCCGCTATCTCCGTCTCGTGCACGATCACCCGCGAGCTGGCGAAGAGCGCAACGTTTTCGCAGTGGTCGAAATGCAGATGGGTGAGGACGACCGTGTCGACGTCCCGCGGGCGCAGGCCCTTGCTCCGAAGCGCCGCCAGCAAGGTCTCCCTCGTCGGGTGGGCCCCGGTGTCGACGAGGACCTTCTGGCCGTCCGGGGTGGTCACGAGCGAGACCGTGCAGAAGCCGATCGGCGAGGAGTTGATGCGCATTCCAAGGCCGGCCACGAGCACCTCGACCTGGCTGAGCACGCGTCAGATCCCCGACGGGAGACGGTTTGCGGCGTCCAGACGGATCGTCTCGCCGTTGAGCATCGGGTTCTCGATGATGGCGAGTGCGAGCTGAGCGAACTCGTCCGCGTAACCCAGCCGCCGCGGATGTGGCACCGCGGCCTCCATCCGCGCTCTGGCATCGGCGGGCAGCTTGGCGAGCATCGCGGTGTCGAACAACCCCGGCGCAATCGTGCACACCCGGATCCGGTGGTTCGCGAGGTCTCGTGCCGCGACCAGTGTCATGCCGACAATCCCCGCCTTCGACGCCGCATACGGGATCTGGCCAACCTGACCCTCGAAGGCGGCGATTGAGGAGGTGAGCACGCAGACGCCCCGCTCACCCTCGATGTCTTCGTTGTGAGCCATGTGGATCGCGGCCAGGCGCAGCACGAGGAACGAACCGACGAGGTTGGTCCGTACGACGGACTCGAAATGGGTGACGGCGTCCGGATCGGGTTCGCCCTCCGCGGACAGCAGTGGCCGTACGCCGCCGCCTTGACCCGCACAGTGCACCACCGCCCGAAGGCTCCCGAGACCCGAAGCGATCTCAAAGGCCTGTGCGATCTGCGATTCCTCCGCGACATCGCCGGAGACCAGGATCGCCCCGGCCGGCACCTCGTCGTGCGGCCACTCGTCCTGCGTGATTCGGTCGACGAGAACGACCCGCGCCCCCGCGGCACTCAGCCGGCCGGCGGTCGCCAGCCCGAGCCCTGACGCGCCGCCGGTGACCAGTGCTACCGCACCGTCGATCCTCATGGTCACGACCTCTCGAGCACTGCGCGGTGGCGGATGTTGTGCCGGTCCATGCTCCGGAACCCGAGCGCGTCCTCGGCGATCGCGATCCGCAGAATGTTCGCAGCGCCCTCGCCGGTGCGGGCGAGGTGGGCCAGATGGAGCAGATGCACGATCGGATACTCCGCGGTGAGTCCGTAACCCCCGAAGATCTCCATCGTGGAGTTCGCCGCCCGGAACGTCACCTCGGCCATGTAATACTTCGCCATCGCGCTGAGCCTCGTGGCCGCGACGCCCTGGTCGTGCGCTGCGGCCGCCTGGTAGATGAGGCCGCGCCCCGCCTCGATCTCAGTGACCATGTCCGCGATGTGACCCTGGATCAGCTGGAAGTGACCGATCTCCTGACCGAACGCCCGACGGGTCTGCGCGTAGTCGATGCAATGGTCGCGGATCACCTGTCCGGTGGCGAGCGACTTGGTCGCGACGGCGATCCGGCCATAGTCAAGGGCGTTCATCGCGATCTTGAAGCCGTCCCCGACGTCGCCGACGATGCGGTCCGCGGGGATTCGAACGTCCGTGAACGAGATCTCGCCCGGCGGGATGAGGCTCCCCAGGCCGGGGGCCATCGCCATCCGCTGGACCGAGACGCCCGGATCGTCGTAGCGCACCAGGAACGCGCTCACACCCTTGTGGCCCGCATTCGGATCGGTCTTGGCGAAGACGAAGGCGACGTCGGCGACGGGCGCGAGGGTAATGAAGACCTTCGAGCCGTTCAGCACCCAGTCGTCGCCATCCCGGACGGCCCTCGTCCTCATGGAGCCCAGAGCATCTGAGCCGCCCGCGGGCTCGGTGAGCGCGAAGCTCCCGATCAGATCACCCTTGATCATCGGGGTCAGGTACTCATCGTGTTGCGCCGCCGTACCCCAGTTCAGTAGTGCCATCGGCGTCGTCATCGCGTTCATGTTGAACGCGGTAACCAGGCTAGGGCTGGCGAGCCCGACCTGTTCAGCGGCGAGGACCAGGTTGAGGAAGCCCGCTTCAGTGCCACCGACGGCAGCCGGGAAGGTCGCCCCCAGGAACCCCAGCTCACCGAGCCGTTTGAAGATCTGGCGCGGAAACGCGCCATCTCTCATCCAGTCCTGCACGAAGGGCTTGATCTCGCGCTGGGCGAAGGCCCGCGCTGAATCCCGAAACTGAAGGTTGGTGTCATCGAGCAAGACGTTCATCGATGTCTCCCCGCGGTTGTTGATTGCAGATTCTGACGCCGGCACTACTCGCTCGCGGGGCCGGCGAAGATCGGAGCGCGGCCTTCCCGAAGCGCCGCCACACCCTCCATAAAGTCCGGACCGCCGAGGCCGACGAATTCGAGACCCAGCGACGCATCGAATACCGGTCCGAGCGCGCGGTAGAGGTTGTTCATGCTGAGCTTGGTCCAACGGATGGCTGTCTTGGAGCCGGCCGCGAGTTGCTCGGCGATCTGTTCCGACCTCGCGACAAGGTCCGCATCGTCCACACAAAGGGACACCAGTCCGAGGCGCTCCGCCTCTTCCCCGTTGAGTGGCTCGCACAGCAGGACGTGGTACTTCGCCTTGGCCATGCCACACAGGAGCGGCCAGATCAAGGATGCGTGGTCACCGGCGGCCAGCCCGATTCGAGTGTGGCCGTCCACGAGCTGAGCCGACCGAGCGACCACGGAGACATCGGCGAGCAGACCGGCGACCATCGCCGCTCCATACGCTGGACCATGGATCGCGGAGACAATCGGCTTCGAGCAATTGAGCATGTTGTAGACGAGGTCTCGACCCTCCCGCATCACCCGGACGCGTACCGCGAAGTCAGTGACCAGACTCTCGAGGAAGTCGAAGGTGGCTCCCGCGGAAAAGCCCTTGCCCTCGCCGTTGAGCAGCACCGCGCTGACGTCGGGATCCCGGTCGACCACCGTCCAGATGTCCACCAGTTCGGTGTGCGTCGCCGCATCGACGGCGTTGAGCTTCGGTCCGCTGAGAGTGACGGTCAGTACACCGCCGACAGGGCCCCGGACAACGAGGGAAGAAAAGCGGTCGTAGAGCTCGCTCACCTCAGCTCCTCAGCGGTCTAGCACGAAGATGCAGACTGCCGCAGCGACCATGGAAACTAGTATACACTTTAGGATGGAGATGCTCGAGACCCGGCCGTGGGCGCATCGGCTCGCAGTAGCACCGCTTCCGGAAATGTAGGCGACACCGTGACGGCGGGCGCCCCTCAGTACGACATCGCTCCCGCGTCGACCCGCATTTCGAGCCCGGTGACGAATCGGCCCGTATCCGAGGCGAGATACAGCACCGCGTTGGTGACGTCCTGCATCTCGACGAACGGGATCGGCAGGACGTTGTGCATCGACTCCAGCAACGCCGGTTGCTCCTGCGCGAGTTGCCCGAATTCCGCGTTCGCGACCATCGGGCTGAACACACCCGTCGGGTGGATCGTGTTGCACCGGATGCTGTAGGGGCCGAGCACATTCGCGTAGGACCGCATCAGGCCGATGACCGCGTGCTTGGACGCGATGTAGCCGAGGTAGCCGTCGCGCTTCATGTCGAGCTGGCGCATCGGACCCTTCAGGCCGGCGGTCGAGCTGATGATGATGATCGACCCGCCCTGGCCCTGGTCGAGCAGGCGCGGGATCGCCGCCTCGCAGGTGTGCAGTACGCCCGTCAGATTGATGTCGATGGCGTCGTGCCAGGCCTGCCGGGTCTTGGACTGCTCCCCGACGATGGGCATGATCCCGGCGTTGGCGATGACGATGTCGACCCGCCCGAAGGCCAGGACGCCCTCGTCGAGGACGGCCTGGACAGCGGCCTGGGCGCGCACATCGGCCTTCAGCGCGACGATCTTTCCGCCGACCGCCTCGACCTCCTTGACAGTCGAGGCGAGATCGTCCTCAGTCGCGGCGGGATATCCGACGCTGGGTATCTGATCGCAGACGTCGAACGTGATGATGCTCGCCCCCTCCGCGGCCAGACCGACCGCGTGCGAGCGGCCCTGGCCGCGGGCACCACCGGAGATGAAGGCGACCTTGCCGTCAAGCGATCCCATGCAGACTCCCGAGCTCGAGATGGATGTGCGGCAACGTCAGCGACCGACGAACCGCTCGACGTTCTTCTGGAAGTGGCGGCAGATGTTCTCCTGATACTCGGAGTACATGAGCTGCTCGAACCGCCGGTTCCGGAGGCCCATCGTCTGCCCGACCATGTTGGGGATGTCCTGGTCGAGGATCGGCGCGAGCGCGCCGAGCTGGTCCGCCGCCATCTGCCAGGGCTCGTCCGCTTGGAGCAGCGTCATCGGCACGTCCGGCGGCAGTTCATCGGTGTCACCGAAGTCCTGGAGGTACATGACCTCGAAGAGCGACCATTCCGGATGCAGGTCGGCGCGGGGCCGGGAACGGTAGACGAGGGGAAAGCCCTCCCCGAGCCACGGGCACAGGTTCGGGAACAGGAAGTACAGGACGCCGTCCAGCATCTCCGTGTCGCTGCGCTGGCTGTAGTCGCGTCCAGTTCGAGCGGATAGCTTCTTGCGGGCGAAGTCGGCCATGATCTCGCGCGCCGGCTTGCCCGCGGCGAGGCCTTCCTCGATGTCCTCCTCGGCGCCGCCCTTGAGGCCGGCCACCATCTTCCCGTGCATCTGGGATTCGATGATCATCCGGGCGTCGACGGGGCGGTCGACGTGCGGGCTCGGCACCGCGATGGGCGCGATGAAGCGGCTGTGCCAGTCGAAGAGGTCGTACTGTGTCGAGCAGTCCCCCGCGTGCAGCATGACCTGAGGGTGCGTGGCGTAGGGGTGGTAGGACTCGATGAAGGCGTTCAGCCCGTTCTTCCAATTGGTGTTGACCCACTTGCCGACGTGGCCCGTCTTCACCCGGTTCCTGAGCGGGAACTTGTCGAAGTGCTCCAGGACCGGCTCACCGATGAACTCGTCCAGCGGAATGGCCGCGTCGTCGAAGTTGACGAAGACGAAACCCTGCCAGGTATCGACGCGGACCGGGGACAATGTGTGCGTCTTGTCGCCGAGGACCGGGAAGTCCCAACGGCACGGGACATCGACCAGGGTGCCGTCGATGTCGTACTCCCACTTGTGGAACCGGCACACGAATGACTGTGTGTTCCCCATGCCCTGTCGCAGCTGAGTTCCGCGGTGGATGCATGCGTTCGCGTGCGCCTTGATCTCCCCGTTGCGCTGTCGCACGACCAAAACGCTCTGGTCCCCGATCGTGTACTCCTGATAGTCGCCGGGATTCGGTATCTCGCGCTCGCGGCAGGCGACCTGCCACACCTTCATCCAGAGGCGGTCCATCTCGAGCTGGGCATACTCCGCCGAGACGTACGGTTCCTTCGGCACGGGCGCGCTGCCGATGTCCCGGCGGAACGAGCGCTCAGTGAAGATCTCCGGCACCGGCCTGGTGTCCGCCTTGAGGTAGTCGGCCATCGTCGGCATGACCTGCGGATCCTCTGACGTACGGCCGAGATGTTGGATCGTCACACTGATGCCCTTCTGCACGACTTGCCATGAGAACTGACGCGAACGTCATCACGGTGCGAAACGGTGGGATGACCACCATCGACGCTAACGGCAACGTCCGTTGATGGCAAGAGACACTATGACGCTAGTGACCCTTAAGCCCGACCGCGACCCAGCGTCGACAATGCCGCCCACACTGGCCATTTCGTGCCGCCGAAGTACTTCAGCCCCGACGTGAGCTAGGTCGATCCCAGAAGTCGTGCAGAGACAGCACGTCTCTAGCCCATCGTTGCTAGCTTGTCGCTGTGAAGAACTCCGCCGTGCTCCGCCGGCCGTCGGCCGAGGTGCGTCAGCTCATCGTGGACGCGGCGGCCGAGGTCTTCGCCGAGCACGGGTACGGCAAGACCATGACCACTCAGATCGCGGAGCGCGCCGGCGTGCACCGGTCTGTGGTCTACCGGCACTTCGCGACCAAGGAGGAACTGTTCCGCGTCGCGCTGGCGCAGCCGTTCGTCGAGTTCCTCGCGGACTTCGCCACGGCCTGGCAGGAGCAGCAGGAGGCACCCTGGCCGGACGAACTCCTGCTCCGGGAGTTCCTCGCTGACTTCTACGACAGCTTCGTTCGGCACGGGTCCGCGCTGCGCATCCTGCTCGCGAACGAGACCGGGCTGGCCGAGGGCAACGGGCAACTCACCTCGGGCGTCCAGCAGGTACTGGCGCAGCTCACGCAGATGCTCACCGAAGGTATGCGCCAGCGGGGTCACCCGACGCACCGGGTGGACCTCACCATGCGTTTCATCATCTACATCATCATGGGGTTCACGCTGTTCGACGAGCAGATCGCGCCCGAAGCAAGCAAGACATCGCGCGACGCGATGATCGCCCACCTCACGGCCTTCGTTCTCTACGGTGTGCGGCTGGGCCCCGAGCCGGCCACCCGAACCGCTCGCTAGAAAGATCATCGTGCGGTCCACATCTGGTGAGTCGCCACCGTCAGGGATGCCGCGCGTCAGCGCTCGATGCGGCCGAACGGTAGGGGCTGGCGCAATACCTGGCTCAAGTGCGCCTCGATGGCAGCGCGGTGCTCGGCCATCGCCTCGTGATACGCGTCCTGGTCTCCGCCTGCAAGTGCCGCACGGATGATCTTGTGCTCCCGGATTACCCGCTGGCGGTTCGTTGGGTCGAAGAGGTACGTGGAGTGGTAGGGCGCTGCGAGGTCCCACATCCGGCCGACCACCTCGACCATCAGGCTGAGGCCCGACATCTGGAAGATCTCGAAATGGAACTCTCGGTTGAGCCGGACCATGTCCACAATCTGCATGTCCTCGGCGGCCCGGACCATCTGGCGGCTGAGCGAGGCCAGCCGCGCGGCGGCGGCCTTGTCGAGGTCGGGCAGCGGAGTGGTCATCTCCTCCTCGATCAGACGCCGCAGGCGGTAGAGCTGGCGGAAGTCGCTCTCATTGAGCCGGGCGACGGAGAACCCGAGGTTCATCGTGTACTCGAGCAGGCCGTTGGCCGCGAGCGTCTTGAGTGCCTCCCGCACCGGGATCCGGCTCACGCCCAACTGCTCGGCGAGGGCGTCCTGCCGGATCTTCTCGCCAGGCACCAGGTGGCCGCGCAGAATCGCGTGTCGCAGCTCATCGGCGACCGCCGCGACCGTGTCCACCGTGCGGCCGCGCTTGGGAGCCGGCAACTTCAGCCTCTCGGAAGCCGGGCCGTCCGTGCGGTTCGCCTTCGCCTTCGCCTTCGTGCGAGCGCGCGGGCTCGTAGCGTCTTCCATTGCGGCCGCCACCAGACGCCTCCTCCATACAGGTCCCCAGGTTAGCGGGGCGGTTGACGGAATCCCGTCATGCCGCCTCCGGCACGGCGACCCGTACAACTGGGCCCGCCCTCCGGACGGTCTGTGCAGATCCCTACTGCCTCTGTACGCAAAAGTGTATTAGTGTTTCCTTGTCCCTGGCGCCAGTCGGGCTGGCTCCGTCGATCGCGCTGGCGACCCGGCGAGCACCGAAGCGGCAACGGACTGACGAGAAGGCAGGCGCATGCGTAGCTACGACACCCTCTACATTGGAGGCTCGTGGACGCCGTCCTCCGACGACGCCCGGATCGAAGTCATCAGCCCGCACACCGAACGGGTGATCGCGACCGTGCCAGACTGCACTCCCGCCGACATGGACCGAGCGGTCGCGGCGGCGCGAGCGGCAGCGGACCGTTCGGGCTGGCCGACGACGAGCGTGGCCGAGCGACTCGCCCTGCTCGAGCGGCTGGCGGTGGTGTACGAACAGCGCCTTCCCGAGATGGCCGAGGTGGTCTCCGCCGAGATGGGGTCACCGATCAGCTTCTCGCAGGTCGGGCAGGCGGGCGCCGCGCTGGTGATCCTCCGGGCGATGATCGCAGTGGGTCGGTCGTTCGAGGTCACCGAACAGCGATCCGGCATGCTCAACCCGACGGTGACGATTCGGCGCGAGCCGGTGGGCGTCGTCGGCGCGATCGTGCCGTGGAATGTTCCACAGATCGTCACCATGGCCAAGCTCGCACCCGCGCTCGTCGCGGGGTGCACGGTCGTGCTCAAGTGCGCACCGGAGTCCCCCCTCGACGCCTTTCTGCTGTTCGAGATGCTCGACGAGGTCGGCTTTCCCCCGGGCGTCGTCAACCTTGTCCCCGGCGGGCGCGAGGTAGGTGCCCACCTCGTCCGGCACCCAGACGTCGACAAGATCGCCTTCACCGGCTCGACCGCGGCAGGACGGGCCATCGCCGCCGTCTGCGGCGAGACCCTCAAGCGGTGCAGTCTGGAGCTCGGGGGCAAGTCCGCGGCGGTCGTGCTCGACGACGCCGACATGAGCTCGCTGCCGGTGGGGCTGAAGTTCGCCTCGATGATCAACAGCGGCCAGGCCTGCACCAACCAGACCCGGATATTCGCGAGCCGCAAGCGGTACGCCGAGGTGGTCGAGGCGGTGGTCACCATGCTCAACACCATGAAGGTGGGCGACCCGTCGGACCCCGCGACCGAGATCGGCCCGATGGTCAGCGAGCGCCAACAGCAACGGGTGGAGAAGTACATCGCACTCGGCCAGGAGGAGGGAGCCAAGCTCGCCTTCGGCGGCACCGGCCGACCGCCGGGCCTGTCGACCGGCTGGTACGTGCGCCCGACGGTCTTCGCGGATGCGACGAACGAGATGCGGATCTCGCAGGAGGAGATCTTCGGCCCGGTCCTGTCGGTGATTCCCTACGCCGATGAGGAGGAGGCGATCGCCCTCGCGAACGCCAGTGAGTACGGCCTGGCGGCCTCGGTGTGGACGTCGGACACAGCGCACGGCGCGGAGGTGGCGGCGCGCCTGCGATCGGGCACCGTCGGTATCAACAATTACAGCGCCGAGTTCCTCGCGCCGTTCGGCGGATACAAGTGCTCAGGCATCGGGCGGGAATTCGGACGCGAGGGTCTCGAGGAGTACGTCGAGTTGAAGACCGTGTTCCCCTCCCCGCCCGAGCTGAGCGCCAGCCCGTTCAGGTGACGGCCGCACGTCGGACGCGGATGCCACCGCTCGTTCGTTTTCCGGGGTCGTTGCTGAGTCGTCCTCCACACTGTATAAAGATTTGCATGGTGCCAGCTCGGAAAGGGAGTCGATCGTGATCGCTATTGAGCGCTTTCCGGCCCCCGTCGACACACCGATGAACCACGACTACGAGATCGCCACCATGTGGGTCACCGGCGTGCTCGCCGCGACCGTGGTCGTCGCGGCGATCGTCTGGGCAGTGCGCCAGCGCTCGCTTCTCATTCCGGCGATCCTCGCTGGCGGCGCCGTCTGCACGCTCAACGAGCCCATCGCCGACGCCCCGGCGCGCATCTACCACTTCGGCCCCGGCTCGCACCATCTGTACACGATGCTCGACCGGCCGATGCCGGTCTGGATCTTCTTCGCGTACATCCTCTTCTACGGCGCGCTGCCGGCCATGATCGTCCTGCTGCTCAAGCGTGGGGCGTCCTACCGTCAGGTCTGGGCGGGAATCGGCATCGTGTTCATCTCTAACATGCTGATCGAGATCCCACTGACCGGCCCGGACAAGATGTACGACTACTACGGCTACCAGCCGTTCTCGATCGGCAACTGGTCGACGATGCAATTGGTCAACAACGGGACCGCGATCCTGCTGGCGGCCGGACTGATCGCGTGCCTGCCGCAGGCGTTCGCCGGCTGGCGCGCGCTGCTGGCCGTCCCGCTGATGCCGGTGGCCCAGGTCGTCGGGCTGGCCGCCGGCACGCCCGGCTACTGGGTCCTGAACTCGGACGTCAACCACCTCACGATGTGGATCGGCGTCGGCGCGGCCCTCGTACTGGGCGCCTTCGTGATGGACCAGGAGATCCGCGTGATGACCCGGGGCGCGACCGGAAACGTACGGTCCCGCGTCGGCGCCCCGACCACGGAGTCCCGCCACCGGGCCACCCTCGAGACCGTCGGGGCCTCCTGAGTAGAGCTGACCGCGGCGGGCGCAGCTCGCCTAGACTCCTCGGCGCGATTTCGTATACATTTTATCCATACACATGCCGCTGGGAGGTCTCCCTCCGACAGGAAGGAGTCAGGTCTGATGGACCTGCAGATGGCCGCTGGACTCGAAGTCGACAAGGTCTCGGTGCGTTACGGCGGACTGCTCGCTGTGGACGAAATCAGCCTGCAGGCGCCACTCAGCCGGATCACCGGTCTCATCGGCCCCAACGGGGCCGGCAAGACCACGACCTTCAACGCCTGCTCGGGCCTGGTACGGCCCACCTCAGGTCACGTCCGGCTGTTCGGCGAGGACGTCACACACGTGCCGCCGCAGAAACGCGCCCAGCGCGGCCTCGGCCGGACCTTCCAACGTATGGAATTGTTCGACTCCCTGCCGGTGCGGGAGAACGTGGCCTTGGGGCGCGAGTCCGGATTCGCGGCGAGCCGACCGTGGCAGCACCTGCGTTCTTCGCGCGCCCAGCGCACCCTGGTGGCGGCGGCAGCCCAGGAGTCGATGGAGCTCTGCGGCATCACCGATCTGGCGCAGCGCCGTCCGCGGGACCTGTCCACCGGTCAGCGCCGCCTCGTCGAGCTCGCCCGGTGCATCGCGGGCGGTTTCAAGGTGATGCTGTTGGACGAACCGAGCAGCGGCCTCGACCGGACGGAGACCCAACGGTTCGGCGAGATCCTGCGGCTGCTCGTGGAGCGCCGTCGGGTCGGGATCCTGATCGTCGAGCACGACATGGCACTGGTCATGGGCGTGTGCGACTACGTGCACGTGCTCGACTTCGGCAAACCGATCTTCGAGGGCACCACGCGGGAGATCGCTGCCAGCGACATAGTGCGCGCCGCGTACCTGGGCAGCGAGGCGGTCGAGGCCGCGGTTCCGGGGGGATACACCTGATGCTCGCGCTTGAGGCCGTCTACGCCGGCTACGGCGGAAGCACCGTGCTGCGCGGGGTGGACCTGGCTGTCCCGGACGGGAGCCTGGTCGCGTTGCTCGGGGCGAACGGCGCTGGGAAGACCACCTTGCTGCGCGTCGCGGCCGGTGCTTTGCACCCGACGTCGGGACGACTGACCCTCGACGGCGAGGACGTGAGCCGGCTCGCCCCGAACGCCCTGGTCAGTCGCGGCGTGTGCCCGATCCCCGAGGGCCGCGGCATCTTTCCCAACCTCACCGTGCGGGAGAACCTTTCCCTGCAGGCCCTGGACGGCAACGACAAGCAGGCCCTCGAGCGCGCCGTGAGTGCGTTCCCCCGCCTCGGCGAGAGACTGAGCCAGATGGCCGGGACGATGTCCGGCGGCGAACAGCAGATGCTCGCCCTGGCGCGCACCTACGTGCAGTCCCCGCGGATCGTTCTGCTCGACGAGGTGTCGATGGGACTCGCACCGAAGGTCGTGGACGAGATTTTCGAGTTCCTCGATCTGCTCCGCCGTCAGGGCGCCGCCATGCTGCTCGTCGAGCAGTACGTGACCCGGGCGCTCGAGGTCGCTGACTTCGTCTACCTGCTCAACCGCGGGGAGATCGCGTTCGCGGGCGAACCGTCCGAACTCAAGGACACCGACGTGTTCAGCCAGTACGTGGGCGCGGACCTCGGGCACTGAGCAGCCGCCTCAACCCGGCGCGGAACCAGCCCGGACGACGTGGACGGCGATCGAACGGGCGCCGGAGTCGTACCCAACCCTTGGCACCCGCGAAAGGCGACCATCGCGTACCTCGATGCCTTCAAGTGGACGTCTACCGAGTCGCAGACGTCGACCCGGATGATCATGGCTTCTCCCTCGAGATGTCTAGCTCACCGACCACGAGCGGCCACAGCCCGTCCGGACCCGCCTGCAGCACTCCAGCGGCCACCACCGCATCCCAGTGCTTCTCGCTGCCGAACTCGTCGCGCCACGACCAAGAGTCTGGTCGTCGTGCACCGCAGCTCGTGCTCCAGCGTGAAACCCATGGCGCCGTCCACTTGATGCGCGAGGCGGGCGATGCGCCCGGCGGCTGCGGCGGACCCGGGGGCCCTGGCGACGGCAACCGGCAACGTCGAGCCGCGCCCAAACCCCGTGGCCACGACGACCTCGACCGCGCGCTCGACGGCGGCCGCCGCCGAGGCTGCCTCACCCTTTGCCTCCGCGACCAAGTGCTGCACCGCCTGGAATCGCGCGAGCGGTCGCCCGAACTGCTCACGGTCCTGAACGTGCCGGATAGCCAGGTCTACCGCGTGCTGCCCACAGGCCGCGAGGCCCACGTCTCTCACCCCCCCGCAGGGTCCGCCTCCGGTCGGCGACTAGCCTTCCCGGCACTTGTACAGCTTGTTCGCCGTCATCGTGTGCACGATCTCGCCGCGCTGGTTGATGATTCGGCGGTCGAAGGTGATGACGCCGCGGCCGGGCTTGCTGGTGAGCCGCTTCGCGGTGACCTCCTCCTCCATGAAAATCGTGTCGCCGTGCTTGACGGTCTTGAGCATCCGCCAGTTGTCGATACCCAGCAGGGCGAGCAGCGTCCCCTCGCTGTTTCCGGTCGCGTACGACAGGCCGCCGCAGATCGCGTAGACGAGGGGGCCATGGGCGATCGGCTCCCCGTGCTCGGTGTTCTTGACGAACTCGTGGTTGCTGTGGACCTCGTTGAAGTCCCCGGTCAAGCAGGCGAAGTTGACGATGTCTGTCGCTGTGACGGTGCGCTGACCCGTCGGGTAGACGTCGCCGACGTTCATGTCCTCGTAGTACTTTCCGCGCGGCTCGCGTGCCATGGGGCGCTACTTCTCTCTACTCGGTGTTGGAGACGACAACGGTGCAATGGGCCGAAAGGATGCCGCCCTCGACGTGGGCGAGCGCCACCTGTGCGCCCTCGACCTGGCGCTCGCCGCATTCACCCCGGACCTGCAGGGCGGCCTCGGTGATGTCGAACAAGCCGCCGGCCCCGCCCGCATGCGCGTGAGACAACATCCCGCCGTGGGTGTTGACCGGGAGCTGTCCCCCGAGGCGCGCGTGCCCGCCGAGGAAGAAGTCGCCGCCCTCACCGGGCTTGACGAAGCCGAGTTCTTCCAGCTCCATGATCGGCACAATGCTGAAGCAGTCGTAGAGCGAGGCGTAATCGATGTCCTCGGGCCCGACGCCGGCCATCGCGTAGGCGATCTCGCTGGAGCGGCCCGCGCCCGTCTCGGTGAGGTTCCGCGCCATGCTGACGTGCTCGTGGGTGTGCATCTCGCCGATGCCCCGGACGTAGACGGGCGCCGACCGCAGGTCCTTCGCCCGCTCCGCCGAGGTCACGATCATCGCCCCGCCGGCGTCGGAGATCAGGCAGCAGTTCAGCATCCGGAACGGGTCGGAGATCATTCGCGAGTTCAGCACGTCCTCGACCGTGATGAGTTCGCGCATCTGGGCGGACGGGTTCAGGCTCGCGTGATACCGCGTGTTCACGGAGACGGCCGCGAGATGCTCGTACGTGGTGCCGTACTCGTGCATGTGACGGCGCGCCACCAGACCGTAGAGCCCGGGCATCGGGGCGCCGTAAGGATGCTCGTAGTACGGGTGGCCGATCTTGGAGATCGCGGCGATCGCGTCGTCCGAGGTCTGGCCCGTCCGGCGGTTCTCCCCCATCACGATGAGTACGTTCGTGGCGGCGCCGGTGACGATCGCGTGCATCGCGTGGTGGAGCATGAAGCCGGCCGACCCGCCGCCCACCATGATCGAGGCGGAGTAGGTGGGCTGCAGGCCGAGGTACTCGCACATGACGCTGCTGAGCATCAGGTACGGCTCGGTGAAGGTGTAGCCGGCCAGCACTCCGTCGATGTCGGCGGGGGTGAGTCCGGCATCGTCGAGTGCGGCCTTGGCGGCGTCCGCCGCGAGGGCCATACCGGTCCGGTCGGGCACCTTGCCGATGCGGGATTGCCCGACCCCGACGATCGCACATTTGTTACGCAGGCTCACGCTGCCACCTTGACGAAGACGGGGATCGCGGAGTTCTCGTCGACCCGCTCGAAGCGGACCCGGACCCGGTCGCCGATCTGCACCGCCTCGGGATCGTCGGCCTCGACGTTGCTCAGCATCCTGGGGCCTTCGTCGAGGTCGATCAGGGCGACCACGTAGGGCACCGCGTCGGCGAAATTCGCCGACGGCGCGCGGTGCACGACCGAGTAGGAGTAGACGGTCCCGTCGCCGCTGGCGGTGAACCAGCCCACCGAGTCCGACCAGCACTCGGGACAGAGCAGCCGCGGGTAAAACCGCGCGACGCCGCAAGCGGCGCACCGTTGGAGCCGCAGCTCGCCGCGCGCAGCGCCGTCCCAATACGGGGTGTTGTCGGCGTCCCGCTTGGGGGCTGACCTGGTGATGGGCATTCCGCGGTCCTCCGTCTAACCGGCGTTCGCCGGGTGCAGTTCTCGATGGGGGGCGGCTGCGGCCTGGGCGGCGCCAGCCGCGATCAGGTCCTCGATCTGCGCGGCCTCGTAGCCGAGTCGGGCGAGCACGGCCTCGGTGTCCGCGCCCCGGAGTGCGGGCACGGACCGCACCCGCCCCGGGGTGCGCGTCAACGCGATGGGGATGCCGATGCCGCGGTAGTCGTCGAGCTCGACGACCATGTTGCGGTGCCGGACCTGGGGCAGGTCGAGCACCTCCGGCACCTCGTTGACCATCGCCGCCGGCACCCCGGCCGCGAGCAACTCGTCCCCCAGGCCCGCGCCCGCGCGGTCGGCCACGGCCGCGCCCAGGAATTCGGCCAACGCGGCCTTGTTCGCCACCCGGCTGTTGTTGTCCACGAAGCGCGGGTCCTCGGCGAGGTGACCGAGCCCGAGGATCGCGCAGAGGCGCGCGAACTGCCGGTTGTTGTTCGCCGCGATCATCAGGCGGCCGTCGCGGCAGGCGAATGTCTGGTAGGGCGCAACCCCGCCGTGGGAGTCGCCCACCCGCACCGGACGGCCCCCGTACATCGCCGCGCTCGAGCCGTGCGGATGCAGCAGTCCGAGTGCCGAGTCGAGCAGGGTGCAGTCGACAAGCTGACCGAGTCCGGAACCCTGGCGCTCGTGGAGCGCGAGCAGGATGCCCGAGAAGGCCATCATCGCGGCGGCCAGGTCGACCATCGGAAGGCCGACGCGGGTCGGGGGCCCGTCGGTCTCGCCGGTCACACTCATCAGCCCGGCATACGCCTGCAGTAGAGCGTCGTAGCCCGGGGCACCACCCAACGGACCGTCCACCCCGAACCCGGTGATCCGGCAGTAGACGAGCTCCGGGTGCTCGGCCGCGAGGGTCTCGTATCCCAGGCCCCAGCGGTCCATCGTCCCCGACTTGAAGTTCTCGATGACGACGTCGGCACCGTCGAGGAGCCGGAGCAGCACCTCGCGGGCCGCGGGGTGACCGAGATCCAGGCAGATGTTCTGCTTGTTGCGATTCGCACCGTCGAAGTAGGCGCTCGTCCCCGGCCCGAAGGGAGGACCGTAGGTCCTCAGCTCGTCGCCGGCAGGGGCCTCTACCTTCACCACGTCGGCGCCGTGGTCACCGAGCATCTGCGCGCACAGCGGACCGGCCACGACGCGGGAGAGGTCCACGACGCGGACGCCGGTGAGAGCCGACTCGGCCATCACACGCCCTCGGAAACGGCGAGGAACTCGGCGGCGAGGGAATCGAGCTGGCTTGTGACCGAGCCGAGCCGCAGCTGCTGGGCCTTGACCCGCCGGAAGAAGACGTTGAGGGGGTACTCGCGCGTGAACCCCATGGCGCCGGTGAGCTGGGCTGCACCGAGAACCGCCTGCTCACACGCTCGGGCCGCCTGGAAGCGAGCCACGGCGATCGACCGGGTCGAGGCTGGCCCGGTACTCGCGGTCCACAACGCCTCGAAGGTGGCGAGCCACGCCCCATCCAGGGCGATCAGCATGTCGGCGCACCGGTGCTGCACCGCCTGTTTGGTGCCGAGCGGTTGACCGAACTGCACGCGGTCGGTCGCGTACTGGACGCTGAGCTCCAACGCCCGCCGCGCCCCGCCGAGCATCTCGCTGCAGCGCAGCAGGTCCCGCAAGGCGAGCATCGTTTCGAGGTCGTCGGCACGGACGTCGGCGGACAGAACGCCCGAGGCCGGGACCACGACGCGGTCGAAGGTGACGACGCCGATCCGCTCGTTGTCGAAGCTGGTCGCTTCCTCGACGCCGACGCCGCCAGCCTGCGCGTCCACCACGACAAGTGCGCAGCGTTCGGGCGCCCCCTCGACTCTGGCGGGAACGATGAAGGTCTGCGCCCACAGTGCCCACTCGGTGAGCACCGGCGATCCGCACAGGACGGCCGTACCGTCCGGATTCTCGGTCAACGTCACGAGGCGACCCGGATCGGCCGGTGCCACGGTCACCGCGCGGGCCTCGCCCTGGGCCAGGCGCTCGGCGAGGAGCGCCGCGGGATCACCGCCCAGGCGGGTCAGTCCCAGGACGGTGACGAGGGTCTGGAACAACGGTGACGGCAGCCCAGCCCGGCCGGTCTCCCCCAGAACTATTCCGGTGTGGATCAGGTTGGCACCGCCGCCCCCCTCGGCGGCCTGGGTCAGGGACGCCCACCCGAGCCCCACCATGGACGACCACACGTCGGAGTCGTAGCCGTCCTCGCTCGTTTCCCATGACAGCAGGCGTTCGACGCTGACCTGACGGAGGAAGCGGCGGGCGGTGTCCCGCAACATCTGCTCGATGTCGTCAAGCCGCAAGTCAGCCATAGACCTTGCCCAGAGCGCGCGCTCTGGGGAGGTGGAGGGCCCGCTGCGCGATGATGTCCCGCATCACTTCGTTGGTGCCGGACGCGAACTTCAGCACCGTCCCGGCGCGGTACTGGTGTTCCAGTTGACCGGCGGCCGGAGCCGCGTCCTCGCCGGCCTTGAGCTGGCCATGCTCACCGACGATCGCCAGGCCCTCGGTGGCGATCCGGTGGCGCAACTCCGAGATCCAGACCTTCAGGGCAGCCGCTTCGGCCGTCGGGACCACGCCGGTGTCGATGATGCACGCCGTGCGCAGCGCCAGCAGACGGGCGACCTCAAGATCTGCCGCCATCTCCGCCAGCCGGTGGGCCACCGTCCGGTCCGCGATGAGTGGGGACTTCTCCGAGGGGAAGACCCGCGTCCACGCGACGAGTTCCTCGAAGTCCTTCAGCGCCGCGGCGTAGACGAAGATCCGCTCGAAGTCGAGCGCGACCATCATCGCCGCCCAGCCCTCGTTCTCCTCACCCACGAGGTTGGCTACCGGGACGCGCACATCGTCGAAGTACACCTCGTTCGTCCGAGTGTCGGCCTGCGTGTAGATCGGCTGGACCGTCACGCCGAGTGAGTCGAGCGCTACGAGGAGGACCGAGAGGCCCCGGTGTCGGGTCTCCGTCGGGTGCGTCCGGACGGCCAACCAGATGTGGCTGCAGTCATGGGCGCCGGTGGTGTAGATCTTCTGACCTTTGACGACGTACTCGTCGCCGACCCTAACGGCTCGCGTGCGCAGGGACGCCACGTCGCTGCCCGCGTCCGGCTCGCTATAGCCCACCGCGAAGCGCACCTCGGCCCGCAGGATCGCCGGCAGGAACTCTGCCTTCTGTTCTGCGGTGCCGAGTTTCATGAGGGTCGGACCGACGGAGGTGATGCTCAGGCCGCCGGCGGGCAGGCGGCGGTAGGCCATCTCCTCGAGGTAAAGCCACTGGTCGACGGCCGAGCGCCCGCGACCGCCGTGCTCAGCCGGCCATCCGATACCGAGCCACCCGTCGCGGCCCATCTGAGCCAGCATCTCCTGGCCGGCGGGGCCGGCCTCGTGGTCGTCCTCCAGGGTTTCGGCAACCACCTTGTCCAGGTTCAGGCCATCGAGGTAGGAGCGCAGCTCACTCAGGAACCGGCGACTGTCGTCCGGCAATCCGAAATCCATGGGCTGAGCCTTCCTCTGCAGTGGTCTGACGGTGCCTCAGGCAGAAATGTGCGGGATGACCTTGTCCATCGTCAGTCTCATGGACTCCCGAGCCAGCTCAGTGTCGATGCCGCCGATGTTGAACCAGAGGATGAACTCGGTGATCCCGAACTTCTCCCGCATGAACTGCAGCTTGGAGATGCAGCCGGCCGGATCGGAGGCGATCGCGGCGCTGTGCCGGTGCAGGTGCTCGAACGCCAGCAGGCCCGCCTCCTTGGTCTTTTTGCCCTCAGTGAATTGCAGCTCGTAGCCGGGGACGAGCTTGTCCGCGGCCGCGCCTACGGGACGTTCGTGGCCGCTGACCTTGCTGTAGAACCACTCCACGTGCCTGGCGTACCGCTCGACCGCGAGATCCTCGGTCTCCGCGCAAAAGAACGGGACGAGGATCGCCCGCTCCGCGGCCTTGGGATCGCGGCCCTTTGCGACGCAGGCCGCCTCGTAGTCCGCGAGATGCTCGGCGAGCTTGTCCATCCACTCTTCGCGGTATGTGCGGTACGTGAAGGGAGCGGCCAGCTGTAAGCCCCACCCCTTGTCGGCCGCCGTCTGAAAGCTCGCCGGAGAGATGGTCGCCATGTACACGGGGGGATGCGGCTTCTGCGCGGGCTTGGGCAGGACCTCTACCGGGCCTGAGGTGGACCAGTACTTCCCGTGGTGGTCGACCTTCTCCTGGGTCCACGCGGCCAGGATCATCTCCATGCCCTCGTCGAACATCTGCCGGCTCTCGGCCATCTCCAGGCCCAGCCCGGTGAACTCGTGCGGCTGGTAGGCCCGGCCTACGCCGAAGTTCAGCCTCCCGTTGGACTGGATGTCGATCAGCCCGAAGTCCGAGGCCGTCCGCAAGGGGTGGTTGAACGGGATGATGCTGACGGCAGTGCCGATCCGGATGCGACTGGTGAGTGCCGCGATCGCCGCCGCGATGACCTGGGTCGACGCCACGACGCCGTAGGTGGAGAAGAGGTGCTCGGCGACCCAGGCGGTGTCGTATCCGAGCTGCTCGGCGAGCACGAACTCCTCGAGTTCCTCCTGGATCGCTTCGGCGCGGCGGGACTGGTCCGGGATCTGGCTCAGACTGAAGATGCCGAACTTCACGCTCACTAGATGTTCCTCTCGTCTGGTCCGGCGAAGCGAGGGCGCTGCCGGTCCCTGTGCGGCCGGACCGGCACTTCCGCGTGCGCCGTGGGGTTGCCTACCGGAACGCGGGGATGACGTGCTTTCCGAACAGCTCTACCGACTTCATGACCTTGTCGTGTGGCATGTTCGTCTGCGAGAGCATGGGCAGGAACACATCGACCCCCATCGCCTCGTACTCCTTGATACGCGTGATGATCTTTTCCGGGCTGCCGGCCATGACCATGTTGCTGGCCTCGATGTCCTCGTAGTTGAGTGAGTCGAGGTCGACGTCGATGAACGGCTTGAGGTAGTCGTAGCTGGGGATGTCCATCTTCGCGGCGTCCTGATTGGGGTTCAGATACGGAACCTGTCGCGACACCGAGTTGATGATGCCGATCGACTCCTTGATGTACTTCATCGCCGGCCCGCGCATGTTCTCCATCGCCTCTTCGTCCGTTTCGGCGACGTGCACCAGGGTGAAGGTGGCCACCCGCTCGTTGATGAACGCACCCTTGGGGTTGCCCTGTCCCGCGCGTGCCGAGGCGATGCCGGAGCGGTACAGGTCGATGCTCACCTTCAGCACGTCCAGCGGCGTGAGCAACGTGAACGAGAGCAGCCCGAGTCCGTTCTCGCCCGCGATGCGGTGCGAGTCCGGGCTGGTCGCCGCGCCCCACAGCGGCGGGTGCGGCTTCTGCAGCGGCTTGGGAATCACGTGGCGCGGCGGCAGCTTGTAGAACTGGCCGTCGTAGGAGGCAACGTCCTGGGTCCACGCGGTGGTGATGATGTCCAACGCCTCTTGCTGCTGCGCGCGCGTCTCCTCTGGATTGACCCCGAATCCCGCCATCTCGTCCCACGAGATCGACCGGCCGGTGCCGAACTCCAAGCGCCCGTCGCACAGCAGGTCGAGCGTCGCCGCGGACTCCGCGAGGCGCACCGGGTTGTTGTAGGCGAACGGCAGCAGGCGCACACCATGTCCGATCCGCATCCGCGACGTCTTGGCCGCGATGTACGGCAACAGCGACTCCGGGGCCGTGCTGACCGAGAACTCGTTGAGGAAGTGGTGCTCGACCGTCCAGAAGTAGTCGAAGCCCAGCTCCTCGCCCAGCACGGCGGTATCCACGATGTGCTTGAGGCTCTCGTGCTCGGTGTACGGGGGGTAGGACGGGATCTCGTTCATCAGACCGAACTGGAGTGCCATCGCGCCTGGGTCCTCTCAGGTAGGAGTGCGGGTCAGCACGGGTGGTGGCAGCTGAATGACCTGCAGCTACCAGCTACGATAACTTTATACACTTCTGGATGCGTCTGACAAGCGCATGGGTAGCCTGTCCGACAGAACTCGCCCGGACCGCAGCGACGGAGGAAGACCACATGGCCGATCTCGAATACTCGGTGACCGACCTCGTGGCGAGCTTCCGCCTGGACCGGCGTATCGGAAAAACGCGTCTACTTTGGCCATGGTTGACGCGTGGGCGGACGCGTTGGTCAGCGTCGGCGGCGACGACTACGTGCGGGTCGTCGTGGTGACGGGCTCCGCGGACTCGTTCTGCGCGGGAGTCGACCTGGACGATTTCAATGGCGAGACGCGCGATCCCCTTGGCGAGAAAGCCCTGCTGACGGGGGCGGGTGCACCGGAGTGGCACACGCGCTCGAGGATCTCGACAAGCCGGTCCTGGCCGCCATCCATGGACCGGCGATCGGAGCCGGCCTCGACATGGCCTTGCTCTGCGACCTGCGCTTCACTGCGCGCTCCGCCCGATTTCCGAGGCCTACATCAAGGTTGGACTCGTGCCGGGCGACGGCGGATGTTGGCTGCTGCCACGAGTCGTGGGGACCTCCCGGGCGCTGCACATGCTCTGGACTGGCGAGGTGATCGACGCGACGGACGCGTTGGCCATCGGCCTCATCGACCAGGTGCACGACGATGTAGACCTTCCTGACGCAGTGACCGCCTACGCCCGGGACCTGGCAGCGCGTCCGCCGGTCGCCGGTCGCCATCCAGATGATCAAGCGTGCCGTGCGCCAGGGCGCACGCCATGACCTGCGCACCGCCTTGGACCTCAGTTCCTCCCACCAAGCCGTCGTCACCTCAACCCGCGACTCCGCGGAGGCCTTCGCCGCCTTCTCGGAAAAGCGAGCAGGGACGTACGTCGGCCGGTAGCCCCGGGGTCGCCTACAACGCGGTGTAGCCCCCGTCGATGGTGATCTCGGTGCCCGCAATGAACGCCGACTCGTCGCTGGCCAGGAATACCGCCGGGTTGGCACCTCGCGTGGTTGGCCGATCCGCTTCACCGGGTTGGCGTCGACGATCGCCTTCATGAACTCCTCCGGCAGGGCGTCTACCATCGAGGTGTGAATGGTGCCTGGGCTGATGCAATTCGCCCGGATGCCCTTGTCCGCGTACTCCATCGCAGCGGTATTCGTGAGCATTTTCACTGCGCCTTTTGAGGCGCAGTAGACGGACATACCCGGGAAGGCGACCTCGGCCGACATAGATGCCGTGTTGACGATGACGCCACCGCCGTTACCCAGCAACACCGGAATCCCATAATGCATGCCGAGATAGACGCCGCGAAAGTTGACCGCCATGACCCGCTCGAAGTCTTCCTCGGGGTAATCGCACAGCGGCGCCACCGGCGCCTTCGATGCCCGCGTTGTTGACGAGCACGTCGACCCGACCGAATGTGTCGACCGCGGCCTGCAGCATCGCCTGCACCTCGGGCGAGAGTGAGACGTCCGCCTGGACGGGGTGACACTGCCGGCCCAGGCGATCGGCTACTGCCTTCTGTCGGCCGGAGATGTCGACCGCGACCACACCGGCGCCCTCACCGACGAAACGTTCCGCGATGGCGGCGCCGATACCGGAGCCCGCCCCCGTCACGACCGCGACCTTGCCCTCCAGTCGGCCTCCCATGGAATTCACCTCTCGCTTGGGGAATGGTGGGGACGCGCCCGCACGCTCACGGTCGGGTGCCCGCCATGGTTGCGTTGGAGGCGGCGGCCTTCACGAGCTGGGGAAGGAATTCGCCGATCTCTTCGGGCGTCCATGGGCGCCCGATCGTCTCGAGCGTAGGGCCTTGGACCCAACCCTCGTTGACCGCCAACTTGGTGCCGGAGACCGAGAACACCCGACCAGTGATCCCCCGGCTCTCGCCGCTGCCCAGCCAGACCACAGGCGAGGCAGCGTAGACCGGATCCAGCGAATGTCCAGCCCGGCCACCCTCCGCCTCAACGCGTGCCTTGACCTGCGGCAGGTCCTCGGTCATTCGGGTCAGTGCGCTCGGTGCGACAGCGTTGACGGTGATCCCGTAGCCTTCCAGTTCCTGCGCCAGGATCACGGTCATCGCAGCGATCCCCGCCTTTGCCGCGCCGTAGTTGCTCTGCCCGACGTTGCCGTAGATGCCCGAGGCGGACGTCGTATTAATAATCCGCGCGTCCACTTCGCGGCCGGCCTTGCTCTCGCTGCGCCAGTACTCGACGGCGTGCCGGGATGGTGCGAAGGTGCCCTTGAGATGCACCTTCACGACCGCATCCCAGGACGCTTCGTCCATGTTCGCGAACATCTTGTCGCGCAGGATTCCTGCGTTGTTGACGAGCACGTCGAGGCCACCGAAGGTGTCGATCGCCTGCCGCACGAGACGTTCGGCTCCATCCCAGGCCGAGACGTCGTCGGCGTTGGCTACGGCCAGGCCGCCCCTCGCCGCGATCTCGTCGGCGACCACCTGAGCGGCGCTGCGCTCCGACCCTTCACCCGCTGCGCTCGTGCCGAGGTCGTTGACGACCACCTTGGCTCCCTCGGCGGCGAACAGCCGCGCGTGTTCCCGGCCGATCCCGCCGCCGGCCCCGGTGACGATGACGATCCGACCCTGACAGATGCCCGCCATGCGCACTCCGGTTCAGAGAAGCCGCTTACATACCTGTATGCATAATAGTATCCTCTACACTTCGACGGCTCCGGACCAGAGGTCCGGCCTCAGATAGCCGGGCAGATGGTCACGGTCCGACCGACGGTGTAGAACTCGGCTGCCACCGACCCTTGCTCCTTGGGGCCGCTGCCGGAATTCCGTTCCCCGCCGAACGGGACATGCGGATCGGCCCCCGAGGTCTTCGCGTTCACCTTCACCTGGCCGGCTAGGACCCGGTCGGCGAAGGCAAGGGCGGCGTCCAGATCCCCGGTGAAGATGGCCGCCGCTAGACCGAACGGCGTGCCATTGACGATCTCGAGCGCGTCCGCGACGTCGCGTGCCGGCAACACCATGGCGAACGGACCGAAGACCTCCTCCTGGGCTAATACGCAGTCCGGCGTAAGGCCGTCCACGAGAGTCGGGGCCAATGCCCAGCCGGGTCCGTCCCCCGTGCGGCCTCCGGCGATGACCCGACCGCCGAGTGTGCGCGCGAGCGCGGCGGCTTCGAGGACGCGGGAGCGCGCGCGCTCCGAGATCACCGGACCCACGACGGTGCCAGGCTCGTCCGGATCCCCCTGTCGCAAGCCGTCCACGGCCGCTACCAGCGCCTCGGTGAAGGCGTGCGGGTCCCCGACCACCACCACCCGTCGAGTCGCGGTGCACTTCTGGCCGGCGAACTCCATCGCCGCCTCGGCGATGACCTGAGCCGCCCTGGCTGGATCGGCGTCAGGGAGAACAACGGAGGCGTTGTGCCCGCCCATTTCTGACTGCACCGGAATGTTCCGGGCCGTCGCCGCGGCGACGACCGCCCGGCCTCCGGAGACCGAGCCCGTGAAGGACACGCAGTCCGCGTGCACCAGAACCGCCTCCGCGGTCGGGACGCCGCCGGGCAGCACCTGCAGCAGTCCGTCCGGCAGACGAACCGCAAGCAGTTCGCCGAGCCGTAACGCGATGGCGGTGGCCTCGGGAGCCGGTTTGAGAAGCACGGCATTGCCCGCCGCCAGGGCGGGCGCGAGCTTCCACGCCGGGATGGCCAGCGGGAAGTTCCAGGTCGTGATCAGCCCGGCCAGGCCGAGCGGGCGGCGCTGGGTAAACAGGATGGTGCCGGGTGGACCCACCGCGGGGTAGGTCTCCCCGCCGGCGGCGAGCGCCTGCTGGGCATGGAACTGCAGCACCTGCACGGTCCGGCCCACTTCGCCACGCGCCTCGAGTGCGGTCTTGCCGATCTCCCGGGTGACCAGGGCGGCGAGCTCGTCTGTGCACAAGCGAACATCCTCCGCCAGCTCGCAAAGGATTCCGGCGCGCGCAAGCGGAGAGAGCGCCGCCCACTCGCGCTGCGCGGCCCGGGCGGCCCGGGCTCGTTCACCCACGGCCGCGGCCGTCGTCTCGGCGATCTCGACGACCACGTCGTCGGGTCGCTGCGGGGAGGTGCTGACGATCATGGGGCGCCCTCCTCACTCGGCCGGGCGGGCCGTTCGTTGAAGCGCTGGTTCTGGAGCAGCAGGTGTTCCCCACGGCTGTGTTGGAGCCCGTCGAAGATCAGCCGCTTCATGATGCGCAGCGACCACGGCGAGTTCTCGGCGATCTGTTCGGCCAGGGCGCGCGTGAAGTCCAGGAGGTCTGCTTCGGGACGCACATCGTTGACCAGCCCGAGCTCAAGAGCCTCGGGGGCCAGGACCTTACGGCCCGTGTAGTAGAGCTCCGCCGCCTTCGACCAACCGATCAGCCGCGGCAGCAGCCACGTGCCGGTGCCGGTGTCGCTGATGATCCCCAACTTGGCGAACGGTGCCACGAACTTTGCATCCTCGCTTGCGATCCGGATATCAGCCTGGAGCGCGAGCTCCAGGCCGAATCCAACGGCGGCCCCGCGGATCATCGCGATCACCGGCTGCCGCATTCCGGCCAAAGTCCAATCGGCGGGTGCCCCCGGCAGCAGCGCCCCGCCACCCAGGGGCACCCTCCGATCGGCCGCCGGCTGCCCCTGGGAGACGTCGGCACCTGCGCAGAAGGCGCGACCCGCACCTTGGATCACCACCACGTGGACGTCGTCGCGATCAGACAAAGCCCGAGCAGCGACGTTGAGTTCCGCGACGCGGGCTCGGGTGACCGGATTCAGACGCTCCGGGTCGTTGAGGGTGAGCCAGCCGATCGGACCATCGACCGTGGTGAGGACATATGGCTCGTCGCTCACCATCGGCCCGCAACCACGTGGAACCCCAGCACGATGCCTCCTACGGTATCTATTTCTGTAGACAGAAGCGTAATAGACTTACCGTGCGCTCCCAACCTCTGTAGGAGAGATCGCATGCGCATCGGCCTGGCCCACGAGATGTCGAACCCCGCGATCGCCGCCCGACCATGGTCGGAGCTGTGGGAGGACCACTTGTGGTTGCTGTGCGAGAGCGAACAGCTCGGATTCGACTTCGTGGCCGTCGAGGAGCACTTCTTCGCCCGCGACGGGCACGGGTCGGCGCCCATCGCGTTCGCGGCGTCTCTGATCCAGCGCACCAGCTCGATCCGGGTGGGGTCGTGGGCGAGCATCCTGCCGCTGCACCACCCGGCCTTGCTTGCGCAGGAGTGGTGCATCCTCGACCAGCTCAGCGGCGGGCGGACGTTCATCACCGTCGCGCCCGGCTACCGCCAGCACGAGTACCGCGCCTTCGGCCTGAATCCCCGCACCCGGCCGTCGCGCATGGAGGAGGGCTTCGAACTGCTGACCAGGGCCCTCACCGAGCGGGTGGTGACCCACCACGGCAAGTACTGGGACGTCGAGGACCTGGAGATGCAACCCCCGCCGCTGCAGGACCCTTATCCCGTCTGGGGCGCCGCCGCCTCGATCCCCGCCGCGCAACGGGCCGCACGGCACAAGGCGCACCTGGCTGCGACCTCGGCGGACCCCGCCGTGTACGCCGCCTACGTCGAGGAGTTGCGCGCCCAGGGCGAGGACCCGGCCCGCTATCGCGTCTCGCTGCCCTTCTCGATCAACGTCACCCTGGAAGAGCCCGACGAGGTGTGGCGACGCAACCGGGACCTCGTCATGCACCGGTGGGCCGAGGCGGACAGTTACAGCGACCAGTACGGGGACGGCGCCTTCAACTTCGGCTACCGGGACAACCCCGACACCGAGGCCCGCTACCGGGCGAACGAACTGATCGGCAACCCAGACCAGGTGCTGTCAGTCCTCGACAGCATGCGCCTCAGCATCAACCTCTCCGACGTCGTCTGCATTTATCCGCCGCCCGGCGTCCCCCTGCGGAGCGAGGCCGCCGATTCGCTGCGGCTGCTGGCCAAGGAGGTGCTTCCGGTGATCCACGGGTGGCAGCAGGGGACCGCCTGATGGGCGCGTACGGAAGCCAGGGACAACGGGCGGCGCAGCCGTTCCAGATGGTCGTCGAACTCGGCAAGGCGCGCGAGTTCGCCCGGGCCGTCGACCATCCCGACCCGATCGAGCCTTGCGGCCCCGTCCCGATCACGTTCCTGCAATCCATGGCGTTCTGGGCCGGGCCCGAGTGCTCCGTTTGGCCACCCCACCGCGACCTGTCCCGGACGCTGCACGGGCAGCAGGAGTTCGTCTTCCACGGCGGCCCGATCCGAGTGGGCGAGGAGCTCACCGGTCTGCGGCGCGTGGACAAGACCTGGACCAAGGAAGGCAAGCGCGGCGGCGTCATGGACTTCACGCAGGTCATCACCGACTTCCGGGACAGGGGTGGGGCGCTGCGGGCCGAGGTCAGGACCGTGACGATCGAGACCGGGGAGCCGTCCGCGTGAAACTTGGCGACAAGGGCCCCACGCGAAGGGATCCGCCCCTGACCGTTGAACAGTTCGTGCGCTACCAGGGTGCGTCCGGCGACTTCAATCCCATGCACTACGACAGCGAGGCGGCCGTCGCCCGCGGCTTCCCGACGCCGTACGCGGTCGGGATGTTGACGGCCTCACGCCTCGCGTCGTGGCTGGGCGCGTGGGTGGGCGTCGAGAACGTACTGCGCTTCGCAGCTCAGTTCCGCGAGCAGTCCTGGCCCGGTGATGAGCTGACCTACGCAGGGGCCGTCACCTCTGTTGACGAAGATGCCAGGACCGCCGAGGTCGAGCTCACCTGCACCCGTCAGACCGGCGGCGTGCACGTCAAGGGAACTGCCACGATCGCCCTCAATCAGGGCTGAGATGAGCCGTCGACACCGGCGCCGGCCGTCGGCATCTCCGGGTCCTCCTGGCAGGCGCGGATCGCCTCGCTCACCAGGTCATCGCCCAGGTTCTCTCGCTTGCGGTTGACGTGCTGAACTGAGTAGGCCCAGTACTCAGCCACCCCATCGACGAGCTCGTTCTCGCTCGCCCGCTGCCGTGAGCTCACCGTCGCGATCAATGCCCTACAGGCCGAGATCGGCGCCATCGTGCGCCGGATCGCCCCGGCCCTGCTCGCCGCCCCCGGTGCCGCGGGCCTGGGTGACGGCGATCATGGGCAGGGCGGTGTTGATCGCTCGGTGCCGCCGCGTTGAGCCGGACCCTCCCCATGATGACCGCCGCACCGAGGACCCCACAGCCGCCGGGGCCCACCGCTTCCGCAGCAAGGACGTTTACGCCCGCTTCACCGGCACCGCCCCGGTCCCGGTCTGGTCCGGCGCCACCCATCGACAAGGTCCAAGCCACCGGCAAGACCTGCGCCGAAGCCCTCCGCCGGCGCCTGTCCGACGCCGTGTTCGCCGCCCTCCGCGCCGACGAGATCCAGCACAACAGCAGGCTTCACACCAAGGCAGCGACGGCCTCAGCCGCGGCTGCTTGACATAGGAGCGTCTACGGGCTTGGAACCGCAGCACCAGAGTGCACCGACGTCCGCGGGTGCCACGCCACCAGTGTGATCACGACAGGCCGCAGCAGCTACTGACGGACTGTCACGGACACCCAGGGAGAACCGCGGAGGCTGGCGGAGCCCACCGGACAGACGCTAACATGACGGCACGTCAAATACCGACGCCAAGAACCCCGGCCACCAGCGACCTGCACCGGCCAGCCGCATTCACATCCAGCGGGCACGGTGAAGCAGAACGCAGACACTTACTGACCCGTGAGTTCCCGTAACCGGGCGCGCGGCAGCTCCGGGCGGCAGCCCGGAGGGTCTTGACTGAGCCGGTTCCTTGGTCGGCGTGGGTGCTGACCGGGATGTCGGTGCTGGGTCAGCCGGCTTGGTCGAGGCTGACGGTGTGGCCGAGGCGTTCGAGTTGGGCGACCAGTCTGCGGGTCCGGACCGCCGGGTCGACTTCGCGGGGTGAACCAGTCCGGGCCGAGGTCGCGGTAGGGCTCGTCGCGTTCGAGCATCCAGTAGCCCGAGACCAGGATGGAGTGGGCCACCGCGACCGCGGCGCGTTTGGCCCCGCGGCGGGCGGCGAGCTGGCGGTACTGCGCCGCGAGGTAGGTGTTCTTCATCCGGGCGGCGGAGTGCGCGGACTCGACCAGCATCGAGGCCAGCCACTTGTTCCCGCGCCGGGTGCCCATCGACCAGGACTTCCCGGCCGATTCGTGCACCGCCGGCGCCAGCCCGGCCCAGGCGGCCAGGTGCGCGGGTGAGTGGAACTGGGACATGTCCGCACCGGTCTCGGCGATGAACACCTGCGCGGTCTTGAGCCCGACCCCCGGGATGGTCTGGAGCAGCTCGAACTGGTGCTGCCACGGCGTGATCTGTTCGGCGATCTGCGCGTCGGCCGCCTTGAGCGATGCCTCGACCTGCGCCAGGCGTTGCAGCATCCCGCCCACCAGCAGGCGGTGGTGGTCATCGAAGCGGCCGATCAGCGATTCGGCCAATTGCGGCTTCTTGTTCCGCAGGTTGGAGTAGGCCAGGTCCGCCATCGCATGCGGATCCGTCTCCCCCTCGACCAGCGCGGTGAGCATCGCCCGCGCGGAGGCGCCGGTGATGTTGGAGACCACCACCGAGAGCTTGATCGAGGCGTCCTCCAGCAGCTTCTCCACCCGGGTCGCTTCCCGGGTGCGGTCGCCCATCAGCTGGACCCGTTATGCCGAGGCCCGGGTTATGCCGAGGAGGCCGTCGGACGGCCGTGAGGGCTCGGTGTTCGGTCCGCGTAGCTCGGCATAATCCAGGCGGCTTGTAGATCGTCTTCTCCACAACTGAGACCTGTGGAGAGGAGCTGATCATGAGCAGATCTGGACGAGGCCATGTCGAGGGCCCGTTGGCTCCGTACGGCGAAGGCTTCCGGGAGTCGCTGCTCGCGCGTGGTTACACCTGGGACTCGGCGGCGCATCTGGTTCATCTGATGGCGCACGTGAGCCGGTGGCTCGAGGCGCGCGGGCTGGACCCGCGTGAGTTGACTCCGGCGGTGGTCGAGGAGTTCCTGTGTGACCGCCGCGCGGCCGGCTACCGGCACCTGATCTCGGCTCGGGCGATGGCCGGGCTGGTGGAGTACCTGCGCGCCGCGGGTGTCCTCGCGGCGAGGGAACCGGCGGGCCCGAGCACGGAGCTTGATCGGCTGATCGTGCGCTACGAGGAGTACCTGGCGCGGGAACGCGGTCTGGCCGCGGCGAGCATCCGCATGTATCTGCCGGTGGCGCGCCGGTTCCTGGCGCAGGTGTGCCTCGACGGTGTTGCCGTCTTCGACGGCGTGGGCGGGGCGAGGGTCACCGCGTTCGTCCGCGGGCAGTGCCAGGGCCGCTGCGTCGCGACGGCGAAGGTGACGGTGACCGGCCTGCGGTCGTTGTTGCGCTTCCTCTACCTCGACGGGCAGATGCCGGTCCTACTGAGCGCGGCGGCCCCTGGTGTCGCGTGCTGGCAGCTCGCGGCGCTACCCGAGGCGCTCAGCGCCGCCGACGTGGCGCGCCTGCTCGAGGGCTGCGACCGCACCGGCGCGCTCGGCCGGCGCGACTTCGCGATCCTGACCGTGTTGGCCCGGCTGGGTCTTCGCGCCGGGGAGATCAGCGCCCTGGAGCTGGGCGATGTTCACTGGCGGGCCGGGGAGATCACGGTGCGCGGGAAGGGCGGTCGCCAGGACCTTCTCCCGCTGCCGGTTGAGGTCGGGGCGGCGGTGGCCGCGTGGCTGTGGTCCGGGCGCCCGGCCGGCACCGGATGCCCGGCGGTGTTCATCGGGGATCGCGCCCCGCACGGGCGCCTCGCCCCGACCGCGGTGTCCGCGGTCGTGCGG